>JAFQDF010000004.1 GCA_017416185.1 Clostridia bacterium
CGGTAACTTTTTTGGCAGCAACTCGTTGGCTGAATTCAAAACCGACGTCACCGATGAAGGCGACCACTACCTGCTTGAAGCTGATCTCCCCGGCTTTGATAAAAAGGATATTACCCTTGATATCAATGGCGACATCCTGACCGTTCACGCCGAGAGACATTCTAAGGTCGAGGAAAAAGACAAGAAAGATAAAGTCATCCGTATGGAACGTTCCTACGGTTCCTACTCCAGACAGTATGACATTTCCGGCGTTAAGGCGGATGAAATCAAGGCAAAATATGATAACGGTGTTCTGAAGCTCACCTTGCCTAAGAAGGAAGAAGCCTTACCGGCAAGTAAACGGCTTGAAATCGAATAACAAAGGCACGAGCCACCCTGCAGCAGTGCAGAGTGGCTCGTTTTTTATTTGGGAATCGCTGAAGTTCTGCCAACTCCTTGATTTTTCAACTCCAAGGCGTTCATCAAGAAGCGCTGCCTCAGCCAGATGGATATCAAAGTAGACCCCTCTCTAGTAATCTGCGTAGTAGACATTGTAAATGAACCGCGTGGAATCCACAATATTTTTTTCAATGTCGATACCCGCATCATTGAAAATATCACGAACACGCTCGTAACTTAGTCCCGCTTCCGCCACCTTTGCGATGTTGTCGGGAGAGAGCTTTTCAATGCAGGTCATACTTCCTCTGACCCGCTGCAACAACGTGCTTTTATTTACGGCTCCGCTCCCCTGCATTTTTTCTGTACTGCTCATTGAATATTCATCCTGTTTCTAAAAGTTTACAGAGGAATATTTCACACGGACTGCAGAAAAAGTAAGTAAATTAAATCCGCTCCGCCACCTATAAGTCATAAAAATGAGTAAATCATATGTGAACTTCGTTTTTTTCTGTGCAATTGCGTTTTTTCGGGGGTATGAACATGGCTTTTTCCCCTATCAAACCTGTTTTTTTAATATAATAATTATACTTCGGAAAACATAGTGAAGCTCTGTGGGTCTCTCGGTGCAGATCAAATAACCTTCCGCGCCCTGTGGTCAGCGGAAAGTGATACCGATCAAAGCAAATGGATAAAAGAAAATGTAACCGCAAAAACTCTGGATTTCATAGAGGAACTCAAGGCGGATATTCTGGCAAAGGGAAGATATCTGGATACTCTGGAGTACGGAGCATCAAGATATGATTACTATGGATTCTCTGTAGTTGTAGACGAGGATTCAATGTCTATGGAGAAAAATAAATCCGCCGTTAAATACCTGATCCTCAGACCCGACGGACACCTTTACTCAAAGTGGGACAGCAAAGCCAGTCTGATTTTCTAAGCAAACACCGTCCTTTCAAGGACGGTGTTCTTTTCTATTTCAGTATCTGCTTAATTATCCTCAGCTGAAGCTGTTTGGGAAGAATATCAAGCATAAGCAACAAGGGGTTACGATTGATTGAACAGGCAAATTTCGGACGCTTTTTGTGTAATATCTTATTTATTCTTGCTGCTATTTTATCGGTGGAAATATTACGTGCCTCTACTCTGTTCACTATAGCTTTAAAGCGCTTTGCATTACAGTTATAAAGCTCTGTTTTTTCGCAGAAGCTCTCAAGCGCATCGGTGGATGCACCCAGCATATCGGTGGCAACAGCTCCGGCACGAAGTACCGATACACCTATACCAAGAAGCTGAAGCTCCATAGCAAGCGAATATGCATAGTTATCAAGAGCCGCCTTTGTCACCGCATATATTCCGGTAAAGGGCAAGGGATCAAGAGGTGCAAGCTCACTTGTGGTCATAATTATCCTGCTTCCTTTTTTGAGTAAGGGGATAAAGGTCTTATTTATGTTAAAAGCACCAAAAAAATTGATATCAAAAATTCTCCGCAGATCAGCCTCGTTTATCTCAACCAAAGAATCAAGCATATATATCCCGGCAAAATGTATTATGGCATAAAGCTCATCTGTAATTTCTTTTACCCTGTCAAATGCTTCCTTTATGCTGTCGGGATCGCACAAATCCGCCTTTAATGGAATGATTTTCTCTTTTCCCTCCTCAACCCTTTTATCAAGAGCAAGGACCGTATATCCATGTTTTGAAAGAAGCTCGGCTGTACTTCTGCCTATACCGCCGTATGCTCCCGTTATAAGTATGTATTTCATTGATAAAAGACTCCTTTAAGATCAGAATCGGGATCAAAGCACACAGTTCTGTTATCCTCGTAAGGATCATAACTCTTGCCGTCAAAATATTCGGGAAAATATTTAAGAGCGTTTCCTTTTGGAAAAACGATATTTCCGCCGCCCTCGGCTATTCCCATCTCCTTAAATTCTGCTATTATTTGCCTTGTTCTTGTGTTATAGGAATTATGATTATCATAAGATCCAAGCCAGGCAGGATTCAACCGTATGGGAATACTGTTTTTCAGGCACTCATCGGCAAACAACCTTACGTATTCAAGAGGTATACATTCATCGTGGAAGGCATCCACGGACAAAAGAAGATCATTTATCCCGCACTCAAAAAGGCGGTATGCCACCTGCTTTATATACCCCTTATCCCTACTGAAAAAGCCGTTTGTGATAAGCTGTCTTTTTCCTATTCTGAGTTTACGAGCAACAGAGTGTATGCGGTAAACAGCTTCGGGATAAAGTAAAGCCTCACCGCCGAAGGTCATAAGAGATCTTATCTTATGCTTACCTGTAACATTCCGTACCGTCTCAGCCGCAGCATCAGCATCTATCACCTTGCCCCTGTTGCTATGCTCACCCTGGGAACAATGCCTACATCTGCCGGTACAGGCATAGGTGATTACAAATTCTATACGTTCAATGGTATCCATAAAAGAATAATATACTATATTTTCAAATGTGTCAATAAGATTTATACTTGATAACAGCAAAGTCTTATGATATAATAAAGCAGAAATCAAGATAAGGTTACTATTATGAAAAAACACTTTTATCAAAAATTACAACAGGATTTTGTAACTGTACGGAGGATCTATGCCGAGGGAAATTTCAACTCGCTTGAGCTTGAGGATGTTCTTGCCGACATAAGGGATGCCCGAAAAACTGTATCTGCACGTTCCACGAAGGATGAACGCGAGCTACTGTTATACTGTATTGACACTCTTTTGCAGATAATAAGCGAAAACGATCCCGTCAAGATATTTGATTTTGCAGATACAATACACAACGTCCCCGAAATCTATATGGGATTGCGAAATCAATACTCGCTTTACAGAGAAATAAACTATTTCAGAAAAAAGTACGGAAAAGCATACTTTTTGGATTATCTGAGGGTAAAGCCGAGATTTACCAAAAACGCACCCAAAAACAAGTGGGAATTTTTCTTTCCCGAGTCGGATGAAACCTTCAAAAAACTGCATCCTGTAGGATACTACGTTCTTGCTTTTATCGGACTTGCCGCACTGATGCTGCCTATCATTCTATATATGCTCTACGTAAGCTGCGTTAATCCCTCACCTAATGAATGGCCTATGGGATTAGGATTTTTAGGCGGTTTTATTATGGGAATAGGATTGTTCAACATAGTAGCCGCCTTTATCCACCAGTATCTCGGGCATCTGCTCACTGTTATATGTTTATCCGGCGGCAGTGTAATAATGGCTGTTTCTTTATACCTGTTATACAAATGAAACCGAAGCATTCGCTTCGGTTTTTTCAGTTACATAACGCAGCACAGAATTTTTCACATAATTCTTCTATATATTCCCTCTTTATAAGGGTATCAAGCCACTCTGTCGGTATTGCATCAAGACCGTAAAGTGCACCTGCAAGACCTCCTGCAACGGCGGCTACGGTATCGGTATCCTCGCCAAGATTTACCGCTTTAAGAACACACTCCTTATAGCTGTCTGCAGTGAGCAGACACCAAAGTGCCGCCTCCAAAGTATCAACCACATAGCCCGAGCTTTTGATCTCATCTACGGGTAGATCGGCAAACGAAGGCTCAAAAATTCTTTTATACTTATCAAGCTCGGAGTTGCCCTCATATACGGAGCTTGCTCTTTTAAGTCCTGCATATACAGAGTCTTGATCCGGCCGGCAAAGAAGCTTTCGGATAATAATAGAATATATACCGCAACCTACCTTGCATCTTTCGTGACGGTGGGTAAGGGATGAACCGAGATGAATGATATCAAGCCAGTTACCGCTGTATTCACCGTATTCGCAAAACAACGCAAAGGGCAGTATCCTCATAAGAGAACCGTTGCCGCAGGAGTGCTCGCCCTCTCCTCCGCACATATGGGGTGGCAGTCCGAATGCTTTATACTTTTCGATAGCCTGCATACAGGCACCTCCTATATCAAAGCACTTCCCAGTGGGAGTATACTCATTAGTATAAAACCATCGGCAAAAATTTTCCATTATTTCCACATGATCTATATATCCCTTTCCTATAGAATCAAGGGCACAGAGGGTCATAGATGTATCATCCGACCAACTGCCTGCCGGCATATTGTAGGTACCGAAACCCTCCATTTTGGTTACAGGAGCAGTGTCGAGCTCTGCTCTTGATGAAAACTCGACAGGAACACCCAGTGCATCCGCTACTGCGTGACCGAGGATGACCGATCTTATTTTATATAAAATACTGTCAATCATCATTGTCATCTTCTTTTTTTGTTTCCTCCATCACCTGTGCAAACGCGGCAAGGTCAAATGCCTGTTCCATAGCGTCAAGCTGTCCGTCACCGTTAAGGTCAAACAGACCTCCAAAAAATCCTTTGTCAAACATATTTGTTCTCCTTTTTCTTTGTTGATAACATTATACCACAGCTTGTGTCCAAAAAACAGGACATATAAAAACAAAAAACGGCATTTGCCGTTTTTTATTGATTCAATATCCAACCGTGGTCACCGTGGTATATCATCTGCTTAGTCATACCGCCGTCGATAAAGATATTTTCTCCTGTAATAAAGCCTGCCATATCCGAGCAGAGATATAATACCGTATTGGCAATATCAAGCGGGTTTCCAACCCTGCCCACAGGCTGTTGTATAGCATCGGGACCCTTGTATACCGTATAGTTGTTATCTATCCAGCCGGGAGAAACCGAGTTGACCCTTACCTTACCCGCAAGGCTTACCGCCATTGCGTGGGTAAGTGCGGAGATGCCGCCCTTGGCTGCGGTATAGCTCTCGGTCTGAGGCTGGCTCATACGGTCACGTGAGGAGGAAATATTCACTATAGACGCACCCTCCGCAAAATAGGGTGTAAACAGCTTTGAAAGATAAAAGGGTGCAGTAACACCTACCTTTAAGGCATATTCGAAATCCTCATAGCTTCCCTTATCCAATCCGCACATCTTCGGTGCTGCATTGTTAATAAGAAAATCTACATGACCAAAGTCGGAAATAACCTTGTCGCAAAAGGCTTCAAGAACAGCTTTATCAGCTATGTCACCTGTAAAATAATCATTGTCAAGAAGGTCTATTATTGCAGTTCTTGCACCCGCTGCCTCAAAGCTCTCGCGGATACATTTACCGATACCTTTTGCACCGCCGGTTATAACGGCGACATTATCATCAAAACAGAACATATTCAAGAAATTTTTATCATTACGATGCTTTGTGCGAAAATACCGACGTATAAAGCTGAATCAGTTATTCAAATGATGCTCGCATATAGGACTGCTTTCACTCAAAGCCCTGAAGGAATATCCGTTTTTAAGTCCCCAAATAATGATACGCTCTACCGCATCAACGCTGTAGCTGTGGATATCGTGCTGAAGCACTATACTATACTGGTTGGAAGGAATACGTGAGGTAACGTTATTAAACACTCCGTCTGCAGTCTTTGTACCGCCTGCATCGTTAGAATCAACGTTCCAGTCGTAATAACGGTATCCCAGTTCTTTGACCTTTTGGGTAAGTCGGGTCATAATTCCCTCGTTGAACCTCTTACTTACAGCGTTTGATCCGCCACCGGGAAATCTGAGAATCTTTCTGAAATCACCCAGCTTATCCTTGATAGCATTTTCAATAGCGGAGAGGTCCTCAAAATATGCATCTTCATTTGCATATATCTTTTCATAGCTGTGTGTAGCAGAATGCATTGCCACTGTATGGCCCTCCTGCTGCATACGTGTCAGTATATCAAGAGATCCGGTATTTACAACAAAGAAGGTAGCCTTGACATTATACTTCTTAAGCACGTCAAGAAGCCTTCCGGTGTGTGCACCGGGACCGTCATCAAAGGTAAGATAGATCATCTTGCCGTTGGGATTTGCAGGCTCTGAATAGAGTACAGTGCTTTCACTGCCGGCTACAACGTCAGGAACTGCGACTCTTTCACGTACGGTAACGTTACGGGTCTGTGTGGTAGTGTTGCCAAATGTATCGGTTGCAGAATAAGTAATTGTATATTCACCTGCAACAGCAGTGTTTACTCTACCCTGAACCGCAACCTTATCGGTAACATCTCCATCTACATTGTCAATGGCAATATATCCGGGATCCTGGTAACTTCCTCCCACCGCTATTACAAAGGGACCGTCGCCTAAAAGCTTGAGCTCAGGTCCTACGGGATCGCCGTAAACTATCTCTCGAACCGCTTCTGCCTTGTTTCCTGAGGAATCGCTGATACTGTAATATACCTTACCGTCCTTTTCCTCTGACACAACGTTTGCGGTAATATCTCCGTCGCAGTTATCTATAACAACGATACCTTCCTCCTCATAAGGGGTTCCGGGGAGTGTAAAATGCTTTCCGTCATTCTGAAGCTTAATAACCGGAGGAGTTGAGTCTACCACCTGTATAGTTCGCTTTTCGGTTGCGGTAAACTCTTTTTTGAATATTAAATAATTCATCACATATTTTGCAGAATACTCTATCTGGTAGTTTCCTGCCTTGGTAACGTCAAGATTGGAAATGCTGTTTACCTGACATTCAACAGGCTTTCTCTTAAATACAGTGCCCTTGAAAACCGCAGATACTCCGGGTTCTATATACTCTTCTCCAAACTCCAAAACAAAATCCTTATCTCCAGAGACAGTCAGAACAAGGGTGAACCTATTGATAAGCATAAGAAACGCAAAAACAACCACTGCCAAAATAACCAGCATGGCTGTAATAATAAGCACTTTTTTACCTGTTTTGGTCTGTTTGTTAAATAATTTTTTTCCGATTCTTTTCTCCATATTTTTTACCGATCCGAGTGTTATTTAAAATATGAGCGAACATAATAAAATCCTCTCAACCTTATATATACTTTAACACATAAATACTATAAATTCAACATATTTTTACTAAAAAATTCATTTTTACTTAATTTTTTATTAAATAATAAAAAACATTATCCGTAAATCGGCAATGCTTTACTTTTTGAATGTTTATCGGTTAAATCGTGGATCGTTTCTGATATGAAAATTGAAACATATCGGCAGAATATATACTCAAAAAATATTTTCTCACGGATCTGACCGACCTTTCGACAGCTTATGGCAGTGCAGGAACGGCTGCTTTATTTTTTGCACCTGCCGAACGTTGACCTCCTTTACGTTCTTTTCCACGCTTATGAACTTTGCCGTAATATCTTTGTCATAGTTGTCAGAGGCAGATTAGCCCTCCTCTGCATATTCGTTACCGTATCCCACGATGATATTATCTTCTCCCCTCAGGGCTACGGCAAGTGTGAAAACATTTAAATATATAAGGACGGCAAAAAGCCTGCAATTAAATTCTTTTTCTTGAGTTTTTTCTCGAGGTGTGGTATTATATTTATGTAAGGAGATGCTTATTATGAAATATAACGATTTTTACGGACAGTATTTTCCCTTCTGGAATGATCTGTCTCAAGAGGACAAAGAAATACTGTGCAGCAACACCTCCGCCGTCTGCTTTGAGGACAGGCAAAACGTACATAACAATCTTGAATGTACGGGTCTGTATATACTAAAAAGCGGCAGACTGCGTTTATATATACTCTCCGAGGAGGGAAGGGAGATTACCCTATACCGCCTGAATCCGGGAGAGATGTGTATGCTTGCCGCCTCCTGCGTTATACAGAGTATTACCTTTGACGTATACCTTGATTCAGAGCTGCCAAGCGAATGTTATATGATCGGCGCTTCTGCCTTCGGTGAGGTAAGTGAGCGTAATCCGTCGGTGAAAATATTTGCCCTTGAAAAGACGGTAGAACGCTTCTCCGACGTTATGTGGGTAATGCAGCAGGCGTTGTTTGTAAGCCTTGATAAGCGCCTTGCAATATTCCTGCTTGACGAGATATCCTCAAGCGGTGATAGCCGTATAGCTATGACTCAGGAGCAGATAGCACGGCATTTAGGCACTGCCCGTGAGGTGGTCAGCCGTATGCTCAAGCATTTAGCGGCCGATTCTATCCTTGAGATAAATCGCGGCGGAATAAAAATTATAGATAAGAATAAATTAAGGAGCATCGCTTACTGATGCTCCTTTTTTTTATCCTAAAAGTGCGAGTATTCCCGCCTTGTTCTTTGCTCCGACCGAACGGTTGATTTCCTTGCCGTCCTTGAAGATGACAAGTGTGGGGATACTCATTACTCCGTACTGTGCCGCAAGCTCACCGTCCAAATCTACGTTTACCTTACCTACGGTCACATCCTCTCTTTCTTCGGCTATACGGTCCAGCACGGGAGCTACCATCTTGCAGGGACCGCACCAATCTGCGTAGAAGTCTACTATCGCAACACCGTCGCGCTTAAGGATCTCGTCTTCAAAGTTGTTAAGATTTAATTTTTTTACTGACATTATTTTATCCTCCTATCAGAAGTTATTTTCTTTTGTGATTATATTATACCCTGTTTGATTTTATTATTCTGTGACTTTTGTCACACTTATTGAAAAACTTTTTTATTTTTGATATAATCGTACCATAATCAATTCAAGAGGTTACCAAAATGAAGAACGTTATGATATTCGGCGACAGCTATTCTACCTTTCACGGCTATATTCCCGAGCATTACGCCGCCTACTATTGGCAGGAGCCTGAGCCTTGCCACGGACTGAACCGTGTCGAACAGACCTGGTGGCATCAGCTGATAAGTGAGAGCGGTTCAAAGCTGATAATGAATGACAGTTGGTCAGGTTCTACTGTCGGGTTTACGGGTTACAAGGGAGAAAACACTGACGTAAACTCCTTTATTGCAAGACTGGAAAAATATATTGCCGAAGGCTTTTTTGAAAACAAGGACGTCGACACCCTGTTTATCTTCGGCGGCACCAACGACTGTTGGTGCGGAGCGCAAGTTGGCGAGGTGCAGTTTGACGGCTTTGAAAAAGCCGATCTCTACAGAGTTCTTCCCGCTGTCTGCTATATGATAAAAAGATCAAAGGAAGCTCTGCCCGACACCAAAATATATTGGCTTATAAACACAGAGCTTACCGACTCTATAACCGAGGGCATAAAAACAGCCTGCCGCCACTATGATATAGAGTACATAACCTTCGATCATATAGAAAAGATCGACGGTCATCCCACACCAAAAGGTATGACCGAAATAAAAGAAGCTATAATGAAGCATTTATTTTTCTAAATATATTGCAATATTGTTACAAGTCCGTTATAATAAAATAAATATGTACGTAGGAGATACTTATGGGAATCGTAACACCTATACTGAAAAGTGCACCTTTTCTTAAAAAGCTTGATAAGCCGATATTAACAGCGGCTGATATGCCCTATGAGTCTATGCTTGTATTCAATGCAGGCGTGACAAAGTTCAAGGGTAAATATATTATGGTATTCCGTAACGATTACGGCACAACGCCTGAAAGATACGTTGTAGAAAGACATATGCCCGGCACCTCTATCGGTGTTGCGGTATCGGATAACGGCGTTGACGGTTGGAAGGTCCTGCCTTATCATCTGATGGACAACCACAAGACTCTTGAAGAATCGGGCAGAGAGATCCGCCGCTTCTATGACCCCCGTATTACGATTATCGAGGGCAAGCCCTATCTCTGTCTCGCAGCTGACACCAAGCACGGTGTAAGAGGCTGTATCGCCACCGTTGACGATGACTTCACCAAGGTAAACGTTATCTCTATGTCGGTACCCAACAACCGCAATATGGTTCTCTTTCCAGAGAAGATAAACGGCAGATACGTAAGACTGGAAAGACCTATGATGGGCGAGTATCACGAGATATGGTGCTCCTTCTCCCCCGATCTTATCCATTGGGGAGATTCCACCCTTGTGCTTGATGACCGTACCATGCCCTTTACCAACTCCAAGATCGGTCCCGGCGCTCCCCCCGTTAAGACGGAAAAAGGCTGGCTGACCACCTTCCACGCAGTTGACGTAGACGATAGCCGCGGCAAGAACGGTTGGGAAAATCATTGGAAGCTGCGCTATACCGCAGGTATTATGCTTCTTGACCTTGAAAATCCCGCAAAGATCACCCATATGGCAAAGTATCCTCTTATCGCTGCTGAAAAGCCCTACGAAACAGACGAGGGCTTCAGACAGAACGTTATCTTCCCCGGCGGTATGATCCTTGAGGATAACGGCGAGGTCAAGTTCTATTACGGCGCTTCGGATACCTATGAGTGTCTTGCAACCGCAAACGTAAACGATCTTATCGACTACTGCATAAACAACAACTGGCTCGACGAGCAGGTTATAAATAGAAGCTAAATTAAAGGAGATAATAACAATGGCAATATTTCACCCCATTCGCAAGAGCGCACCTTGTATCAAAAAGCTGGAGAGACCTATCCTTACTCCTGCTGATATGCCCTACGAGTCCACTCTTGTATTCAACGCAGGCGTAACGAAGTTCAACGGCAAGTACGTAATGGTATTCCGTAATGACTACGGCACCGACGAAGAAAGGTTCTTAAAGGAGAGATGCTTCCCCGCAACCTCCATCGGCGTTGCAGTATCGGATAACGGTATCGACAACTGGCAGGTAAGAACGACACACCTCTTTGACAGCCCTGTGACAAAGGCTGAAAGTAACGGTTGGATCGGACGTTTCTATGACCCCCGTATCACCGTGATCGAGGGTAAGCCCTATCTCTGTATGGCATCCGACTCCAAGAGAGGTATACAGGGCGTAATTGCAGAGGTAGACGATAACTTTGAAAAGGCAACCGTTCTCTCTATGTCTGCGCCCAACAACCGTAATATGGTTCTCTTCCCCGAGCGTATCGGCGGTATGTATATGCGTCTTGAGAGACCTATGGCAATGTATTCGGATGATGCATACTGCTTCGACATCTGGTGCTCCAAGTCTCCCGACCTTAAGTTCTGGGGTGATATCAAGCACATCCAGCGTCATGACAAGATGCCCTTCTCTAACGACAAGATCGGTCCCGCGGCTCCCCCCGTAAAGACCGAAAAGGGCTGGCTTACCACCTTCCACTGCGTTGAGTCTAATCCCGAATGGGGTAAGAACGGCTGGGAACCCAGATGGCCTCACAGATATATGGGAGGTATAATGCTTCTCGATCTTGAGGATCCCTCAAAGATCCTCGGTATGTACAAACAGCCTCTCCTTGCTCCCGATATGCCCTATGAGACAGACGAGGGCTTCAGACAGAACACCATATTCCCCGGCGGTATGATCCTTGAGGACGACGGCGAGGTTAAGATCTACTACGGTGCTTCGGATACATACGAATGCGTAGCCACCGCTCACGTAGACGAGCTTCTTAAGCTCTGTCTTGAGTCTAATAATTAAGAATAAATAAAGCACCGCGTAGCGGTGCTTTATTAGGAGATATATATGAAAAAAGTACCTATTTGTCTTGTCCTTGACGATCCCGCACCGGGTATATCGGTCTACTATACCCATCATAACAAGACCGTCACCGAGGACGGACGTCCTATCTTAGAATACAATCCCAACTCAACACTGCTGCGTTTCTGCGACATCATCGAAAAATACGGAATCAAGGGTAAGTTCAGCGTTGTTCCTATGCCGGGTAACCGTGGAGATATCGTAAACGGAATCGAAGGCTTCCCTGACGAAGAATTAAAGGAATGGCTTGATACGGTAAAGAAAAGGGTTCTTCCCTATTTTTCCGTAGGTCCCGAAATGCTGACCCACAACAATGCCGTAGATGTTACAACGGGTGAAATGATCCCCGTAAACGAATGTATATGGGCTTCCGACAAGGACAGAAGTGTACTGACCCCGTATATCATAAAGGCATTTTCTATACTTAAGGAGGCGGGACTTTCCTCCCTCGGGTGTACCTCTCCCTGGTCCTTCGGTATAGAGGTAGAGGACGAGTACGTACAGTCGGTTTCTCGGGCTGTATATGACGTATACGGTTCGGAGAACTGCTGGTACTATCTCAGAGGGCTTCGTAACGTCCCGGATGCCAAGCCCTGGGTAGAATATGACGACGGTAAACGTTGTGTGGTATCTATCCCCGCTACCACCTTTGACTATATCTGGGACACTATTGATACCACCGATACAAGCCCTGAGTTTATAAGCTCTATTGCAGACAAATATATCACCGCCGACGGCAAAGGCGGAGATATAATCAAGGTGCTTGAAAGCGGCGGATACCCCCTGTTTATAACCCATTGGCAGAGCCTTATCTCAAACGGTCTGTGTACCGGTATGGACGTGCTTGAGCTTATAGCCAAGCGTATAAACGAGCATTTATCAGACCGTGTGGAATGGTCAAGTTATGAGGATATAATGAGAATGGTATTAGCCGATAAGAACAGCTATCCCAAGCCTGTGTTCAATTCATAAAAACAGATGTTGCATTAATGCAACATCTGTTTTTTATTCATTATCGTTATTCGTTCTTCACTATTCGTTATTCATTATTATTTAAGCTTTGAGCTTTTGCAAATTGAAGTTTAATGAATAAATAAAGAATAAATGATAATTAAAGTTGAAAGCAGCGGATCTCTCCGCTGCTTTCTTCAATTAATTATTCTACAGTGATTACGTAGTAGTTATAGGACTCATCGTTATACTGTACGCAGGCAGGGTCCAGACCCTGCACCCACTAATCGGGTGTTGTTCAGCTTATACTGCTTGCAATCACACGATGGGTTGTTTACTCAACGGTAATTACAAAGTAATTGTAAGACTCATCGTTATACTGTACGCAGAATGTGTAA
>JAFQDF010000005.1 GCA_017416185.1 Clostridia bacterium
AAATACGCCTGCGGCGTGTGAAATTCGCCTCGACGGCGAGTGGGTGGATTTAATTTCACTTGATGCGATAGCATCAAATTTCACAATTTACGGAGTAAATTATTTCACCGTGAGCGTAAGCGAACGATTTCACTAAAAACTAACGGTTTTGTAAGAGTTCGAATTATATGCAAAAACAGCAAAAATATCTTTTTCGTAGCCCATTGACAAGAACGACAGGCTTTGCCTGTCGTTTTTTCAATCTTCTACGAATTGCTAAAATTAAAAATGAACCGATACCGCGTATCGGTTCATTTTATATGTTTAAAGCGGAGGATTCTCCTTAAAGGGAGTGCGCTTGACCTTGGAGTCATCGCACAGGGGGTATTTTTCTGTATAGATAATAAACCCTCTGCCGTACTCGTCATCACGCATACGTGTGGTGATCTCCTGTCTCTTTGCATATGACTTTTCATTCATAAGCATAAGATATTGGATCTCTGCCCATTTTGCCATACCTTCATATACCTCAAGCATATTTTTTCTACCGTAAAGTCTGGAAAGTGCAGCGTCATTCCAGTTGGTATACTGCCAGATATGCGTAAGCTCATGAGCAATAGTTGCAGCAGCAGCCAGCTTAGGCGAACCGTTCTCGATATATAAGCTGTATCCCGTCTTATCCTTTCTTGCAAAACCAAGAACACGTCCGTCAAAACCTGGGGTTGGAACAAACTTCATACCAACATTTTTTGCAATAACCTTAGCATTTGCAGTACGTACCTTAACCGCTACATTAAGCTTAATTCCATAAAAAGCCTCCATATTTCTCAGCACTGTTTTATACAGTACTCTGAAATCATCAACCTTCTTTATGGCAGTCATTGAACAACGGTTACAACGTTCACGTCCATCCTTAAGAACGTCATACTCACCACCGAGAAGCTCAACACCGCAGAAATCACAGTAATGAACACCATATTTATGAGGGTCATAAGCACTCATATCGCCCTTAGCTTCATCGTTCTTCTCGCGAACTTGCTGAAGCGGGTTCTTGTCAAATCCAAGTTTGACCAGCAGTTCTATCGTTCCGCTGATATCAAGAACCGCATCAAAATCCTCATAACCGAATTTCATAAAGCATCTGTTCTGGTACTCGGTGGGTCGAGGCGGTTCGGCAAGCTGTTCGTCTTCACCGTCTATATCCTCATCCGCCAGATCATAGAGTGTCCTCGATGTTCTGTTAAACAAGGGGGCAGGCTCTTCGGTATTTCTTTCTTCCAATTCTGAATCTGTGGCATCAGGTGTCTGAATTACGTCTTCTCCAATACCTTCTTCATTTACGTCAGTATCGGTATCTTCGGTCAGTTCCTGTATTTCAGGGACATCCACGGTTTCTGAAGCTTCCTCGGGTACAGAGGCCACTTCAGTCTCTGCCGACTTACGTCTTCCGAAAAATCTCTTTATTCTTTCAAGTATACCGGGTTTCTTTTTCTTTGTAAACTGAGGAACAAATTCCTTATCAGTCTCGTCATCGTCCTCCGGCACCTCGACCATCTTCTTTTCGTGCCAAATGAGAACCTCTGCTACTATCTCAAGATATCTCTTAAGATTTCTTTCTACTGAGACAATAAGACCAAGATCAATATCACTGTCCTCAACTATATAAATACAGTCACTGTCGCAATCACCATTTAGCCTGTACAATGCATCCTTAAGATTCTCGGAATACATCTCATCAGAATATGGTGTAAGCGCTGACAGATAATGATGTGTCTCTGGATAAGTGGTCCTGAATATTTCATTCAGAAGCAGACACAATGTATAACGTGTACGTGCTGAAATACCGTCAGGGAATTTAACCATAAGAACACTCTTGTTTCGATAGTTTCTTGCAGGAATTCCGTTGAGGGCAACACTCTTCGCATTTGCAAGATCTCCGTACATATTCATCTCAAGATATCCGTCTGTTTCAACGGTAATATCAGCGTAACCGCGTGTAATCTCAATATCCGAGGTAATACGCTTACTACCCATCTCCGTGGAATCAGTCCAATTATCAAGATGAACGCGTCTTAACTGCTTATAATACTTACGCTGAGTAATATGGTCAGCCGCTCTTCGAACAACTACACCGTTAAAAGGTGTAACAGTTTGCACCTCATAATACTTACCGTCATTTGTCATAAACTGTCCGGGAAGCATAGCCTGGAATATGTGACCGTAAAGCTTGGCTCCTATATAATGACTTTCACCCTCTTCGTCCTCGGCAATATAATAAGCATTTTTTAGCAGCTGAGCATATTCATAAAGCTCGTTTGCTTCGTTAATTTCGTAATACTTTACCGAGATACTGTTAAGTGAGTCGAGTTCGATCTCCTCCTTGAACTTAACACTCAAGGATGCATCACTGACGCGGCAGTGCTTGAGAATAAGTTCCTTAAGTGTATGATATGGATCCTCAAAGCTGATACCGCAAAGCATAAGCTCTTTAGCTATACGCTCCTCGCTTACTGCATCGTATACCATCATCATAATGAGCCTGAGTACCATATTACGTTCAGTACGGGCAAAGTCAGGAACTATAGTGGGAATTGCCTTCGGGTCAGACATAAACACATCAACGTTATCAAGCATATAGTCCCTGAGTAGGTAATTTTCACTTATAATGTTGATAAAACCCTGATTTTTTGCCCTGGAAGCAAAAACTCTGGTAATCTCGAAGAGATTTTGGAACTCATCCTCTACAACCAGGAAGGAATTTTCCCTCTTTTCTGCACTCCATATATTAGAGTATACGTTAAAAGAACGATCAAATGCAGCCTGACTTTCGGGTATATCGGCATAACGGCAAATTTGTCTGTGGTACTGCCCTGCTATCCATTTCATATCGGCAACAGGAAATTTTTCACTTCCTATCCATGCCGTATGATCTATCTGATACTTCATAGCAACAGCATTAATCTCGGTACCAATACCCAAGTATCTGGATATGTTGGGAAGTATCTTATGGTGCATATACTTACCGTCTGCGTTCCAATACATATGAGAGGTGTTGGCTGTACCGTTTACAGTTGCCGTTACCTCGGTAATACTGGTCCTTAAGGTATGGGATAATGCATCCACCAGTCCGTCACAGTTTCTGTCACACGCACAGTAGACTATGTCTTTATCAGAGGATTCACAATTATTAACAAGCAGGCTCAGCCCTATCTGACCGCTGGCAAGGATCCTTGAGGGCTCAACTATAAATACAAATCCTACCTTCTCGAGGAATTCCTTATTTGCCTGATGGATCTTAAGGTTATGCAGATCGCTGAATCTTATAATACCGACATCGTTTACATTTCCGTACTCATCAAGAACCTTGGATTGCCATAAACTGTTTGTGTTAGAAAACTGTTCAAGTCCGGAATCAATCCAATCCTTTACATCGTCAAGGGAACTGTCTCGTCCTAAAATAAACAGACACTTACGGTAGCTAATAAGTTGCTTTACTACCGCAAGAGTAATATAGGGAGTGAGATCACGATAAAAGGGATTACAGAACAAGCTGCTTTTACCATTAAGCAAATTTACCGAACTTTTTACATAATTTATATCGATCTCAACACCATTAGCTTTGAGATTCAGAAAATATGCACCGATAAGGTTGAGATTTTCATCTTCGCTGCGTGCCATCTCATCGAGCTCATCAAAGGTATCGCTTATACCGTCTGATGAATCGAGAGTATTTTCATACATAACTCGGTCTCCGAACAGATCTCTGAGTATCTGTCTCAAGACACCGTAGTTAGCAGTAGTGTAGGATTCCTCATCTTCACCGAGAACAACCTCAATGAATTCGGACTTTGTAAGTCCTGAAAGGAAGAAAACCACTTCGGAAAGCACAAGAATTCCAAATACCGGGTAGAATGTCGCATTAAAGAATACAGACTTAGGAAAGTTCTGAGACATCACAAACACAACGATAGACGCTACAAAGGAGGCTATGAAAAAGCCTTTCACATAGCCTCTGAAGTTGGCAAAATAAGGCTTTAACAACCATTTGTCTACGTCTTCCTCACGGTCATAAAACCAACCCGAGGTATATTCGGATACCTTCTTTGATTTCCATATTCCGCTGACTATTGGCATAAGAAACAGCTTTATTACAATAAACCCAATAATCAGTGCCGTATTGAGAACATACGTGGAAATAGGTTTCCATGAAATCTTCTGAAGTATCGGTAAATTGATCACCAGCAGATCAAAAAGACGTTCGAGAAGAATATTGATCTTATCAAGAAACCTCATTCCCAATATGCCGTATAGCAAAGCTATAAAAGGAAAGAGAAATTGTCTTGAGCGATTTGCCTTATTAAGATTAATCTTAAAGTTGGCAAGACACAAAAGAACAAAGGGCAGAATGCCTGCTACAGTTTTCAAAACATATAAAAATTTTTGCATAGTTACGCATTCCCCTCCTCTTCATCGAATATCTCCTCACGCTCTATCCAAAGCTTTTCCACAAACTTATAGGGAGCGGTAACGGTATCACCGGTAGAGTTGATGGGAATATCCAGTTCTTCATAGTTTGCTTCAAAATAATAGAGCGAATTTTCCTTGGGAACAATATTAGAATTGAAAAATGCGGTTACAGTAGGAACTATCTCATCAACACGGTCTATACCATATGAACGTACCCACTCAACATCTCTTTCAATCGACCGCTGCAGTGCCTGCTTATGCGCATTGAGAAGACTGTAGTTTGACATAGCGTTCTCCTTACGCATATTGATTCCGTCTAAGATAGAGCGCCCCTTCATGTAGGTACAAATATCCGAAAAATAGTTTTCAAATCTCAACGCATACGATCTTATGTTATTAGACACACTTCTCATAAGATCATTAAATTTCTTCATGATCCTGACAATCTTCTTTCGCTGTATTAAAAGTGCAACAATGCCTCCAAGAGCCGAGAGCCCGAGAACACCGGCTGTAAGACCAATTGCGGCAAAAAAATACTTTTCTGAGATTTTATAAGATTGAAGAAGGTATGGAATATAACCGCACAATACTATCAGAAGTATACATAAACCACCAATGATTGCCGTTTTTTTATCAAGCCTGTAGGTTATTTCTCTACGTACTTTCTTGTCTATTGCAGTTATCTCGTCATTGACCTTTTTCTTGTCAATGACATTTTCAACACCTGCTGTCATTACCTTGTCCTCAAGCTCGTCAAGGTATTCCTTGAGATCCGCCAGCTGAAATTTATCCAACTCATAGTACTCACCGGTAAAGCTCTCGGTTTTTACCTTCAGCTTTGCAGCAGCCTTATCAATAACACGTCGCGGTGCCTTGAGATATCGCTTAAGATTATCCTTCTTAGCACGCAACTGTGAGCTCCAGAAGGTTGAATCATCATCAGGACAATCTCTACAGAGACCTACCCCTCCGAAATTCATAAACAATTCTTTACCTTCGCTCTTTTCGATAGTTACAGGTATAACCTGACGACCGACTACCTCTTCCTCCTCATCAAAGGTATATACCGGTCTGAGCAGAAGCTGCTCCCTGATAAAGGTATATACAGAGTTCATCTTGTTGAGGTGGAGATTAAGCGACTTCGTAAGTTCCTGCTTCGAAACGTCAATATGAAGCTTATACAAACGGTACGCTTGCAGGGTGCTTGCTGTTATTCTGTTAATAGCAACGGTAAGCACAGACAACCAAAACTCTGTCAGTTCCTTATGATAAAGTGAATTATCTGAATTTGTAATATCATAAAAAAGAAAACGGCAATTATTCGGATACCTATTCTTCTCCCAAAAAGCGGAGCTTGTCATCTCCAGATGGTTTTTCCAGGACTCAATAATTTTGGCCCTTTCGTTATCTCCGGGTTTCTTTCTCGTAGAAATCAACAGTATTTCCGAAGGTCTTATGTCACTGAACGCATATTTGTCGCACAAGCTTTCTTGCAGCTTTAGCGTTGTCGGATCGTCTTCCTTTTCAATATAAACCGCGTTCAGGGTTTCATAATAATTTTCTGAAAGGCTATGTATCTCTTCTTGAGTAAGCCGGGATTCAGGTACACGTACCTTCTCACCGCTTGCCTCATCAATATACTCAAAAGCTTTTTCAAAATCCTTCTTACAGAAGGTTGAGTATCCGCCAATGATATGTGTAAGCCGCACTATAGGAACAGGACTTTCATGAGGAAGTTCGTTTTGATCAACAGATGAATAATCAAAGGGATTGGTTTTGTCGGGTGCAAACACCCCTTTGTAATCATATACGGAATCTGTGTTGATAATTATAGCTCGCCAATCATTTTTTCCTTTGACCAGATTGTATAGGTCGGGTACGGACGATTGGACGTCCGTACCTGACTCATTCCAGTCGCAAAAAGCTATCAACCCTTCATCTAAAAAGGGTTTGAACAAAAACTTATAGTCTCTCATCAAGTCACTACAGCGCTTGCTTTGCATGATGACAGTGAACAAAAACCGTCACCTCCTTGTTGGGATATTGCTTTAGCCTCGTTTTTCCGTAGCGGCCTTACGGTGAAGTCTGATTACCTCACAGAGGTCGTCAAGATCTCTGTCCTCAAGGGATTCTGATGCAACACGGATCATATCGTCAATATATTCACTGAAATTATCCTTCCAGTTATCAAGATACCAATCGATATTTACATCAAACTTCTTGTACTGATCAACAACAAAGTTACCGTATACATTATCAAGCTCATTTTCAAGTGTCATCAGCTTCATATATTCGTAGACTGAATCAAGCATAACCTTCATAATATCAGCACCTAAGTTCTTATCAAAGTTAGCGGAAGGGGTGGACACCTTAAGAAGTGTAGCCAGGTCAAACAGGGTGACGTCAGACTTTTTGAATTCACCCAATGTAAGGGTATCCAGTCTTGATTTCATCTTACTGGTTTCAAAGCTAACCTTGCCTGTACCATTAATCTCCTTCTCAAAAATTCGCTTGGCAGAATTAAGTATACAGTTAACGATAACGGGGTTAATGGTAAGAGCATCGAGAACCTCATAGAAATTATCGCAGGGTGTTCTGTTAGATACGACAAACTCCTCCGCCTTACAGCCCTTAATCTCAAGCCTGTAAAGATATTTACCTTCGGAAATCTTGGAATACTTGATCATATCAAAAATAAGACCAAGCATAAACGCTGAATAGATTCTGTTTTCCTGGGCCCTCTGATTATTGTCATCAAGATCGGGAATAGCAGAAATAATATGCCAGTTACGATCGATATGAGGAGTAATAACCGGAGTCTTGTCAGACTTGGGTTTAATCTTGTTTACAAGCTCGTAATAAGCCTTAAAGTATTCACCCTCACCTCTGCCGCTCTCGTCGGCGGGAGTGAACTTAGACAGTCTGTTTGCTCTGAGTCCGTATATAGACTGATAGAACATAATCATTCCAAGAGGAATATCCTCATCTGCAGTACCGCCATAATTTTTGAGCTCCTTTGATATAAGGTCGGACTTGGGAGAATCGTCATGAGGATCAAGCTTGTTATTGTATGCACAGGCAGAAATAGGACTCTTTTGCTCACCGAGAGGTCTCTCGATGAAAGGATTTGAGAGTTTTCTGGTTTCATCGATAACATGCTTAACGTAGATTTCAACCTTTGCAGGATCGCATTCGCCCTGTTCGAGTTCAACTTCCTTCTCAAGAGCGGTAATGATGTCCATATTAACGTCATCACCGTAAGTCTGCATAAGTTTATTCTTGAAATATCCTATGATACCGTTTTCAAAAATAGCATTAAAATAGCCATTATTATCGGGCTTATCCTTAAGCATTGAATAATTTCGCACCTTGGAGTAGATATCATCAGCCAGATCACCGTCAATGGCAACAGCACTGCCTGTGTAAGGCATCTTTTCAACAAGCTTTTCAAGGCACTCTTTAGAAGCACATACGTAACGTGCAGTCTTACCTGAGGTATGGTTGTACTTCTTGGAGATAACTGAAATTCTTCTCTTGATGTTATTGATCTTTGATTCAAAGGAGAGATAGAAACTCTGGAATGCATCGCAAAGACTGCTTACATAACTGATACCCTCTTCAAGAACAGAGGCTAGTATCCCGTTAACACGGTATTCGTCCACCTTATTCATATATGTATAGAAGCTCTGCTTCATGTCTTGCTGGTCGCCGGTCATTTTACCAAGCTTGTTAGCAACACTGATACGGCGGTCGGCAAGCTGGTCTATGCCTTCTTCATCCTCGGTTTTGGGGTCATCGAATATATTTTTGAAATCCTCGAAGAACTTCTCAACGTCACGGATCTTCTTATCAACTCGTTTTTTCTCGCTCTTGAGCAGCTCAAATGCCTGATACAGGAAGAATCTTACAGCATTGGGATGAATAAATTTTCCCTCTCCGTCGCGAAGATATGTTTCTAACTGATAATTATGCTTTTCCTTGGTTATTGAATCATTCTTAGCCTTGAATATCGCATAAGCAATAGTACGAGCAGTATCCTCGCAACGTTTGGTAACCATAGCACGGTACTTGTCCATTTCCCTGAATGCATCCTGAAACTCCGCCCAAACCTCGGTGCCGCCCTTGATCTCATCAATACCGAGCTTTGCATTCTGCTTTTGGGAGTCAAGGTCTGTCTGTCCGGAGGATGCGTTGTTTTCTACAAACTTTTTAAGGTTTGCAACGTACATTTCCCAACGCACACCTTCCTTTGTAAGACCACTCTCATCAAAGATAGTACACTGATTAACGATAGACATAGCAAAGGGATTTTTCTGCTTAGCCATCTGATCGATCGATTCAATGTAATCTGTAGACGGATTTGCATCCTTAACAGCATAGCCTTGGCTGCGCATTTCTGAATTATTTATACACTTTTCTTTATACATACGGTCAAATACGAGCCACTGATCGGAAACACATTCCTGTGTCCACTTGAGCGCAATGTATTCCTTTACGTCCTCAACGGGGTATATAAGCATAGAGCTGCCGGCACCTGCATAACGGTTACGTCCCTGCTCAGCACAAAGCTCACGGATAGTGTTGTCTTCAGAGGAGTTGCTACGCTTGTTCATAGGTCCGATAGACTGAGAATAAATACAGTTTGCGGCATGATCAAGATACTGATTGAAGTCATTAAGCTTCTTACCCTCGGTATTCTGTGCATCAAAAAGGAAGCAGAAATCGTAGGGTCTTACGTTATATTCTTCAAATTCGGCAGAACCTACACGGGGAAATTCAAGTTTTACCGAATCAGCATACTTGTCAGGAAGAGTTGCATCACCCTTCATAAGAAAAGCATCCAGCTCGCGAAGGGTAGCATATGCATTACATTTAAGATTATTGCGTTCTGCCTGTCCGCGTATAACCTCATAGAACACTTCAGGAAGAATGAAGAAACCACGTGTTATGTTTGCACTCTGCTGGAATCTTGTTGACAGGAAATTTTTAATATACATAGCAACGGGGAGAATAAGACCGGAACCGGTACCACCGGCAAGTGAACTGACGATGATAACTCGAAGAGCCTGATCAGACTGCTCCTCTTCCAGCTTATAAAGATCCTCTATTGCTTGATGGAGAGGTTCCATGTTTCCTGCACGGATAGCGGTATCCAGTGCAAGTCTTGAAATTGCGCGAACCTGTCCTGCGCCCTCTGTAAGAGTCTTGCTGTTGAGGATAGCATTAACCGGGAACCAGGTATCTCTCGCATGAGTATCAATGTTTAGATATTCTCCGACCGATAGTTTTGTTGAAGTCTGTATAGTCTTGATAAAGGGGTTTGCCTCACGGATTTCGCGAAGCTCATTGATATCAGTATCAAAAACAGCAAAACCGATCCTTTGTCTTTGTTCCTCTGTTACCATCTTTGAAACACGACATACTATCTTGGAGCCAGTACCTCCGAGACCTACTAATAATGTTGGTGCGATCATAATTCTTCTCCTTATATTATCGATTTAAATAACATGTATAAGTGTATTCGGGTGAACGAAGGGAAATCGTAGAGTTTGAACCGATACGATACGGTTTTGTTCTTCCCTCTTCTATAGTCATTCCGTTAAAAGAGATCTCCTCTCTTCCTGCGAACATCTTCATATTCGTTACGTACATACCATTGCCACCTGCTGCTTTAATCTGCGCAGTTTTCTTATAGGGCGACGGTGAAAATACAACGTAACCTGTTTCTGCCTTATAAGGAATAAGCGTCGTTACGAATTTACGCTGATACTTTCCGTGGACCTCCTTGTCCTTGACAGCAAAGGTCTCTGCGCTGCACTCAATAACCGGACGTTTTTTCAGTCTGCGTGGCAGATACTTCTTAAAGGGCGGTATGTAACCGAGAATAAGAAACAAAAGTAACAGACAGATGGTCAATTTGAGCCAGTTTTCCTCAAGCCACTTAGTTATCCTGTCCTTTGCGGTTACTGTATTGTTAACCTCAAAGCTACCTTCCTTACTTCCCTGTGCACTTGACAGTCCTTCAGTAAATTCACCCTTGATTTTGATGGAAATCTCACCGTTAATCGTGTGATACTCATTTGTATCTTTGAGTACAGGATACAAAAGGAATGTGCCTGGTTTATCTCCCTTTTCAACTTTGAATTTTTCTATTTCCTCAGCATCTGTCGAAACCTCAGGCATTCCAAGAAGTTCAAGCTGTGTCTTGCTAAGATCAACTACACCTTCATCACTGTCTATCTTTACACTGACCTGAATCGCATCATTGTGGTTTTCAAGGCCTTGTGTACTGACTGTATATACCGGTGTCCGGTCAATAGTGAATAAAAGGTCCTTGCTTTTGAATACATCAAAGGACAGGGTGGCATCAACAGTATTGTACTCAAGGAATTTTGCAGTAACGGCAATGTCGAGCTTGCCCTCCTTTATCGTTACTGTATCCCCTGAATTTGCTGAATACTCTTCTTTTTTGCCGCTTTTAACGGTATTTACAATAGAGGATGAATATTCTATATCTCCAAGAAGCGATGTGTCTGTTACCTTCTCGCCGTTGGTCCCGTTAACAAATCCGAACTCGATGCGGTAAGTTCCGGAAGGAATGTTATCCTTTCCGGTTACCTCTTCGTTATCAGCATCGAACAGATATGCAGCTATCGAAACATTAGGCTTGTAGTATACCTGAATATCCTCGACTCCACTGACATTTACTGTATATTCACCACACGCAAAATCGGTATTGAAGGTGGCAACGTATCCCGAAAGATTATCAGCTATTTTAACCTTGTCTGCCGGATAATACGTATCATTGGTGGCTGTTTCGCTATACCTAACGTGCACGTTAGACGAGGGTTTTATCGCCGTGCCGTCAGAGGCGGTTATACCTTCAATCTTGACAGATTTTCCCTGGGCAAAAACAACAAGTTGGCTCATAGGAACATTAAAGTTTATCGTATTGTCGCTGTCTATTTCCAACGCATTACTTTGGAAGATGCGATTGCATATCTCTGTAAGCTTTGCAGGAATATCCTTTGTTGTATCGGCCTTCTCAAAATAGATGTGCTTACTATTGTCGGGTGTTATTACCGCGGCATTCGGACCCATTGACAGCATCATAACACGTGTCTTATTGTCGGCAACACATTCATAGAAATAATTCTGTACACGGTCATTACTTGCATCGTTAAACTCACCGTCTGTCAATACTACAAGCCAACGTTCATCTGTAGTTACGTTCTTGAGGTCCTCATAAGCCTGCTTGACAGAAGAAAAGGGCGTGTTGGATGCATTAGTGATAAGATCATGAATATTCTTGACGTTGGCCTCGGTGACCTTGGCATCATTGCTACCCTTAAGCGAAAGCTTTGGCGGTGCCCCTGTATCGCCTTCGGCAAAATCACTCATATAGTAGATATTAAGAGTTTCGTTTTCACCAAGCATCCCGGCAAATACCTCCATAGCGTATTTAGCCTGACACCAGGTATCGACATAGTCAGATTCAACTCTGATCATACTACCCGAGTCATCATAGACAAGATTAATCGTACGTGACGGAACATAGGTCTTCGCATCAACTGTAATACACAGTGGTAACAGCAACACGGAAATTAAAAGTAAAATTAATAATCGTTTCATTATCCATCCCCTATAAAAGTCTCGAATTCACAAAACATCCATAATTAGATAACTACAGATACACAATTATACCATTGTTGTCACATCTTGTCAATATATATTGAAATATGGAATATGTTAATCTTTCAAAACTTCATTTACCACAAGCACAACCTTACGTTTTATATAGCAGCAGGGGTTTTACAATTGACATGTAAATACAAATATGTTATAATAGCTTGATATGAATATATAGAAAGGTCATATAATATATGTACCAATTGCAGGTTCAAGAAAAACTTAAAAGCAAGCTTCCGGAAATTGTCCTGATTTTGTTCATCCTGCAGCCCTGTACGGACGTTCTTTCCTATCTTTCGGACAGGCTGGAAATTTCAAATATTTTCACGCTGATGCTGCGATTTGTCTTTCTTTTGACAGTAGTAATAATCGGATTTGCACTGTCCGACAAAAAGCGGATATACATAATCACCGCATCGCTGCTGTGTGTATACACACTGTGTCATATAGGAGCTTGCATATTGCAAGGCTATAATGACCCCATCTCAGATATAGCGAATCTTATAAGGATATTCCATATGCCGTTGCTTACACTGTGCTTTATTACCTTTAATAAGGCAAACAGCAAGGTTTATGACAGCATGCGGACGGGTTTTGTTATTTGTCTTCTGATCATAGCTGCAGTCGAGATAATCAGTGTTATAACAAGCACCAATCCCTATACTTACGAAAACAAGTCAATCGGTATAATTGGCTGGTTCTATGATTCAAGTGCTCAAAGCGCTGTGATTTCCACGTTGGTTCCCGTCTTTACAGCCTGGTCGGTGCAAAAGCTGAGAGACAAGCTGCCCTTACTGATACTTTCTGTTCTGTTCTCATCCTTTATACTGTTTATGTATGCCACAAGACTTGCTTATCTTAGCATCATTATCACACTTGCAGGACTTACAATAACGCTCCTCATTACCGACCGTAAAGCGATAGGAGCTATTGTATCTGTCGCATTGGTATGCATATTCTTTATTGCACTTGTTCCCTTTTCCCCTATGGAGAAGAACCAGAGCATGGTAAGTGCCAATGCAGTAAAAAAACAGGAGCATATTGACAGTCTTGTAAACGCTGATTATGATGAAGGTCTTAAGAAGTCATATGAATTTTATATGGGAGGACTGGTGGGCAGGTTTGGTCTCGAGAAGGTCGCTCAAAAGTATGAATACAGCACAAGTGTCTCTGACATATGTGACGTCAGGCGAATGAAAAACACATACTGCTCACTCCTAATGGAGGAACAAGGCATAGCTGCAATGTTATTCGGAATGGAACTTTCTGATATGACCTACGATGGATGGATACACGATGTTGAAAACGACTTCCATGGCGTCTTTTATCTCACCGGGGGTACAGGGCTTTTGCTTCTTGTGCTGTTTCTCATTTATTTTGTATTTATCACTTGCAAATCCCTAATTTCGGATTTCAAAAACATCTTTACACTTGAAGCAGCAGGCTTCGGTATTGCTTTTATTACAAATATGCTTCACGCTTATGCAACCTGCGGAGTGCTGAGAAGACCCGGATCTTCGTTTTACTTGTCGGCATTACTTGCCGCTATATACTTTTTGACACACACCAAGAAAGGACAGCTCTATGACCATAAAAAATAAGTTCAGCGAAAAAGCTCATATCTTCACCGCTATACTGATGATTATCCAACCTATAATGGATATAATTTCATTCTGGTTCGAAAAGTTCGGGCTGTCCGGAAATATTACACTTGTTCTCAGACTCGGTATACTTGCGTTTTCACTTTTGTTTGCATTTATATTGACAGACAGAAAGTGGGTATACTGGATTACATTTGCAATCGTTGTGTTTGTATACGCAGGTCACCTGTTTGCAATTTGGCAAGCGGGTATTCAGAATATTGTCACAGACTTTGCAAACTATGTACGCGTAATGCAGATGCCCCTGTCGGTCATATGCCTTATTTCCTGCATGCGTAAAAACGAACGCGGATTTGAGGGCATGCAGTGGGGTATGACAATATCTCTCTGGATAATTCTCGCGGTAATGATAATCAGCGTACTCACCGGTACTGATCCCGGCATGTACCGTAACGGTACTAATTTCTATAACACAGGTGTGCTCGGCTGGTTTAACAATACTAATTCCCAGAGTTCAAACCTTTCAATTCTGCTCCCCGTGGCAGTAGTGACCCTTCTTAATGCTAAAAAGAAAAGACCTCTTGTGATCGTCATCACGCTTGTACTTGGACTTTTGGCGATGTTTTTTGCATGCACCAGGCTTGCATATCTGGCATTAGTTGCGGTTACCGTAGGTATCGGTATTATGATACTTATAATTAAGCGAACCGACTGGAAATACAGTATAATATTCCTCACACTGGCGATTGTGTTTGTGGCACTTGTTCCAATTTCTCCTATGACTGCGCATCTTAATATCTACGAAGACACTCAGAGCGGTCGTCAGGATGACCTGGCTAAAAAGATCGAGGATATGGCGGAGGTACAGCAGCTTCTCAACAAAAAGAACGAGGCGGCACAAGACACAGAAGACACTCCCTCTTCTGACGATGAGCCTGAGGATGAAGATACAGGTCTTACTTCCGAGGAACTAAGAAAGCTTGTAAGCCAACTTGCCCCCGTTTATAAGTACTATATCAGCGACTTCGTACAGATATTCGGTCTCACCGAGACTATGGAAATGTATAACTACACTACAGATGTCAAAGCGCTTTCAGCCCTTCGTGCAAAGAAGCTTAAATTTGCCGAGGAGACTCTTGACAGCCTTCCTAAATCAGCACAACTCTTCGGCATTGAGTACAGCCGCTTCACGGTAAGCGAGAGTAAATTCGGTTTTCCGCTTCTCAACTCAACCGGAGATAAGGAAGTAACCGAGATATACGATGTTGAAAACGACTTCCACGGTATATACTATCTCTACGGTTGGGCAGGTCTTATTCTTTATATCGCGTTTATACTCTACTTCGTATGGCTCGTTATCTGGGCACTCTTCAAGGATATCAAAAAGTACTTTACCCTTGAGGCAACGGCACTGGGAATCGCCCTTATAGTTTGTCTTGCACACGCTTATAACACAGCCGGTGTTCTTCGCCGTCCCAATGCGTCTATATTCCTGTCAGCCGTACTTGCAGGTATATATTATCTTGTAAAGATAAAGGAATACACGGTATCCGAGGATAAACCCAAACTACCCAAGATAACCGATATTTTCGGAGGTAAGAAATGCTTATAAGTGTTATCATACCCGTATATAACGTAAAGGAATATCTTGAGAAATGCGTTGAGTCGGTAATTGATCCCGACTTCAACGATTATGAGATAATTCTTGTAGACGACGGCTCCACAGACGGAGCAAGCGGAGAGCTATGCGATAAAATCGCCGCAAAGAACCCCGAGCTTATCCGTGTTATCCATCAGGAAAACAGAGGACTCGGCGGCGCCCGAAACACCGGTATCCGTGAAGCAAAGGGAGAATATCTCTTCTTCCCTGACAGCGATGACAGCGTTGTTCCCGGAACAGTTTCTCTGCTTGCAGCAAAGATCAAGCATACAAATGCCGATATCATAGCATTCAATATTATGACCGACGACGGTAACGGAAACAGAACCCCCGTGGTATCAAACTATATCGAGTCGGACAAGCCTTTTAAACTCAGCGAAAAACCCGAATACCTGCTTTCCCTTCCCAATGCCTGGGGCAGAGTGTGGAGAAAATCCCTCTTTATCGACAATAATATCGAATATCCGAACAAGGTATGGTATGAGGATATCCGCACATCAACCAAGCTATTTGCTAAGGCCGAGTCTATCGTTACCATCCCCGACCGCCTGTATATATACTTACAGAGACAGGGTTCCATTATGCGCTCCTCCAATCTTGAGCGCAACCGTGAGATCATAGATGCCTTTGAGGATATAATTACTTGGTTCAAAAAGGAAGGTCTGTTTGAGCAGTACCGTGACGTTCTCTGTCAGCTTGCAATAGACAACGTATATATTGCGGCATCTGTAAGAGTTCTGCGCGAGGACACAAAGCACCCTTTGCTCGGTGAGTTTACCTCTTATATGGAAAAGACCTTCCCCGGCTTTGAAAAAAGCCGCTATATCGCAAAGCTTCCCCGTATGAAGAAGCTGGCGTATAAGCTGATCCGCGCAAGACGGTACAAGCTGTTGGCATTACTATTTAAGATTAAAGGTTAATTATGGCAAAGCTAAGTTTATCAAGTAATAAAAAGACGTTATTAATAAACACAGTGATGCTGTATATAATGCAGTTCTCCACCACGCTTTTGGGACTTATAGTTATCCCGATGCAGACGAACGTGCTGGGAAAGGATTATTACGGCACCTACATAGAGGCCTCGGTTGCCATCGTTCTGTATTTCAGAATGGTCATCGACTTCGGATTTCTGCAGTCGGCAACCGAAAAGATCTCCCGTAAGCGTGAAGACAAAGGCGAAATATCGAATATCCTGACCTCGGTGGTTATAAGCAAGCTCTTCCTTATTGCCGCATCCTTCGGCGTGATGCTTCTTCTTATCAACCTCATACCTGCATGGGAGAGCAAGGCGACGATGCTCATCCTCTACTTCTTTGCAGAGGCCTGCGCGTCCATGACCCCCGACTTTCTCTACAGAGGACTTGAAAAGATGTCCGCCATCACCTACCGTACAGTCGCGATACGCGTGGTGTTCACCCTTGCGATATTCTTCTTCTTCAAGGATACGGCGGATGCGTGGATGGTTCCCGGCTTTACCCTTATAGGCAACGCGGTGGCTATGCTCGTAGCCTATATCCACGTTAAGGTCAAGTTGGGTATCGGCTTCGTTACCCCCAAGCTTAAGCAGGTGGTAAGTGAGTTTACTCAGTCTATACAGTTCTTCTTCTCAAGATTTGCAACAACAGCATATACCTCCCTTAACATTATTCTTCTCGATATAATAACCAAGGGCGGACCTGCAACCAGCTTCTACGGCTCTTCCAACAGACTGATAACCGCAGGCAGAAACGCGCTTATGCCCATATCCGACAGTATGTATCCATATATGGCAAAGCACAAGGATTTCAAGCTGGTCAAAAAAATGCTTCTGCTTTTTGAACCGATAATATTTGTGGGCTGTGTTGTTATCTATATCATAGCAATTCCCTTCTGTAAATGGTTCTTCGGTCCCGAGTTTGGCGAGGCAGGACACGTACTTCGTGCAATGCTGCCTTTGGCGATCATCACATTACCTAACTACATATTAGGTTTCCCCACTATGACAGCAATGGGTAAAACCAAGCACGCAAACTATTCTACCATCATTGGCTCAGTATTTCACATATGCCTTTTAGGCGTGCTGTGGCTCACAGGCAATATGACTGAGGGAAAAGCGCTTCTGTCCCTTGCGTGGAGCGTATCTGCAACCGAGACCGTAATACTGGGATACAGATTAATAATCATTTATAAGTTCAGACACTTAATGCGAGGCGGCGAGTCGCCGCAGCCATAATCGGGAATGAACTTCAGTACATACCGTTCGGACAGTACCCGATTTAATAATTCATCAACTCGATACGGAGTATTTTATGATCAAAAAGTTATTTATTGCAGGCTGTTGGGTGCTTAGCCGCCTTATGCCTGTTGACAAAAATAAAGTGGTCTTCTGCAGCTATTACGGCAGAGGATATTCGGACAACTCAAAGGCTATCTGCGAGGCTATGCGAAAGAACAACACCAAAGCTAAGCTTGTATGGCTCTGCAAAAACGAAAAAGAGGCGGCAACTCTGCCCGAGGGTGTTATTCCCTGTCCCTACGACTCTGCAAAGAGAGTATGGCAGTTAGCCACAGCCCGTGTATGGGTAGACAACTGCAGGAAATATGACAGAGCAAAGAAAAAGAGCCAGTATTATCTCCAGACCTGGCACGGCTTCCCCTTCAAGCAGATTGAAAAGGATGCTATCGCTTCCCTTCCTACCGATTATGAAAGAGGGGCGCTTCGTGATTCGGGATATATTGACCTGCTTCTTTCCAACTGCGGTTTTGTAACCGAAACCTTGAGAAGATGCTTCTGGTATGACGGCGAGATAGCCGAATACGGATCTCCCCGTAACGATGTTTTTATCAACGGTGATCCCGAGGCTGATGACAGAGTAAGAAAATCTCTCGGTATAGACAAGGGCAGAAAATTTGTCCTCTATGCCCCCACCTTCCGTGTAGACAAGGGTGCTGTTGACTGCTACGCTATAGATGCAGAAGGCTTGCAAAAGGCGTGCGAAAAGCGCTTTGGCGGTGATTGGTCTGTGGTCATCCGACTCCATCCCAACGTGGCAAAGGTATCCGAGGGACTCTTCAACTATGACGGAGTCAAGATAATCAACGGTACGATGCACCCTGATATGCAGGAGCTGCTCTGTGCCTGTGATCTGCTTATTACAGATTACTCTTCCTCTATGTTTGACTATGCACTTGGCGGCAAGCCCTGTGTAAGATGGGCAAACGACGTTGAAAGCTACATCGGTGACAGAAACTTCTATTTTGATTATGACGAGATACCCTTCCCTCACGCAGAAAACAATGAGGATCTCATAAAGCTTATCGAAAGCTTTGACACCGACAGCTACAACAAGGGTGTAGACGAATTCTATACAAGACTTAAATTCTGCGATGACGGCAAGGCATCCGAGCGCTGTGCCCAGTGGATCGAAGATAAACTAAGGAGTTAATTTGATATGAAAAAAGCTATTGTTGTCGGCGGAAGCAACGGAATAGGTTTTGCGATAACCCAAAAGCTTATCGCTGACGGTTATTTCGTACATATTTTCGACCGTACCGAACCCGAAAGCGGTATTATAGCCCCCGACAAATATGAATATATATACTGCAATCTTCTTGATTTCAGCACCGAGATCTTTGATGAATATGCCAAGGACAGCTCTGTTGAATTGCTTATGATAACAGCAGGCTTCGGCAGGATCTGCGACTTTGAATATCTGCATCCCGCCGAGATAGACAACCTCTTTAAGGTCAACTCTGCGGCAGCTGTCAAGATCATAAGAGCTTTCTATGACCGCATCAAGTCAAAGGAAAGCTTCTACTGCGGCGTTATGGGCTCTATAGCGGGTCTTATCAGCTCCCCTATGTTCTCGGTCTATGCTGCAACGAAGGCGGCGATATGCCGTTTTACAGAGAGTGTGAACATCGAGCTTGAAGCATACGGCACAGCTAACCGCATTCTCAACGTCTCTCCCGGTTCTATCAAGGGAACCCGCTTTAACGGCGGTGAAAACGATTTTTCACAGACCGAGGCTCTTGCAAGTGATATAATAGAAAATTTACTTCGCCACAACGAGCTTTTTATACCTCAGTATGAAGAGACCTTCAAGGATGTAATAGACCGCTACAACACAGATTCCCACGCCTTTGGTCTTAGCAGTTATGAATATAAAAAATCATCCGGCAGAGCCGCAAACGAAAAGAAGGTCTGCATCGGATATCTCTCAGGTACGTTTGATCTCTTCCACGTGGGACACCTGAATCTGCTCCGCAAGGCAAAACAACAGTGCGACTATCTTATTGTCGGTGTACATCCCGATGCATCCCACAAGGGCAAGGAGACCTTTATCCCCTTTGAGGAGCGTATGCAGATAGTCGGCTCAATTCAGTATGTTGACAAGGTGGTTCAGTCTGTTCCCGAGGACAGCGATGCCTGGGACAAGTGGCATTATAACAAGCTCTTTGTAGGCAGTGACTATAAGGGTACGGAGAGATTCTTAAGATATGAGGAGTATTTTAAGGATAAGGGTGTTGAGATAGTATACTTCCCCTATACCAAGGGAACCAGCAGTACGCAGATAAGAGAAACCATAATAGGAAAATCAAAAAAATGAACTTTACAGAAATAGCATTAAACCGTCAGTCCTGCCGCAGTTACGACGGGACAAGACCGGTAGAAGATGAAAAACTGAATGCCATACTTGAATCGGCAAGGCTCGCTCCTTCTGCCTGTAACGCACAGCCTTATCACATAACCGTATGTAAAGCGGAAAAGGCGAAAGAGGTTGCACGTGCCTGTCAGGGTATGGGAATGAATAAATTTGCCAACAAGGCTCCCGTAATGCTTGTGATATCAGAAGCTCCCTACAACAAAACGGCGGCAGTAGGAGCAAAGCTTAAAGACAACGACTACCGTTCCATAGATATAGGCATCGTCACCGCCTTTATAACAGCAGAGGCAACAGCCCAAGGCCTTGGCACTTGTATCCTCGGCTGGCTTGACGATAAAAAGCTTCGCAGTATCTGCGGAATAGAAAACAAGGTAAGACTTGTTATCACTCTCGGTTATCCTTCGGCGGATGATAAATTAAGGGTTAAAAAGAGAAAAGATATGGATGAAATAGTAACAACCGCACCTTCTGATTAAGGTGCGGTTGTTGTTTTAACTATTGTTTTTTATTTTCTCTTATTATCCATACTATACCAAATACAATGAACACAACCATTACCACAAAAAAGGAAGGACCAAACGGCAATCCGAACTCCTGTTTAAGTATTTGCAATGTTTGTGCACTTCCTATCATAGCAAGAATATATAATAGCATATTCATCATTCTGCCATTACTACCATGTTGACGCTCTTGTTCCATTTTTAGGACTTTAATTTTAAACTTAACTGCATTTTCAAATTTTGAGAATGAATATGTACTTTTAATATTTTCTATTACATTTAATGTTATTATAGGTACATTTGTTGGATAAAATAGACTTTCTACATACACTTGATTATTAACTATCTTATTTAGTTTATGATTAACTTTATAATCTACAATCATATTTAACAACAAGTACATTTTAAAGGATTCTAGCAATATACAATCATACAATATATTATTTATAGAATCACATTTTATTTTATTTATCAATCCTATAGATTCTGTAGAATAATAAGCAAAATTATTTGTTGTTGACATATTACTAACACCTAAATTATCAAGTTCTGCACCCAATACTTTCTGAAAATACTCAGTTTCATTATCAACAGCATTGGATAAAACAAGAATGTTATGCGTAAAGCTATAATTATCAACCTCCCACTTGTTTTTTGCTACTTTAGTTAAAAAATCATATACATTCTTGAAAACTATTAGGGATATATTTCTATTTTCATCAGAATATTCATTTTCATTGATATATTTAATTCTTTTTACAGGACATATTCCATAATTTTTGTTTCTTCCATATATCTCATCATAAGTAAGAGGAATCGAGGTTTCAAGGTCTATTAGTTCATAAGTTACCATCAACATTCCATTCATGATAAATGCAAAAGCATCCACTTGATATTCTTTTGATTCAAATATCACAAAAAAGCTCTCCATGTTAAACCATGTGGAGATTTCAATTTGTGAGTTGTCGAATAGTGCATATGCAGAATGTTGAAGTGCAAGTATATTCATCATTTCTTCGATGAATTGTTGTTTGCTTTGCTCGCATTCTACAATACTTTTGTCAAAGACAAAAGACGATACACGTTGAAATGAATCAAAACGAACTGAATATCTATACTTTTCATCTGGTCCAACATATGTATCATTATTCGAAATTCCGGCAATATGATATTTACTAAATAATTTTTTGATTTTTTCCCTTCGTCCAAAATGAGGGAAATGATGCTTATAATTATGAACATTGTATGCAGTCATAAATATAACAGCATCTCGGCATTTTTGTTTACATATTTTTACCTCTTTTTCAAATGCTTTCTTTTTACCCATATAACTTCCTTATCACATTATAGTTTAGTCAATTCTTTATACATTTTCATAAGCTCGGCTACGCACTCGGATTCTGTTTTGATCTTGCCCCAGAAGCCGTAAGCACGCATAACCGCCTTATCGTTTTCTTGGTGAGCTTTACGGAGTTCGGGAGGCATAGTCAGCTCGTCATAGAGATCAGCAAGAGAACAATCCGGATATTTTGCTCTTGCATCAAGAATTGCCTGTGCTGTTTTCTCAATAGCGATTTTCTGTTCTTCCGTAGGATCAGGCCAAGGAAAATTATTATAAACTATCTTAATTGAATAATCGTACCTCATTTCCAACCTACCGCACACAGCACGCATCCATGCCATATGTACATTTGATTCTAATATACCAAAGTGATACATATTAGCATTTGGCATCAATCTTAGTTTATTACTGCATAAAACGCTATCATCCATGTATCCTATTGGAACATACTTTCTTTTTTCAGACGAAACTTCAGGTATTACTATAAACTTTCCTTCTGGCATATTTTCAGTTTGAAAACGCGTTGGTGTATCAGCAAGTTTTAATGTAGATCCTCTTTTGCTTGACAATCTAAATTTACGAACTGCCTTAACTCTTTCCAAACATTCTGGCATTCTCCTCAATTCATTTGGAGGACATTCCCCTAACCATAAACAATATCGAGGTTTTTGATTAATAAATTCCTGAGCACCATACCAAGGTTTAAACCATTTTTCAGAAAGAGGCTCTTTTTTTACAAATTCATTTTTTTCGTCATATGTAAACAAATAATTACCATCATCAATTGGTTGATTACCCATCGCTATACAGGGAACATCGCACAATGGAGTGCTTCTATTACCAATAAAAATATTGTCCGCATCAACTAAATATCCATTAATATTACTAACTTCAAGAGGGCGATCTGCTGAATAAATAATTTTAGGTTTATTAGAGATCGCAACACTAAACCCAATAACCACACAATGCACATGTGCTTTTATACTAGCTTCACTGTCCCAACGGAAAGTACGATATGCAAAATCAATATGTACACCTTGTTCAAATAATGGCTTCCATAAATTTGTTACACTTTCACCTTGAGCAATAGAATTAGTAGATACTAATGCTACTCGTATATTGGTATATTTAATCAATTCAGATGCCTTTTTGTACCAACATGCTACATAATCTAGATTACCAGCGTTTTTCCAACTCTCGCCAAATATTGAAACTAAATCTTGTTTTTGTACTTTGCTCATCCATCTAGCCCCCACAAACGGCGGGTTACCCATTATATAATCTAATTTATCCTTGGGGACTACGGTTTCCCAGTCTATACGCAGAGCGTTGCCCTCAACGATGTTAGCATAGGATTTAAGGGGCAGAAAATCTATCTCAGTCTGCAATATCTCCGAGGTCTCCTTCATCATCTGACTTTCTGCTATCCACAGAGCGGTCTTTGCAACGGTCACGGCAAAATCGTTTATCTCGATGCCGTAGAACTGACCGATAGATACCTTGATTATATCGCCAAAGTCAAGAGTTATCTGATCCTTTGTGATCTCGGCAAGGGCTTCGTTTTCAAGACGGCGAATAGATATATAGGTTTCTGTTAAAAAATTTCCAGAACCGCAGGCAGGGTCAAAGAACACAAGCTCGGAGAGCTTATGTCTGTACTGTTCAAGACGGTCTACCCTTGTTTTATTGACCTTAATATCCTTTATCTCGTCAAGCTCCTCTCTCAATTCGTCAAGGAACAGGGGGTCTATGACCTTGTGTATATTCTCAATAGAGGTATAATGCATACCGCCGCTGCGACGGGTCTCGGGGTTAAGAGTGCTTTCAAAAACCGCACCGAAGATAGTGGGACTGATATCGCTCCAGTCAAAGTCCTCGCTTGCGTTGTGCAGCAAAAGGTCACGGATGTTATCACTAAACTGGGGTATCTCAATTCTTTCATCGGCAAAAAGACCGCCGTTGACGTAAGGAAATGCCAAAAGCAGATCGTTTTCGTAAGGATCTCTGTCCTCTACCTTGGTATCAAGTATTCTGAACAGGTCTATCAGTGCACGGCGCATATCCCGGGCAGGAAACGCCTTGATATAATCGTGAAATTGAGTATGACTGCCAAAAATACCCGCATCCTCGGCATAAAGACAGAACACGAGACGGACACAAAGCATATTGAGACTCTTTAATGTCTCGGGATCATCGGGATGGATATACAGCTTGAGTATCTCGTCATACAGCTTGCCTACAAGAGCACCTGCCTTGATGGAAACCTCCATCTCACGTTTGATGTTTTCGTCTTCCTTGTCCACCAAGAACATAAGACGGTAATATTCCTTTGGCAGATCCTTTAAGAATATTTCTTCCGGCTCACCGTTGGGCTTCTCCATATCATAGACCAAAAATTCCTCAAAGTTACAGGTTATTATCCAACGAGGTCTCTGTGAATAAGGCAGAGCCGCAGAATATCTCTGTGCCTGCTGAAAGGGCGTAAGAAAGCTTCCGTCAGACTGCTTTATACCCTTACGGAGATCTTTGTTTCTTCCCTTCTGTTCGATAAGAACGTGGGTAGCGGGAATATGAGCGTCAATAAAACTGGTATGGTCAAGGTGTACCTGTTCTTCGAATATGATATACTGCTCGGGATGCTCTACTCCCAATATATCACGAAGCAGAGACAACCAAAAAGACTGGCTCTCTCCCTTTTCATAACCCTTATCCTTCCAATATTCAGCAAACGCTTTGGCGTTTGTACGTCTTTCTGTATCCTTCATTTCGGTCTCCTATGGCAATTTATAGATATATTATAACATTAATAATTTGTTTTGTAAACCTTAAAAGACATAATATATTCATAATTGACTTTATACATTCTATATGCTATACTGTAAACAGTAAATCTCGAAAGGATGTATCACTATGGGTAGACTTTTAGGTGCGCACGATTCGGACGAGTTAGATCGCCCCGATTTGAATAAATGTCCTGATTGCGGATGCTTCTTTCCGCAGGATAACTGTCCTATATGCGGTAAGGAATGTCCCGAGGAATTCCGCGCGGGCAACCGTAAGGCGGTTAAGACTAAAAAAAGACGCGGCTCAAACTCAGGCAGAGTTACCTTTGTGGAGTGGTATCACAGCTGGTGGTTTATTGCCATAATGATGTTCGTTATGCCTGTTGTGGGTATTATTCTGCTGATAACCAGTCCTCACAAGAAAGGATCAAAGATACTTTTTGTTGTTATTGCCGTTCTGTACTCGATATTACGAACCTTCCTCGGCAGCGGTATGCTGGGCAGTTTGGGAAGTATGTTTACCGAACCTGTTGAGCGAATGAGCTTTGAAGAATACTCCGAAAAATGCATTGAAATAACTCCTGAGGAATACTTCAGAAACAGAGAAAAGTACAATGATGAATTTATTTCTATGACCCTTACAGTAAAGGAAGGGTTTGTTGATGCAATGGGTTATTATTCAAAGGAAGAATACACCACATATTATATCTGTACCGACGGCGAAGGAAATGAGTTTGAGATTATGATCCGCGACTGTGAAAAGGAACCCGAGAACTATATCAAGGGGGACGTTATTACAGTATACGGTGAGGGCGCGGGAACGCTTGCGCTTGATGATCTTAATTATGAAACACATTCGGCACCCTGTATATACGTTGCATATATTGTTGATTAGGAGTTTTAAAAAGAATGAATTATAACAACGAATATGATTTTTGTAGGAATTATATGGTGGGCGATGAATATATCCTGTGGAAGGGTAAGCCGGAAAAAGGAAGTCTGTTTACCGCTCAGGATCTGTTTATGATCCCCTTCAGCATACTTTGGTGCGGTTTTGCCGTGTTTTGGTTTGTTTCTGCAATTGCTTCGGGAGCGCCGATATTTTTCAGCTTTTTTGGATTGCCCTTTGTTGCCGTAGGTCTTTATCTTATTTTCGGCAGATTTATTCATACCGCATATTTACGTAAGAGAACCTTTTATGTTGTAACCAATAAAAAGATCATAAGACAAAGAGGAAGTAAGGTCGATACACTCAGTATCAACAATCTTCCGCCTATGACTCTTGTCGCTCATAAAAACGGGAACGGAACTATACGCTTTGGTCAGCCATATTCCCATTACGACAGAGGGTTTTATAGGGGTACTACCTATTCGTCACATATGTTTTCTCTTGAAAACATCCCACAGGCTGTTCAGGTACAGGACATTATTTCAAATGCAAAGCAATAATAAAAAGACAGTACAGTTATTTATCGCTGTACTGTCTTTCGTTATTCTATAACTCTTATTTTGTCTATTCCGTAGTATCTGAAAAGCTCTATGGCATTTTCGTCTATTATCTCGCCGCAGACCGCTATAGGTACCGCTGGGGGACAGGAAACCGACGGGGCGGCTAATACTCGTCCGAGGGCTTCGTCTGTGTCTACAAGCTTGCTCTTTGACATCATAGCCTGTCTTGGGGTCATAGCTGACTTGAGAGGCTTGAGCTTTGGCGGTTTGTCTGTTATAGGCGGTCGCCTGTTGATATTTACAAGTACCGATATGACCGATATAGCAGCCTCGGGGTCGGGCAGCATCATCATTACAAGATAGTCGGGATCGGCAAATTCGGTAACTATACCCTGCTCTGCAAAAATTTCCGAAAGCTCTATGCCCGTATAACCGTACTTCTTTGCATCAAGTGTCAGCTTCATAGGCTCGTCGCCTATCGTAAAGAGATTTTGCTTTAATTCATCAATACAAGGCACCGTCTGCAAAAGAGCTTCTCTGATACCGCTATAAAGATATCCGTTACACTTGTCAAGAGAATACATAATAAGATATGACGGACTGGTGGATGCAAAGAGGCTCATTGCTTCGTCTGCCATATCAACGAGAAATGACGGAGCTGACTTTGAAATATGCAGATATCCCGCACCCGTAAGACAGGGCAAGGTCTTGTGCGCTGAGTCACAGCAGATATCTGCTCCAAGGTCTATAGGATGCTTTGACTCGGGCAGGAATTTAAGATACGCTCCGTGGGCGTTATCTACAAGGAGCATTACACCGTGGCGGCGGCACACCTCGGAGAGTCCATTTATATCGGCGATATTACCGAGATAATCGGGTGAGGTTATATATACAGCCACGGGGTGATTGTTCTTGAGATATTCCTCAAGAGCTTCGGGGGTTATCTGACAGGATAACAGCCCTTCACCGTAAAGCCAGTCTATATCTATATCAAGAAGTGCTGCGCCGTACATAAATACCTTATGGGCATTACGTCCTGCGGCTATAAGCGGCTTTTTGTCTCCTCTACACAGCATTGCAAGATAGAGCATTGCTTTGATGGAAAGTGACGAACCCTCGGTAGAATAGAGCGTTCTTGCCGTACCGAAAAGCCGTGTCGCGTTATCCATACTTTCCTTGATGATACCCTTTGCCTGATAGAGAACGTCTGCGCCCTCGACCTCGGTTATGTCAAGCTTCTCGATACCAAGGGGACCGTTGCCCTTGTGTCCGGGCATATGTAATCTCAGGGCATTTTGATCACGGTATTTCTCTAAAAAATCACAGATAGGCGTGTTCATTATTCTTCGTCTAAGGTCTTTGCGGCCTCAAGCATAATGGCACATTCCATACGTTTACGGAAAAGGTCGCATCCGTCCTTGTATACGCCCTTGACAGAGCCTGTTGCGTGGTAAGCGTTTGCCGCACAGCCGCCCGAGCAATAGAGCTTTGCCCAGCAGTCACGGCATTCGGGTCTGGCATAGACGTTACAGCCCATAAATTCATCCTGCATTTCCTTGTTGGTAACACCGTTCCACACGTCGCCCAGCTTGAACTTTTCATCGCCCACGAACTGGTGGCAAGGGTAAAGATCTCCCCAAGGAGTAACCGCCATATACTCTGTTCCCGAGCCACAGCCCGAAACTCTCTTATAGATACAGGGTCCGCCCTTAAGGTCTATCATATAGTGATAGAAGGTGAAGGGTCTTCCCTCTTTTTGTCTTTCAAGCATAAGAGCGGCTAATTTTTCGTACTGCTCCATAACTATCGCCTTGTCCTCTTCGGTAAGAGCAGAAGGGTCGCCGGGGGCTGTGACCACAGGCTCCATCGAAAGCTCGTTAAAGCCAAGGTCAAGCATAACCTTGATATCCTCTAAAAAGTCGGGATTAGCGTGGGTAAAGGTACCGCGCATATAGTAGTTCTTTCCGCCGCGTGCTTCAACGAATTTTTGGAACTTGGGAACTATTTTCTCCCAGCTTCCGTTACCTGCATAGTCTACACGGTAACGGTCGTGAACTTCTTTTCGTCCGTCAAGGCTTAAAACCACGTTGCTCATCTCACGGTTAGCAAAGTCGATAACGTCATCGTCTACAAGCACACCGTTGGTGGTAAGGGTAAAGCGAAAGTTCTTTCCCTTCTCCTTCTCTATACTGCGGGCATAGGCAACGAGCTGCTTTACAACGTCAAAGTTCATAAGCGGCTCACCGCCGAAGAAATCAACCTCAAGATTGCGGCGGCTGCCGGAATTTTCGATAAGAAAGTCAAAGGCTTGCTTACCAACCTCAAAGCTCATCATAGCTCTCTCACCGTGGTACTTACCCTGGCTTGCAAAGCAATAAGAGCAGTTAAGATTGCAGGTATGGGCGATATGTATGCAAAGAGCCTTGACGACACCCGAGGTGCGTTCCTTCAGTGCTCCTGCCATACTCTCAAAATTATCGGGAGTATAGAGCTTACCCATATCCTTGAGCTCGTCTATCTGGTCAAGACATTCGGCTACCTCCTCAGGGGTAACGTCGGGCTGACCCTTATATTTTTCAAGAATTTCGGCAATTACAGTTTCTCTGTCCTTGGTCTCGTAAGCCTGTATCATATCATAAGCTACCTCGTCCACCACGTGAACCGAGCCTGAATGAATGTCAAGGACGATATTGAGTCCGCCTAATTTATAACAATGTAACATAGTATACCTCATAAAAGTAGCCGCCTAAACGGCGGCTACTCGCTTTATTGCATTTTAGAAACTCGTGTGATGTGTTAAATACACCTCAACCGATTATAGGTGCAGGCCTGCCTGCTTATTTGTTCTCCTTGTTCTCGCACTGCTGGTTTGCGATACCGCAGCTGGTCTTGCAAGCGGACTGGCAAGAGGTCTGGCACTCACCGCAACCGCCCTTGTTGGTGCAAAGATTCTTAGTTTCTAAAGTCTTGATATGCTTCATTTCAGTTAGCCTCCGAAAATCAAATTATTTATGGGTATATTTTAGCACAATTATAGCACTATGTCAATCACTTTGAAAAAATAAACATAATTTTAAGTGATAATCTTAAATTCAGGTTGACTTGTTTGCCCGGGGTGCTCACCCCTCAAAAGTTTTTGCCACAGTTTCAAGCAACTCTGTTATCTTAAGATGCTGAGGACATATAGCCTCACATCCTCCGCATTTTATACAGTCGGATGCTTTGCCTTTTCCTACGGTATGGACGTGATTATAATAATAACCGGGGTTCCAATCATTAAATCGCTGCTTTCCGTTATAACAAGCAAACAAGTCGGGAATAGAGATATTCTGCGGACACTCGGATACACAATAACGGCAATCGGTACAAGGAATGATATCCGCATTGAGCATCATATCACGCACAAGCCATACCTTCTTAAATTCATCCTCACTCAGAGGCTTAAAATCCTTCATATAAGAGGTATTGTCCTTGACCATATCAATATTACCCATGCCGGAAAGTACGGCCTCAACACCCTCAAAGCTTGCGCCAAAGCGTATTGCGTAGCTCGCATAAGAACCGTCAGTAAAGATATTCTTGGCAGCATCAGGAAGCTTGACAAGACTTCCGCCCTTGACAGGCTCCATAACGAATACCGCCTTACCGAACTTACGGCAAACCTCATAGCAACGTCTGCTCTGCACCGAAGGATCGTCATAGTCTGCATAATTGAACTGTATCTGCACTACCTCTATTTCGGGATATGTGGTAAGTATCTCCTCGAGCAGCTCCGGAGTATCGTGGAAGGATATTCCGAAATGCTTAAACTTTCCTTCCGACTTTAATTTAAGTGCTTCCTCATAGGCATTGCAGCGGCGGAACTTGGCGTATATATCCTTGGTCTGTGAATGCATAAGGTATACGTCAAAGTATTTTACCCCGCACAGTTCAAGCTGTTTTTCAAAGAGTGGGCGTATGTCCTCCTGCTTCTCAAAGAAGTTGACAGAGAGCTTATCGCAGAGAACAAAGCTGTCTCTGGGATAGCGTTTAGCAACACATTCTCTTACGGCTATTTCGCTCTTGCCACCGTGATAACCGTGAGCCGTATCAAAATAGTTAAATCCCTCTGCCAGAAAATGATCTACCATTTCACAGATCTTTTCGTAATCCATCTCGTCATTTACAGTAGGCAGACGCATCATTCCGAAGCCTAATTTTTTATTGATTCCAAACATTACAGTAAATCTCCAAATATCTTGATATTTTCGGGAGTTGCTGTCAATTCACCCGATTCGATTCTTTTCACAGTCTCAACAATGCGGTCATTTATCGGTGTTGCAACGCCGTGTTTACGTCCGAAATCACACACAACACCGTTTATGGCATCTATCTCGCAGGGCTTACCGTGTTTTATGTCCTGAAGCATAGAGGGATCTATATCTCTGTGTTTTTTCATAGCTATAGGTATAAGCATAGTGGCAAATGCACGTTTAAGCGGATTGTTATAATAGAACAGCTTGGTTATATTCTTTCCCTGTACGGGAGCGAATTCCACACCCGCTGCATGACCTACGTCGATACATTCCTTCATACAGCGTATAGCGACCTTACGTGCCGCCTTATTTTCTGACACATCTCCGAATACTCCGCCCACAACAGTTCCGAGGCCCGAGAAGGTCGCGTTGATAAGAAGCTTCGACCAGCGGGCTCCTAAAAGATTGCTCTCTACCTCTACAGGACACATAAGTGAAAGCAGCTCAGCCACCATATCAAACTGTTTTTCGGTTATTCCCTCCATCTTGCCCATATGGAAGGAAAGCGAATCGGGAGAGCTTGTCAGTTCACAGACTCCGGGAAGGGTAAGTGTAGCTCCCCACTCGACCGTACAACCCATAGTACGGCGGTTACCTACTATCTCAGCGATCCCGGGCTCGGGAATACCGTTCTGCAATGTGACTATCACACCCTCATCAGACAGATAGTCCTTTAACATCGTTACAACCTCTTTATTGTGAAGCTGCTTTGTCATCAGCAGGATTATATCATACTTCCCTGTCATCTCGTCGGGTGTGTATACGGTTACGGGTACCGTCATATCAACCGTACCTACAATGCGTGCTCCGTTTTCACGAAGAGCCTCAACATGGGCTTTGTTTCTGTTAATAAGGTCGATCTGACCACCGTTTTGTGTTATAAATGCTCCAAGCACGGTACCGAGGGAGCCGGCACCGTATATTGCACTTCTTATCGTCATATGTATCTCCTTTTAATTATTTTTGATTTCTATTTTTTCACCCGTTGGAAGAGTTATAGTGAAAACACCGTACTCCCACAGAAATTCAGCTTTGCCCGAATAATTAAATATATATCCTCCGTCACTTTGAGAAACGAATTCCATAGGGATAAGCGCTATAGTTCCCGAATCTACCGGGTATTCTCTGCCCTCATTATCATAATATCTGCCGTCACCGTCACCTATAGATGCTACCGCCCACTTGAGGTCTCCGGCATCATGGACACCGTATGCAAATCCTACACCGCCCCAAAGGTCATCATAGTTTTCCTCACTGAATGCATAAACGGGATCTCCTATGTAAAAACCAATATCTGATTTAATTTTGCCTTGTATTTTCATATATTCTCTCCATATTCTATAAGCTCGGTAATACCCCAACTGTAATAAGGTTCAAAGGTATCAAAATATCCGTTATAGCTTAAAACAGACTTTAACTGTTCAATTACTGCAACATCGTCATGGGGGTTGCAATGAATGGGGGTACCGCCGGGCATCTCCGAGAGATCGGAATATTTCACAACAATAAGATGAAACAGTCTGTTTTTATATTTTATAAGAGCTTTGTTATTTTGACCGAGAGTTCCCTTTTTCTCGGCATCTATAACATCAACCGTGAAATTATCCTGTATATATCTGCTGTTGTTTTCGTAGACACTTTTAACCGCCTTAGCAATACTCTCTATAGAACAGGAATCAGCCAATACAGATCTGTCAGATATAAAATACCCTCTTCTTGCAACCAATTCTTTGATATTCTTAATATAACTTTTGTGATCCCTTACGTTGAGAGCATAATATTTTTTCTTGTCTTTTATCACAACAGGCTCAACAAAACCTGTTGCCATATGTATAAATTCGCTTTCGCTGTCCGTACCGGGAATATAAATAGTTAAATTTTCCATACTACACCTCAACATTTGAAAAACAGGTTCTGTTTTCGTTATTCCAATTATCTGTAAGACAACTATGTGTCACGGCAATATACCACTCAATACTATCATCAAAAATATATATGTCCTCTGGTATACGTCTGTCTATATATGAAGCGATATTTGCATTATCGGCACGGATAAGCTCCGCTGCTTCAGCCGCTTTCATCAAAAGCATAGTTTCACTTGTATAACCGTATTTACGGAAAAGACATATATCGGCATCTATCTTGCCGAATTCACCTTCTTGATCGTACATAATATCCCACATAATATATACGTCTCTATCTGAATTTTCAAGATATGACAATACTTTATTATAGCGGGTAAGTTTTCTTACGTTATCCTTCAACGTGTCATAGAGATAACATCGTATCTGACTGACGGCTGTGAGTCTTGGGTCTATTTTCTCAATCTCTTTATATCGCCAAGTGGAGGTATCAACATACCTGTCTATAAATTTGTGTCTTAAATTTTTTGCTTTTATTCTATCAACGATATTCATTTTACTATCTTTAATCTCACAGGCGGAAACTCGTAGTGACCTTCGTTAGGCGCTTCTTCAAGGGCACGGCACATCTCCCCTGCTTTTACGGTCATATCATAAGGCTTCATAAACCGATCTCCGTGTACCGTTTCAAAATACAGGGTCATATATTCGATCAGCTCGTTTTGCATAACCTCTTCATAAAAGGCTTGAAGCACAGGAAGTCCGCTTTCATCCACTCTTGCAATATGCCAATTATCCTCGACCCACCATATACCGTCAAATATCCTGTTACATTGATCGTATATTGGAGTTTCAGTTATCTGATAAGGTATTATTCTCTTGTCTGCACGGCTCTTAAGAGGATAGTTATACAGACCGCTGTGAGGCAGATTGCCGTACATATAGACGTTGAGACGACGGTCAAGGGCTTGTCTCTGTAACCAAAAGCCAAGATCGATCAATTCATCATCGGTGAGTTCTCTGATTAACTTTATCTCACCTGTCAATATGCAGTACATAACTAATACTCCTTAAAATACTTACTAACGGTCTCATCGAGTATTTCTTTACTTTTGAATGGCGAATCGGGTAAATTAAGATCTTCGCTGTAGGGCGAGAACATTTCACAGCACTCGGCAAGAGGTAAATAATATTCCTTGTATTGCTCGGTCAAGCTTTCATCGTGATTAATATAATATATGTTTGTAAATTGAGATGAAAAATCCCAAGCCGTATATTCACCCTTTGAATAATGCTCAATAAGATATCTGAGTTGTTCTAATGAGTTTATATCAATCACCTCATCTACTGTATATCTATTCAATTATTATAATATATTACTTCTTCAATTTTTTCACGGAAAAAAGATTGCGAACCACTATCCATAAATCAACCGTATAAGTAAATATCAGTCAATAACGAATTGCTCAAGTGGTTATATAGCAAAAGTTGATTTATCCTTAATCTTATTCTCGATCTCATTAATCACCTTGATAAATTCTTCATCGCACTTACCTGTGGGGTCAGGTACCCCCCAATCATTGTCAAAGGCTCTACCTATATAGGGACAGCCAACGTCACAGCCCATAGATATCGCAATATCGGGTGTTGGGATATCATCTGCAGTTTTACTGTACTGTGATGACATATCTATACCGTAGAGGCTTTTAATGAGCCTTACGGCGTCCCCGTTTATCAGGGGCTTTGTCTCGGTTCCTGCAGAATAGAACTCATATCTGTCACCTAAAAAATGCTTACCCAAAGCTTCAGCTATCTGGCTTCGGCAGGAGTTATGTACACAGATAAAGGCTATCTTCTTTTTATAGAAGGGACAGCGTGTGCCTATACACTGATTGTTCTTTGAACTATGGGAGCAGTATACCTGGGAGGAATCCATCTCCACGCCCAGCTCCTCTTTAGTCAGCTTTATCGCCTCTCTTATAGCAATATATGAATTTCGTTTACAGCAACGGGGACCGCCCACCTCTGCAAGTTCTGACAATACCCTTGAGGTCATAAGATTTGATAAAGCCCATTCCCTGTTTTTAAGAGGTGTTGAACCCGTTGCTACAGAAATATACATTCCCGCACTTACCCCTGCTCCGCAGGCTCCCCAGAAGCCGCAGGCACCTCCCGGCACCTTTTTGCCTCTTGATTGCATTTCGATAAGAGCTTTTTCAAGGTCAATTTCACCGCCTGAATTCTTGTAGGCAGTAAGCAGGCTTGCACCAACCATAATATGATGCTCTGGTCCGTGCATATGGCAGAAATCAAGATCCATCAGCTTATTTATAATTTTATAGGGGTCTCTTCCCTTTTCCTTAATGCATATACCGATTATAGCATCTATACCCTTGGTATGACACTCATTACAGACATAATGACCCTTAGTACGCCTTGTCTTTGATAATTCCTTTTTGTGACATATTTCGCACTCCATCTCGATATCATTTTCAAGATATTCAAGGGGTGCTGAGCATATAAGACATTCGTCCTTCATTGTTTCTCCTTATATAAGTCCTTGGTCAATAAGTATTGCAAGGGACAGCTTCTTTATTGTTCCGTTATCAAAGCGTACCGAGATAAGTTCACCGTCACGGGACAGTACCCTTCCACTGCCAAAGGCACGGTGATGTATGGCAGTTCCTGTCTCAAAGGCGGTATATTTATCGCGTTTGACTTCTTCATTTGCAAAAAACTCTTCTGTAAAGGTGGAAGGTGAAGTTGAATAGCTGAATATATTGAGCTTGTTTTTGGCTCTCGTTACACCTACATAGAAGAGCCTTCTTTCCTCCTCGTATGCCTTGATATCGGCTTCGTCTGCGTTACGGTAGTTGGTGATAACGTTTTCCGGGAATATGCCGTCACAGACATCTATGAGATATACCGTATCATATTCAAGTCCCTTTGCTGAATGGATAGTGGAAAGTATTATCTTACTTTCTGCATTCTTTCTTTTGGAAAGTATACTCTCAAGCTCGTCAAGGCGGGTCAGGAGTTCACGGGGAGAAGAAAGCTTCTGACCGATGGCTTCAAGGATCTTGAGCTTATTGTCCCTTATATTCATACGGTCAAGGTAATCACCGTAGCCCATATAATTCTTTATACGGTAGACGGCGTTTCCTGCCTTCTCAGCTCGCATATTCGATAGGTGTGTGGCTAAAGACTTCACAGACTTTCGCGTTCCCTGGTGTAAAGGCAGATACTCTGCGGCTGACAAAATATCTATACGCTTTTGCTTTGCTATCTCGCAGGCTCTTTTGGCGTTTTCCTTTGTCAGATAGCTTGAGAGCTTATAGTATATCCTCATAAAAATATCAGAATCGGCGGGGTCATAGGCAAAGGCTATTATATCACGTATATCCGACGTTACCTTATGGCCGAAAAAGGTTAAATCTGCGGCTCTGGTGCGGTATTCTATGCCGTTACGCTCAAAGAGATCAACCAAGGGCAGCATAGATTCGTTGTCACGGTAGAGTATTGCAGTTTCACGCTCAGGGTTCTGAGCTACTTTAAGAAGATATCCGTACTGGCTGAGACGTGATGTTGAATTTAGTTGTTTTACCGCTGTGAACGCCCTACGTGTCGGCTTCATCGTCTTCTTATGACGGTATTGGTTCTTCTGAATAAAACGGTCAGCGTGAATGACTATATTGGCATCCGAACGAAAGTTTTCTTCCATAACAAGAATCTTTGCATCCTTATAGTCTGTTTCAAATGACAACAGCGCTTCGGGATATGCTGCACGAAAGCCGTAAATGCTCTGATCCTCATCCCCTACCATGAAGAGGTTACCTGAGGATATGAGCCTTATTATCATATGCTGGATCTTTGAGGTATCCTGCGCCTCGTCAACACATATATATTTGTATCTGTCCCGCACAGCCTTAAGTATTTCGGGATAGCGCACAAGGATACGGTAGGCGTAAACCATTTGGTCGTCATAATCCATCAGACCTTTGGAACGCAGATGATCATTGTACTGCTTATAGATGGCATACAGGTCTATTGTATCGTCGAGATCTTTTATCTCCGTATCACTAAGCATCATATTCTTGGCATAGGTAATATAACCTCTTACCGCCTTGATGTCACTCTCGGTGGGAAATTCCTCTTCAACAGACTGATAAATTTTAGATATGATACGGCTTATCTCACCCTCGTTTGTAATTACATCAAAGGCTCTTGTACCGTTGTAACGTTCATACATTCCGATAATTCGCTGACAGACACCGTTTATGGTACGAAATTCCAATCTGTCGGCATATTCGTCACCGAAAAAGCTTATAAAGCGTTCTTTCATATCATGGGTTGCCGAGACCGTATAGGTCATCGTTAAAATACTTTCCGGTTCAATACCGCAACAGTAGATCATATATCCCAGACGACTGACCAGCACCGTGGTCTTACCGCTTCCGGGTACTGCTAAAAGCAGTACATTACCACCTACACTTTGAATGGCCGCAGACTGTTGTTCGTTCAGTTTCAAATCAAAACTATTTGCAAATTCAGTATATTTCATATTATAATTATACATTTTTATAATTGATAGTTCAATAGAATTATCCAATTTTATCAAATTTATAAAAAATTCAAAAAAATACTATGCAATATAAAAAAATTGTGATATAATATTTCCGTAAATTTTTTATATGAGTGGGGTGCTTAAAATGAAGAAACTCTATACTGGCAAAACAAAAGACGTCTATGCTCTCGACAACGGCAATGTAATGCTCAAGTTCAAGGATGACTGTACCGGTAAGGACGGCGTTTTTGATCCCGGTGAAAACACCGTTGGTCTTACCATCGACGGTATCGGCAAGGCTAACCTTGAAACATCTATTCACTATTTCGAGCTTCTTAAGGAAGCAGGTATCAAGACTCACTATGTAAGTGCTAATCTTGATGACGCTACTATGGAGGTTCTTCCCGCAACCGTATTCGGTCACGGTCTTGAGGTTATCTGCCGCCTTGTTGCAACAGGCAGTTTTATCCGCAGATACGGCGAGTACATAGAGGACGGCACCGTGCTTGAAGGCGGATATGTTGAGTGCACCTTCAAGAACGACGAGAAGGGCGATCCCCTGGTAACAGGCGAAGGCCTTGCAGCTCTCGGCGTTATGTCCCCCGAGATGTTTGAGTCTATGAAGTCTCAGACTCTTGCTATCACAAAGATCGTAGCTGACGACCTCAAAACTCTCGGTCTTGATCTCTGGGATATCAAGTTTGAGTTCGGATACAACAATGACGAGGTTATCCTTATCGACGAGATCGCTTCCGGTAATATGAGAGTTTACAAGGACGGCAAGATCGTTGATCCTGTTGAGCTTACTAAAATCATTAATAACAGATAAGTAGAGAATCAAAGAATAAATTTAAGGGTCATATAACTATGGCCCTTTTGCTTTACTATGAATTAAAGGTCACCCATTGAGGTGACCTTTTACAGTTATATTTAATTGTTTGCAAAGAGCAATTCCGGATCTGCACCGAAGAACTCTTCAAATCTGTCGGGCTGAACTGCTTCGACAACAGCTACCAAATTCATATTTACACCACTGTTATTTGTTGTATTATACGAAGAGGATGCACTTGTAACAAAGGGAATTTCGGTAGACACTCTCTTACGAACATTCTTGCCATTCTCGTCAGTCTCTGTAACCTCGGTATATGTTACTATCTTCTTGTAATAATAGTAATCTCCTATCTTTACCCAATCGGGAGATAGTGTGTAGCTTACAGGTGTAGCAGGATACATATTGCTATCCTTACTGAAATTTTCGAAAAGCTGTACTCTTATATACGCCGAACTCGGACCGGTAAATTTAATCTTTAACTTTAAAGAATTAAACTGCTCGATACCAAAATTTATTTTATCAGTAAGAGGTGCAAATTCCGATGAAGCGAAACTATATAAAGTCTCTGTTTCAAAATCTGTTGTCGTTACCGTTAAATCCGCTTCCTTCTTAGGAGCAAACCAGGAAAAAGCCACCCCCACCAAAAGAATCGCAACCATTACGAACACAACTACTATAATTGCAAGCAGACTTTTTGAACGTCGACTTTTAATATTAGCCGCTTGAAGTAATATGTTCAGCTTGTTCGGTTTGGATGTTACTGATATATTATCATTTTTATTACTCATACCAAACTATTCACCCGTTACTTAACACGATCTTAAAGCTCATTGTTGCATTAAGATCAAGCTGTCCTTCCTCATCGATTATTTGCCCGTAGCTCTTACCGCTTATTTCATCAACATAATGATAATCAGCCCAGAACACTATCGCAACGTCATGCTTATACAAATTACCAACCTTATCATCAGCTGTATATTTAAGCAATTTGTTTGTATTGTTGCCTAATCCACTCGTATAGTTGTCGTTAATGGTTTGAGAATATGTCAAATTAGTATCTTCACCCTTGACATAATCGGTATCGATATAATAGTGAAGACCGCGCGGTACACCTATGGTAATACTAACATCATTAGGCATAGGAGACTCAACCTCCAATGGCATTACTCTAATCGCCTTTGAAAAATCTGATACAGATATTTCAGAATCGCCAAGCTTTGTAGCTGCAGGTAAAATTACAGATTTATCTGTAATTATATCCTGACCGAGCTCGGGTTCACCCTCTTCTGTCTGGATTGAAATATACATAGGAGAAATAGTCGCAACATCTTCATCACCAAACCATGCAAAGACAGCAGAAACTAATAAAACAACAGCAAGGAGAAGTATTGCGCCTGATTTAATGATCTCATTACGAAGATGACGCTTTTTGGCTTTTTCTACAGGGTTCATACTACTCTCCTTTCTGTGTATATTATCGTAAATAAATTATTAGTTTGACATTAGTCTGTAAATACCCCAGGGCAATGTGTTTGGCTCGATCGTAAAGACGACATATATCTCATTTAAATCTTCAGTGGAGATAAGATGTCCTGTTTCCGAAGATTCAACTGACACACTGTTCGTACAGGCTGCATCTGTATACACCTCGACGGTATAATCATACTTCTTGGCTTGTGTCATCCTGAAATGAAGCGAGTCACCAGCATGGACAAATCTGATAGATTTGCTGAAATCTTCGGTAGAAGTCGAATCAAGAAACAGATTATAGTCAACATTCAAGCCATTTGTAACGGTTGTAAGTCCTTTTGAGTGCATATCATCGTTATACTCAAGCTTTTCGTCTTCGTTGGCATATGCAAACTTATAATTCACCTTGATGTTCTTAACGTTAAACATTACATATCTTGTATCACAAGGGAATGCGGGAAGTGCTGCATTGAAGCTATAGATCTGTTTGCCTCCGGTATTAACAGATATTTCGAATCCTACAAAATTTGACGGTGCTGCCGGATTGAAAATATATCCACCGTTATCAGTACCATAGGAACGAAGCATAGAAATAGTACGATTTACATCCCCAACTTCATATCTTCGTGTTACATTTGAGATATTTATCTTATCAAAGCTAACAGATGAAGCTGAGTCAGGCGCAAAAGAATTTGAATATATAAAGGAAAATGCAGCAATATTAGATGTTCTGCTGTCATAGTTAGAAGTGGTAACCTCAGCAAAATGCTTCAACTGCGGATAATGTGTATAAGGTCCTTTAACATCATACCAGCCCCAGTAATTACTATCCAATTCAATGTTAGCATTATTCTTTTTGATCAATTCAGCTGTTGTGGTCGCATAGTCGAAATCGGAGTTAAGTATACCTGCTGCCTGCCAGTCAAAATATGAGTTGGTGACAGTTCCGCTATCAACAAGAGGATGCTTTACGCCGCCGAGTGAACAGGATATATTTCCCGTAAATACCGAGTCCTCAACATCACCTTCACCTACTGCAAAGAAACCACCAACATTTTCGGCATCGGTAACAACAGCACTTGAATATGTATGGATAGCCAATACATTATTCTCTGTTGTGCCTATGATACCACCAGCAGACTCAGAGGCGGATACAAGACCAAAGGTTAAACATCCGTTGACAGTAGTATTTCCGTAAGCCTCTCCGGCAATCGTACCACCGTTCTTAACATACTCTACCACGCCGGTTGCTATTACATTTGTAAAAGTTGCATCCTTGACAGAACCGGCAAGTAATCCGCCGTTATCGGCCAATATTATCGCACCGTCAGAATCAGTATTACCGGGTTTAACTACAGCATCGGAAATATGTATGTCCTTTATACTTGCAGTATTCGATATAGTAGCAAACAATCCTGTGCTGCCTTCGTTAACCTTAGAAATATTAAGATCCTTGAAAATCGTTCTGTTACCGTTCAGTGTTCCCTTCATACCCAATATAGGCATCCAGGATTTGTCAGATGGGATAGTAAATTTTCTCCAGAGCGAAATGTTACCGTCATTTGAATTCTCTAATGCAAAATCTAAATTATAATGATATTTTCCCGTCTCGTCATCAAGACAATACACTCTTATCATATCAAATTCGTTATAAGTGTTGACACTGAAAGGTGTTGCCTCAGTACCGTTACCGCCTACGATATAAGGGTTTTTGTCAGCGGTGGTTACATGAACATAGATATCACGCTCATATGAACCGGAATACGCAGTAAACTTGATATCACCTGTATTGGTAAACAGATACTTTCCTGTATTCACATCATAGGTATTACCGGAAAGACCGTCAATCGTTGCACCTTCGTTTGTGGGAAAATTGCTGAGATCAGTAGGATCAAAATAATATTCATCCACACCGCCCGTAATACGCCAATCTATCTGATTAACATCGGACAATACAGCTGTGGAGGAGCCGTCATATGTAGTAAGTTTGGCATAAGAATATTTATCAGGTGTAGAAACTACTGTAAATTCCCTACCCGTCGTAATACCGTCCTCACGGCTAACGTCGACAACTGCAGCCGAAATGGCTGAAATCCTCACAAAGGATTCAGGAATACCCGAAGCTGTAACAAAAGCAGCGAGCTGAGGATAATATCCGTCAACGGACAACCAGCCGTTTCCGTTCAACTTTGAAGTAAGTTCAGAAGGAGTACACCTGTGAGGATCCATATCACCCTGTCTCTGCAAGGATACATTTTCGTCATAGTATACATTATCATCCGCCTCAAGACCGGTGATTGCACCGATCGATTTTACCGTATCAGCATATGGATTAAGAACACATACAGACGTATAGGAGTTCGTAATACAAGGGGTAGCGGACTTTCCGATAAGGCCGCCGATATACTCGCGACCATCGTTATCAATGCTACCGGTGGAATAACACTTAGATACGGAATTAGATACTGTTTCGGATTCAACAAAAGTACCCAATAAACCGCCAACATAACTGCCGTTGGTATATATATCAACCATAGAATAGCAATTTTCCATAGTACCGCCAAAGCTACCAACAAGTCCGCCAATAAACGAAGCGGAATCTCCGTACACAGAAATTGAACCGTCAGCGAAACAGTTCTTTACAGTTCCTGAATGCATAACACCCGCAAGAAATCCGTAACCTGAACCACCGTCAAAATCAGTAATTGTACAATCGTACATACCGAGATTCTCAAAAGAACTTCCGTCACCTACGGCAGAAAAAAGTCCACCACCTGTTATATGTAGATTTTTTATAAGCTTACTATTACCGTCAAATATAATAATTGTGCCGCTTGCATCGATAGGTGAAAAGGATGAAATCGATGAAGCATCAATATCATTATCTATATTGATCGTAACCGTTCCGGCGTTTTTTAGATCTTTTTCAGCCAATGCTTCTAAATTAGCAACATCGGCTATATTAATCGTCTCGTCAGCAGAAGAGGTAAACATCATACCAAGATTACATGATGTAATCAATATTACAAACGTAAGGAACATTGATATTACTTTGATCTTTTTCATATTTACCTCCTTGTAGATTTCATTCTTTGGGTTTGTCAAGTTTATCTGCAGAATCGTCATTCTCAACAGTCGTCTTGTTATCCTTGCCCTTTTCCGGTGTGTTGATTATAACGAACAAATCAATAAGGTTGATCAGTACTATTACCGCTATAGGCAATACCGTCACGCAAAAGGAAACAGTTCTGTCAGAGAGTATCTCAAACACCTTACCTATCGGATAGGATGCAAATACTACTTTACCTTTAACATCCTGCCTATATACCTTATATTCATCAGGCGTTGGATTTGCCGCGCCCTTTGTCGTTATTTCCGTAACACCTTCATCGTTAGTATCGATAGAATAAATTTTGTGTGAATTTATCATACCCTCGATATCGGGATCATGTGATATAAAGGATATGGTATCCCCAACCTCGAGTTCGTTAAAGGGGACCTCTCTTGCCACTATGAAACTGCCTTTCTTGACCTCAGGTTCCATACTACCCGTAAGAACGTAATAGAACCGACAACCAAACAACGACATTTCAGGATTTGCTCTTGAGAGCGTAGCAAATATCAAAAGTGAAAACGCAAGTACAAAGAATACTGTCGCTACTATACTTGTGACCTTCACCGCTCTCTTCTTAGGTTTGGGTTTATTCATTAATTGTTATTGTCATCGCCGATCATACTGATACCGATAGCATCAGATATTGACATTACCGAATCATCAGCGATATCCGAAGCAACCGGATTTGCAGTTTTAGGTTTTGATGGAGCTTTTGCTTTTTCTTTAGCTTTAGCAGCCTTCTCTTTTTCTTTTGCCTTTTGTTTTGCTAACTTTTCTTTTTCAAGAGCTGCGGCCTTTGCCTTAGCAGCTTTTTCTTTTTCTTTTGCTTTAACTTTTGCTGCCTTTTCCTTCTCAAGAGCTATAGCTTTTTCTTTAGCTGCTTTTTCTTTTTCTTTAGCCTTTTGCTTAGCTAATCTTTCCTTTTCAAGGGCAGCAGCTTTTTCCTTATCTGCTTTTGCCTTAGCCTTTGCCTTTTCACGGGCTAAACGCTCTTTTTCGAGAGCTGTAGCCTTTTCTTTATCAGCCTTTTCCTTGGCTTTTGCCTTTTCACGGGCTAAACGCTCTTTTTCGAGAGCTGCAGCCTTTTCTTTATCAGCCTTTTCCTTGGCTTTTGCCTTTTCACGGGCTAAGCGCTCTTTTTCGAGAGCTGCAGCCTTTTCTTTATCAGCCTTTTCCTTGGCTTTTGCCTTTTCACGGGCTAAACGCTCTTTTTCGAGAGCTACAGCCTTTTCTTTAGCTGCTTTCTCTTTTGCCTTGGCTTTTTCACGGGCTACGCGCTCTTTTTCAAGAGCTGCAGCTTTTTCTTTGGCAACTCTTTCTCTTTCTTTAGCTTTTTCTTTTGCTTTCTTTTCTTTTTCAAGAGCAATAGCCTTTTCCTTTGCCGCTTTCTCTTTTGCCTTCTGTTTAGCTATGCGCTCTTTTTCAAGTGCTTTTTCCTTTTCAATTCTTGCCTTTTCACGGGCAATACGGTCAGCTTCGCGTTTCTTTTCTTTAGCAATACGCTCTGCTTCGCGCTTGCGAGCGGCTTCTTCTCTTGCCTTCTGACGTGCGATACGAGCTTTTTCTTCTGCCTTTTCCTTAGCAATGCGCTCTTTCTCGGCACGGATAGCATCAAGCTTAGCTTGCTTTTCTGCTTTAAGAGCATTATTGATAGCTTCGGCAATCAAAGCATCCTGCTTTTCACGCTTCTTTGCTGCCTTTACTATCTCGTCAAGATATACACGTCTTACCTCGGTGTTATAGATATCGTAATCGTCTACGATCTCCTCTATCATATTCTTAACAAACTTAGGCTTGATCTGTCTGCGCTTCTTCTTATGCTCAAGATCAACCTCATCGGAAGAACCAGCAGCATTTTTAAGACAAATATAATTAAGTGCCAAGGTATTATAGAATGCAAACACCTGCTGCTGTTCAAGTTCACGGTATTCGTTTATAACATCAATGGTGTATCCTACCTCGTGATAGGTTTCAATAAACTGCCAGAGCACCAGCGCTTTCTTAAAGTTAGGGTCTTTAAGAATTACGTTTGTTCTCATAATGGGAGGACGTACCGGAGCTGAACCTCTCATCGAGCGAGCAAAAGCGGAACCGCGGAACTCACGGATAATATGGGACAATCTGTCTATACGTGCGAAAACACTCATACGGCTTGTGTCCATATCGATCATAGAATTCTTATTTGTAGCGGAAATTTCAAATTTATATGTGACGTCTTCTGCACCGTTATTAAAGGTACCTTCCATACCAAGCTCTGCAATTTCTTCGTCATCGGTAATGTTGTAAAGCACCTGACGGCGGCTCTCAACAAACTCCTCTACCTTACCTAAAAGTGTATAGATAAAGCGGTTTTCGTAGATATCAAAGCTCTCCTCACGATATACATTAAGAATCTCGTTAGGGGTAACTCTATCACCCTCGACCTTGGCTATAAGGTTAGTATGCTGTGCAAGATGGCGTACAGATTCGTTAGTAATACGGCGTGCCTTCTCAATAGGAACTATCTCTTCCTCCTGAACGATAAAACGACGGGGATTACGGATAATAGTATCAAGCTCAATGATACAGTTCTCTATCTGCTCTATCCAGCGTACATCGATCTTTTTATCCTTTTTCTTCTGATAAAAGGAGATCTTATTCGTACCTGCACCGATGTTATCCATAACATAGCTATAGAACTCATCGCTCTCTATCATCGAGACGAAATTATCATAGTATGATTTATATACCGAATCTATCTGCTTAGACACTTTTTGATCTCCTTAAATTATATTGAATACGGGACGTCGTGGGCGCCGTCCCCTACGAATTAGTATAACTTCTTAAGTCTGAGGAGGTATTCCTTGGACTCCTGCATATTCTGCTTACCGAACATCTTATCCATATAACTGATAAGACCGTCGATCTCGTCACGAATGAATGAAAGGTTGAGAGACTCAAACTTTCTGAATACCTTCTGCTTTAATACATAGTCAAGACCGTCGATCTCTGTACCGCCACAGCCTACGTATGCAGGAACGAAGTCCTTAAGCTGCTTAACGATACGGTTACCGAACGCCAGTCTGAAGTGCTCGATAACATAGTCATCAAGCTCTGCTATCTTGTCAAGGCTCTCCTGAGATACCTTGTACTTTTCCTTAGCCTCATCAAACATAGATTCGAGATGAGTAAAGCTGAGTGTAAGATTATCGGTATAGGGAGCATCGAAATACTTACCCTTGGTATTGATATCAATAGGCATTGCACGGTCGTATACCTTGTCGGTGATGGCAAAGGTAGAGTCGTCGTTGTTAGCAGTACCGATATACCACATATTCTGAGGAAGGGTCATACGGCCTTCAACAACCATCTTGGGGTCGGTGGGCCAAGCGGAAGGAACAAGGTCAACTACCCACTCGTCACGGGTAGGCATCTCAAGGATGGAGAGAAGCTCTGCGAAGTAGTATTCAACACGGGCAATGTTCATCTCGTCGAGGATGGTGAGATATACATCGTCTGTATATTTTGCCTCGTACATCTTCTTTAATACCTCGGTCTCGTTGAAACGCTTGGTGAATTCGTTGAAGTAGCCGAAGATCTCGGTACGGTCACGCCAGGAGGGCTGTACCGATGCTATAGTTGTATCGTTCTGTGTAAACTTACCGAATGCATAAGGCAAGGAGGTCTTACCTGTACCCGAAATACCCTGGAGTATGAGAAGTCTGGTAGAAGCAAAGGAAGCGAGGAAAAGACGGATAGTCTTGATCTCATAGAACAGACCCATACGGGAGCAAGCAAAGTTACGAAACATATCGCATATCTCAGGAAGGGTGATGTCAGTGTTGTATACGGGAGCAACGTAGTTCTCGTACTGACGGTCAACCATCTTGAGCTTGTAAAAACGACCGATATCCTCGTCGGTAAGCGCCTTCTCTTCGGTTTCTGTATTTTCAGTTTCAGGCTTTTCCGGATCAAACTCAGGTCTGGGGTCAAGAGGATTGACCTTCATAGCAAGGATTCTTTCCTTTTCACGTGTAAGCTTAACTATTTCACGGTTAAGGTTACCGATCTCCTCCATCATCTCGGCACGGGAAACAAGGTTAACACGGTTATGTATATACTTTCTTATAAGAAGACCTACGAAGAATATAATAACCAAAAGCAGCGCGAAAACAACGACCGCAACGAGGATCGCAAGAATCCACTCTACTGCACCGAACTCCGCCTTATAGTTACCAAAGACCTTTATATATTTAGGAATATTGAAAACATCAACAATACCCCAGAATATTCCGGTTATGATCTTCCACAGACCACCGACAAAGACACCGGTAAACTCCTTGATAAATAGCGCTAAATTTTCCATATGCTGTACCTTCCTTTGATGAAGTATTTTCTCTCTGTTCCAGAGTAATTTTGCCGGGGTATCCGGCTAAATCTAAGCTCTCAACTCTGAATTCATATACAAGTTATGAGTTTACAGTTTAAAGTTTAGAGTTATTTCTGCTCTCCCCAGGTGAGCTACCATAAGGTCAGAATAAACCTTATCAACTCTAAACTCATAGTTCTAAACTCATAGCTTAAGCAATCATATAAGTATAGAAAGTTTAGAGTTATGAGTTTAGAGTTTAGAACTCAAAGGGGAGGCAGATATTATTCTATTCTTCGGATGTGTTATCCGTATTATTTTCGTCTTTATTTGCTTCAGCTGCCTGCTTTGCAAGATATTCGGCAATAGCAGCCTGCTTCTGTTCTTCTGAAAGCTCACCTTCTGCAGGGGCACCGACGGTTGATTTTTCCATCTTAAATTCTATCATAGCCTTAATGAATTTATAGAGTGCCCAAATAAAGAATATAGCCATTGGGACGACCATACAAATCATAATGCCCATCTGAGACTGAACAAAGTCAAAAATTGCACCAATCTTCGGTATACGTGTACCTGTATATACACCGAGAACTTTTACAGGACTAACTGAAATCGGGTCATTCTCTTCAACATTATCACCCTTCGTCACAAAGAAATCCCCATCAAAGCCGACGATTCTATGGATTTTAACAATTTCATAAGGCTCTCCGACGGGAGCTCCTGTTTCAGCATCGTAGTTTTGCTGCATTTCTCGATAAGCAATAATTTGACCTATCTCGAGGTCGAGATAAAGATCGTTTTGTTCTTTACATATAACAAGGTCATCTTCAAAAATAGCATCAGGTGCATCACCTTCCATCGAATCGGTCTGTACGAAAAGTAGAGAATGACCTAAAATGGAAGGATAACCTGTCATTTTTGAAGAAAATATTGAGATTGCAACAAAAAGAACAATTATTATATATAAAACTATAAGGATTGTAGAAATTACATCCCATATCTTTTTTGCTGTACTTTTTTTAGTTTTAACTACGTTATTATCCATAAATATCAAACACCTTTAGATTTATGATCGATATGTAGGGCGGCGGCAGCACCGCCCATTAATATCAATTATTCAAACAAATGTTATTATGTTTACTGAATTATGCAGCAGCCCAGCCGAGAGAAATAGCAAAAGCTTCTCCGCTCATCTGCCAAGAACCTGTACAATCCTTATCCATACCCTCAAGCCATACTGCTACAGTAACGAGCTGAGGAGCACCCTGGTAACCAGGAGTTTCACTATCGGTGTCAGCAAAGGTAAGGGTGTAACCTGCATCAGTCATAGCTGCCTGAGTTCTTGCAGCACCGAAACCGGATGCACCGGTAACAGGAACAAAGAGACCGGAACCGTTCTTTTCACACTCAGCACCAGTAGCAATCATAGGCTGATACTTATCAGCAGTGTCAGCGGTAATATCATAAATGGTCATTGTACCGGGAGTAGCTGCAGTGTTGGAACCGATAGCATACTTTATACCCTGGTTGAAGGTCTGATTCTTAGAAGAATTAGCTGTGTCAAGCTTGATGGTAGCAGTACCTTCGGAAGGAGCCTTTACCCAGAAGCTGAAGAGAAGGTAACCTTCGGTAGCAAGAGCATCAGAGGTCCATGTACCTGTAGCTGTGCTGTAAGGAGCAGTAAAGAAGCTCTTTGCATCAGCTGTTGAAACTGCTACGAAGTCCTCATCCATGATAGCCCAGCCCTCAGACCAGTCAGCCTTCTTAAGAGAAGGAGCGAATGTACCTGCAGAATAGTTGTGCTCAGCGTCTGCTGCTGCGAGTTCGAGAGCACCGTCAGATGCGGTTACATTGATCTGAAATGCTTCGATAGAGTTGGTAGTAGCAGATGTAAACCATGCATAAGATGCTGTTGCTAAGCACATTACTGCAACAAGCAGAACGGCTGTAGCTGTGATTAAAGCTTTTCTTTTCATTTTGGAATTTCCTCCTAAATAAGATTAATTGATATTATATATTTACGCCTATCCCGATTATCCTTTGCGTGTACAATCTGCCATACACTGGGGGGTTAGCCCCGGGAGTCAGGAAAAAATCGGCTAAAATATAACTAATTGATTATTTCTCCGAAGTTTCGGAGGTGGTTTCCTTAAGCTTGTTCTGAACCTCGAAATTCATTTCAAACTTAAGCATATTACTGAATATACTATTTACACACTCAGGGTCTTCGCCCTCAAGCCACATAACAACAGTATATCGGTCGGTATCACCAGGCTGAATAACGTTATCATATACCTCCATCAGAACCGGCTCACCTGTAAATACCGATGTGTCGGGTTCAAGCGGAGTTCCATCAAGAGGACTCTTAGCCCATACAACCTTTTCTCCGTTGCGTATTATCATAACACGCATAGCATCAAGAGCATCAATTTCTTTATTGATAATCCGATCAACCAGAATCATATCATAAGTATATTTAAGCTCCTCGTCGGAAACATTTTTGAGGTGGAAGGTATATGCAAGATAACTGGGATCAGCGACAGTCTGAGGTGACTTGCCAACAGAAGTCCTATTGTGCGCTCCACCATCCACTTCAGTATGTATATTATCCGGTATCCATGATCTTGTACTGTGCCATAAATCCTGAACACTGGTACCACGAAGGAATATAGTAGGTTCAGCAAAATCACTCTTTTCACATAGCGAAATCAAATTACGCTGTCCCTTATCAATTTTGACGGTAAAATCACCGTAATCATCTCCCGAACCGGAATCTCCTCCGCGCCAGAAGAATAAGAATAACAGGTACAAAATTATAACAAGCAGTAACAATGACAGTAAAATCCACTTAGTTACCTTAACACGCTGCTGCAATTTGGCAGTCTGTTTACCGGATCTCTTGACTGCTAATGAATTCTCAGCGGGGTCTTGCATATTTGGGGTCTTATTAACATCTTTATCAGCCAAGTTTTCACCGCCCTTCCCTTTTAATAACTTATAGTTCCAAACTCATAGTTCTAAACTCATTTCCGAATATCAATAAACCGAAGGTTCAGTTTAGAGTTTACAGTGTAGAGTTTAGAGCTTTAAGCCATTCGGCTTAAAAAACCGCAATTTCCCTTTCGGGTGCGGAGAAGTAGTTGCCCTCGATGAGGAAACAACGCATTCTCTTCATTTCGTTAAGCTGCTCCTTTGTGTCAATACCGTCTGCTATTACAAGGACATTAAGCTTTTCGCAAAGGTCTATAATGCCCTCGGTAATGCCCGCCGCACGCTCGCTTGTTGCAACGTCACGGGTGAAGTCGCGGTTGAGCTTGACATAATCTACCTGTAAGGTAGCCAGCTTACGAAGCGAGGTAGACTCGGAACCGAAGTCTGTGATACAGACCTTTGCCCCGCCCTCTCGGAGTAATCTGATGTTTTCAAAAAGCTGCTCTGTGCCGGCAACAAGCTCGGCTTCGTTTATCTGAATGCCAAAGCGCTTGTGGGGCATATCGTATTTAGCCAATATCTTGGTAAATTCGGTATAGAAATCAGCTCTGGTAAGATATTTTGCCGTAAGGGTTATAAATATACGGTGGATATGCTTACCGTAAGAGTTCTGGCGCTTTATAAGCTCACAGACCTCCTCGATCTGCCACTTGCCTACACGGGACGCAAGCTGAGAACGGCTTGCTACCGAAGCAACTCGGTCATATGTAAGTGTGCCTAACTTCTTATCGTTGATAACAAGTGCGGCATCATAGCCCAAGATAATATTGGAGTTAGTGTCATATACCTGCATAAACAGATATTCCATAGGTCGAAGCTCGTTTGGACGCTTACGTCTCGGACGTTTTGCGGCAGGCTTCTTCGCCTTTACTTCAGTTACTTGGGTATTTTCTTTTTTGATTTCTTCTGCCATAATAAGTTTTCCTTTTCGCAGAAATTATATTGATAGCCAATCAGTCGTTACGATTACAAGATTACCCAGAGTATCCTTGTATATTGCATAACCGTAGCCATAGTATGAACCTGTTTTAAGCCTTAGCTTAAAGGTACCGTTGATACTCTTATCGGTCGTTGTAAGTCGGTATACACCGGATTTGTCACACAATTGTTCAAATGTGAGCTCCGTTGCATCGGTAGTCAACAGGAATCCGCTTTCAACCAAAGTATAACCGTTTGGCGCATTTCTCTGGATAACAGCAACATCAGCCGAATTGCTCAGCAGATTAACGCTTGCAGATGCCGTTCCCGAATAGACCGCCGTAACGGTTGCATCACAAGACACTCTGTGCTTGTAGATCGGTTCATAGCTTACAAACTTGTTATTTATCTGCCATCCGACAAAGCCGTCACTATCCGTCATAAGGGTAAGTACGTCATCATACGGTACAGAATGTGTCGTATTCAAAGCCGTATAGGTCGAACCGGATACCGTAATACTGTATGATGTATCACTCTTATATTCATAGTACAATGCACTGTCTATGACAGTATCATCAGCTACACCTGTCTTTGTACGTGAGGATGCAGTCGGATATAGCTGCCAGGGGTCCTCAGAGCTTCGTAACAGCTTATTGTTACGATCCAGATAGAACCCGACCCTACTGCCTTTTGTGACAAATTGTGCTGTCATTGAGCTATGAGCAACAATAGTAAAGCTATAGGTATTCCTGTTGGTCAGTATACGGTCTGATATCAATCTGAGGTTTACATCACCCGCATCACTCTTATAGTTATTGTTCCAGGTGAAATACGCAAATTCATAACCGGATGCCGGTACAATATTTGTTATTGAAACCTCAGTACCATAGACACACTTGAATGTTTTAGTTTCGTTAATTTGGGTATCCTCAATCGGCTCGGTAGAACCAGGCTGAGTGTAGGTTACGGTTGCAAAGGGATTTGCACCATTGCCGCCCTCAACCAAGGTAAAGTTTACTACTCTTTCCCACTGTGCGTAAAGAGTAATACCCGGCTCCATAAACTGGCATGTTGCTACTATAGACTCAATTAAGTAATCCACAGCATAGCTTGTGCCTGTACCGTCAGGCTTTGTGTTCCAGGATGTGATAACATAGTTATCAACCGTAAATAAGTTACTGTTGTAGGTCTTATGCCCACCATAAGGTGTTACCAAGCCGTAAACGGTATCACCGCCTGTATATCCTTGATTATCCGGGGTCTGACCTGCGGGATAGTTAGCATTGTATGCAATAGTATAGTCCCACTGCTGATAGTATGCATACTGCTCAACAAATAAAGGATTAAGCGTTCCGTGAGCGTTAGGATAGGTCAACTTAAGACCTGAGCCATATACATAATAATCGGTGGTATAGCTGTTGCGGTTAAAGTCGGTATATGCCTTATATCTATGATTGCCTATGTCGGAAAAAGGAGCGTGGAAATATACACCCTTACCGCCGTACGGCAGAATATCATGGTAATTATGAAGAGTAGCTGCGCTATCGCCGTCCCAGGAAAAAGGTAATAAGCCCATCTTTAAAGCATCTCTTGTGGGAAAGGCGGTGGAGTTTAACGAATTGTACGATTCAAGATTTGTAATCTCGGTATAGTTGAACATAACAGGATATGTTACTTCCTTGAATACCGTTTTAGTGCTGACAAATCTCTTATCACCGGCAGAGGTATAGAAGGTGTTGCCGTTGACCGTCTGCTGATTTGCGGTTATAAGCTCCTCAGAGTCTGTATTACCCTCGGGGTCACATACAACTGTTGGGAAAGTAAAGTGAGCGCCCTCACCAACATATATTGTATAACGCTTAGGTTCCTTTGCTATAACAACACCGTGCTCCAACAACTTATCTACGTATACATTTATGTTAAAGTCGGCTATATATTCGTCGTGTTCGTCAGGAGTATACTTGAACGCATGACGGTAATCTTCATCGGGATCGTATGCAAACAGAGGCTCACATACAACGGGATACTTATTTACCTGATCGGAATCATTAATTATATCGTACGCATATTCCATTCCATCGGAATAATCCAGATAGTTTCCGTTCGCATCGGTAGGCCTGTAGTATATATAATACATTGTACCACCGGTATTTTCATTAGGATCAAAGTATGCATTGTTATACATACCGACATCTACTACATTACCCTCAGCATCCTTGATGTTACCCATATGGGCATACTTGTTGTTAGCAAAGTATGTACTCAGATAACCGACAGATTTATCGAGTTTTTCAGCACCTGTATCCGGATCCTTGTAGATATACCAATAATACGGATAAATGATAGTATCATGCTCATGCTGGTAGGTCTCACCCTTATTCCAGCTTTCACAGTCGATAAGGTGATCTTCACCTCTGTGCTTCCAGCCGACACTACAGTATAAAGTGTAATTATAGTTGTGCTTAGCCGTCGGAATATAGTAAAGAGCATCCTTGTAGGTATCACCGTCTTTGATTGCCATTACACCGTACTTACGTTCGGAATCAACAATCACACCGTCTGCAGTTGCATTATCATTAAAATCGTATCCGGCATCGAATACAACCTCGTTGTAACCGTCGGCATATACAACATAGAAATTAAGATGTGTGTTTCTTAAAGGCTTACCCTCACCGTGCCAGATATCATCAAAGATATACTGGAATCCCTGCTTATTACCGTGAATTGCGGTAGCCTGTGCTGTACTGTCAACTACACCGTCATTGTTATCATCATAGTAGTTAGTGTATGTCCAGCCGGTCCAAATATCATAAGTGTTCTTAGAAGCCACAAGACAAGGATTAAAATCGATGGTAACATAAGGATCGTTGTCATCGTCTATATAGTCTGTAATACGGCTTGTTGCTTTGTCAAAGATCAGGTTATCGGAGGTTGCGTCAAGCTTAAAGAGGTCTTCCAGAGACAAGCCCTCTGAGAGACATACTCTCAAATTTGTTCCGTCACCGTTAAAATCGCCGCGACTCCAGAACTTGACTCTGTAGCCATATGCAGCAAGGTGATTACAGTGAGAACAAACAGCCTCATCACGGTATTCACCGTTGGTCCAATTCAAAGTATAATAACTGCCGTCAGCTTTCTTATGGTCACACCACCAACGCCAGTTAGCAACTATCTGTACATCACCTTCAAATTCGTGTACAGCATCGCCCCAACCTTCTTCGGGGGTGAAAAGCTTGTTAACAAATTCACCGTTCTCATCCTTAACCATCATTCCCCAACCTTTGAAGGTATAGTTGGGTCTGGTAGGCTCAGGGAAGCCGCCGACAACGGCACTGATAGAGTCACCTACATCTATACGGTAGATTTCGGCAAACCCCTCAGCCATAGTAGCGGGATCGGTCTCATCGTCATTAAGATTAAATACGATATTATAGGGCTTGGGATTATACTGCCATTCAGCCTTCAAAGTAATATTCGCACCGAAGGTATAGGGCTGTGTTCCCCAACTGTTTTCCCAAAAATCCGCCGTACCGGCAGCCTGGTTACGCCATCCTAAAAAGTCGTGATCTTCTTTATATGGAATCGGAAATCCACCTATAATATCCTGGAATTTCTCATCAGCATAAAAAATGTATGAGGATTGATATCCCGCAGGCATAGCGCCGCCGTCTGTATCAAAAGTCAAGGTATACCCTGTCTTTTCTTTCCACACAGCCTCCAGGGTCATATCAGATGTGCCGGTAAAGGTGTTGTTTTCCCAAGAATCACGATACACTGCACTCTCGCCAGCTCCGACAATATGCCAGCCGTCAAAATCATAACCTCGTCTGGTAGGCTTAGGCATAGGACCTGCAGCAGCCTGGAAATTTTGTCCGTAGTCTATATCAAAGGTCTTATTTGCGGTAGATCCGTCAGAGAAGGTCCCACCCTTCGGATCAAGAGTAAGAGTGTATGTTCCTAACTCATAAATGGCATGAAGAGTATAATTTTTATCGGATGAGAAAGAAGAATCGGGGGATGTTGCATAAGGATCAGTCGACCAACCGAGAAAATTATGACCGGTTTTATACGCAGTATACGAAGGAACAGGTATAAAGCTTACTGAAGAACCAGAGTCCCCTGTAGCCATAGAATGCTTTGCAGTTTTGCTGACAACCGTACTGTCAGGAGCCAGCGAACCGCCATTACCACTGTATGTAACCTCTATCTGCTTTTCAACTATAGCTTTACAGTTGTCATTTTCACAGTACTTAAGCCAGTAATCAACAAAGGAATGCCAAACCGTATCGTTGTCGTATACGTGACCACCCGAAGTAAAGGTAGTAGCACCGACAACACCGCTACAGTTGCCTAACTTTGTGACGGAGAAAGAAGGGGAAGTCTGAAGATATCCCTGTGGTACTTCATTAACAATATTCTGGCTACAGCAAAATGCACCGACACCGTAATAAAGCTCTTCGTCAGGAGAAAAATCCTTTATCGTGTATACGTCTTTATAAGCGGACGAATATGCATTGGTCACACGGATGGTATATTCATAGCTGTTTTCGGCTTTAACGAGCTTAATATTAGTGTTAGCCGTACCATTTGCCATAACGATATTGTCAGGCAGTGAGACATTAGCCACCTGCGTGCCGTCCCTATAGACGATACATCTGTTATAAAAACCCGTTGCCAACGGAGCCGCCTTAAAGGTCAGAACGTATCCGGGAGTATCGTAAAAACCGAACTGTACGCCGAGCGCCCAATAATCAAATCCTGTGGTAGACGGATAATTACGTGTCATAATGCCGACAGAAAAAGCACCGTGTCCGCTACCGTCAGCAATGTAATTGGTATAACTGATGTTTTCACCTTCAGGTGTAATAACTTCAGTTTTCTTTCCTGTCTTTATTGCCATTGTGATATCATAACCACCGGGATGAGTAGAGTGCTTAGACGCTACGGCAACAAAATCATCCCATCCTGCATTGGTATGTCTATCATCGGAAGTGATCTTCTGAGCGCTGTAACCTATGGGATTATACCCACCATTAATCATATTTTGTCCATGAGAAGGAAGCTGGGGATGAATATAACACTCATACCAACCCCACCAGTTTGCTTCGTTTGCAGCTTCGTAATGCGCTGCATCAACAGAGGGCATTCCGAAATAAATAAATGAACTCAAAATCATAAGAAGAGCCATAATAAATGTTATAACACGCTTGGCGGGATGTATACGTGTATCTGTCATTATTATCAACTCCTCTCTTGAAAATTCTATGCCTGAATTGTGAATAATATGTTCACAGGCATATGGGCATAAATATGCCTATAATTATTCTTAATTATAATATACCACTTTTTTCAATGATTGTCAAGTATTCTTAATTTTTTGTTAAAACCCTTGAACACCGTAAATTATTTTCACTATATATAATAAAAGGAAGGTTTTCGCTAAAAAAACGAAAACCTTCGTATTATTCTCAATCTTATGTTTTATCTTTTTCTATTTTTCTCCATCCCAGCAGTAAGTACAGAGCTTTTCTTTCGGCAAACCTGTTGCCTCAACAAGATCGTCAACGGTGGGATAACGAAGAGTTGTGAAGTGCATAAGCTCGCATATCTTGTCTACCATTTTATGATACTTCTCTGTGGTAGGATCGGCATATTCGGCAATAGTAGCTTCATCGGGGGTCTTGCCCTCAAGCTCCGCTATGACTCTGCGAGTGATAAGATCCATCTCAGAGTTGGAGCGTGAGAAGGACAGATATTTACACACATACATAAGAGGAGGACATCCAAGACGTACGTGAACCTCCTTAGCTCCGCTTTCATATAAGAAATCCGTGGTTTCACGAAGCTGTGTTCCACGTACGATGGAATCGTCGATAAGCAGAAGTCTCTGTCCGTCAATAAGGTCGTGTATTGCAAGGAGCTTCATCTTGGCAATAAGCTCACGTTTGGTCTGGTTGGGGGGCATAAAGGATCTGGGCCAGGTTGGAGTATACTTAACAAAGGGTCTGGCATAAGGCACCTTCGACTCATTGGCATAGCCTACCGCGTGAGCAATACCCGAATCGGGTACACCTGCAACTATATCCGGCTCTATAACACCCTTATCCTTACGGGCTAATATTTTACCACAGTTGTACCTCATTTTTTCAACACTTATGCCCTCGTATGAGGATGAAGGATAACCGTAATATACCCAGAGGAATGCACATATCTTCATATCGTCGCCGGGAGCAACAAGAGTCTTTACTCCGTCAGCGGTCATAACGACTATCTCGCCGGGACCAAGCTCCTTATAATCGCGGTAACCGAGATTAAGATGAGTGAAGCTCTCTATGCTTGCACAGTAACCGTCCTCCTTCTGACCGATAACGACAGGGGTTCTTCCCAGGCGGTCGCGAGCCGCGTACACACCCACGGGAGTTAAGATAAGCATACTGAGCGAGCCGTCGATTATCTCCTGGGCATAACGAATTCCCTCAATAAAGTTTTCCTTCTGGTTGATAAGGGCACACACAAGTTCGGTAGGGTTTACCTCACCGTTGGTCATCTCAAAGAAATGCGTTTGTGGAGAGATGTGCTTTTCAAGTATCTCGTTTACATTATTGATCTTACCTACTGTTGTCAGAGCAAAGGAGCCATGGTGAGAACGGATAAATATGGGTTGTGCCTCGTAGTCGGAAATACAGCCGATACCCATAGTTCCGTGCATAGAGGTAGACTCAGACGTGAATTTGGTTCTGAAAGGAGAATTCTCTATATTATGTATGGCACGGTCAAAGCCGTCCTTTTCGTCATAGACTGCCATACCCGCACGGCGTGTGCCGAGATGGGAATGATAATCCGTTCCGTAAAACAGATCAAAAACGCAATCTTCTTTTGAAACTACACCAAAAAATCCGCTCATAGCTGTACCTCTGTGAAAAAATATATATTATTATAACATATAAAACAATGATTGAAAAGTATTTTGAAACAAAAAAATTAAACAATTTAGTCTTTGATTTCAAGGCTGTCCTCGGTAATGTTGCACCCCAGCATCAACACCTCAACACCTGCCGCCATTGCTTCTTCAAGAGCCTTGCCGAACTCGGGATGGGTGACGGTATTAGCTCTTACCTCGGTTATGCCGGGCATCTGAATAACAAAAGCAATATAGCACTTAAAACCCTGTTTTTTTGCATCGGTAAGCTCTTTGAGATGCTTGACACCCCTCTCTGTCGGTGCATCGGGAAAATACCCAATACCGTCTATTTCAAGAGTACAACCTTTGACCTCCATAAGATAACGATCACTTCCCTTTTCCATATAGAAATCGAATCGGGAATTGCCGTAGGTATACTCGGGCTTAATAAGATCGTAATTCTTTGATGATAGCCACTCATACACCGTCTTATTCGGTGCTTGACTGTCTATATTCACAAGACCAAGCCCTTCCTTATAAACTGCGATAAGATCATATTTTGTCTTGCGGGCGGGATTTGTGCCTTCTTCAAGAATAACCTCAGCTCCGGAAATAAGCAGCTCCTTACATCTGCCTGTATTCTTAACGTGTACAGTCTCCGTCCTGCCGTCTATATTTACTTTTGCAATAAATCTGTTGGGGCGTTCAATGAATACCCCGTTTTTCGTGTTACCGTATTTCATATTACAAGTATAGCATATTTACCGCACAAAAGCAAGACAGCAGGCATATGCCTGCTGTCCCGCTTACTGCTAAAGAATATCGTCGAGTATTTCTTTGACGGTACAAGGTGTTACCGTGTTATCGCACATTACTCTTGTTATCTCCAACGCTCTGTCTCTTGTTCGGGATATATCATAAACAAATACGGTCTCGGTCTCGCATTTACCGCACGTCATAATAACCAAAAGAGAATACACCTTACTCAGAACGGGATCGGATACCTGTGGATCTGCTGTACATAGCACAGCGTACTGCAATTGTATATCCGCCGATTCATCTTTAGCAGTTTCAACAAAGATCTCTTCCATCATTCATCTCCTTCAACTGCTGAATATATTATATCATCAATATCCTGTCAGGTCAAAAAAACTGTACAAGTCGCTTCGACATTTTATCTCTAATTTCGACAAATTATCTCGGATGTCCATACAAAAAACGACTTATTGAATGTATATTTCGTCGATAAAGGTATATTCATACATTATGTGCATATTTTCAACGGTATTTGCATAACAATTATCATTTTTAATGTATAATTTTCCATTTTTGTGCTCTTTGTGTCCCTTGACATATGTGGATAAAACAGTTATTATATCTTTAAAGGGTATTTAACCCCTATTAAATGATGCTTTCACAGTCAGGTCTCATACTTTTCCGCGACTGAACTCGATACTGAGCATCAAAAGAAATCGGGTAATAATTATGTATAATATTATAATTCTGCCTTTTGAATTATCTGTATGTAAGGTGACTGATTATTCAAAGGTAAAGATAAACGAATTTACATTCATAGCAAAAACAGACGAAGAAAACTCTCTTGTCTGTCCTACTCCGTCCGTACCGCAAAACATCACCCATCGGGAGGATGGTTGGAAGGCTTTTCGTATAGAAGGTGAGCTTGATTTCTCTCTTGTAGGTGTATTGGCAAAGATATCGACACTCTTAGCGAATAACGGTATCGGAATATTTGCAATATCTACTTATAATACCGACTATATTTTGACAAAGGATATGGATAAAGCTGCCGATATTTTAAGAAGCAGCGGATACAACGTAACATAATAAGAGCCGTCGCATCAGCGACGGCTCTACGATCAACAAGATTTATAATTATATACGGGTTTAAGGATATCGGTTATTTCAACGGTATCTTTTATTTTTTCTATAATGGTTGCAGGGGCTTTATATGCCATAGGACATTCATCAATAGAACCCTCGTTTGCGGTCGTTGTATAGATACCTTGCATTTCTCGTTGAAAATCCTCCACAGTATATGCATATTTAGCATCTGTACGGCTGCATATACGACCTGCACCGTGTGGTGCGGAAAAATTCCAATCAGGATTTCCCTTACCTACACCCAGTATCACACCGTCACGCATATTCAGAGGGATGATGACCCGCTCTCCCTGTCTTGCGGATATGGCACCCTTACGAAGAATCATATTATCGGTATCGATATAATTATGAACGCATGAAAAGCTGTCGATCACCTTAAAGCCCATACGATCACAGATGGTATCAGCTATGATCTTTCTGTTCAATTCAGCAAAGCAGGAGACTATATCAATATCATGGATATACTTTTCAAGCAGTTCTCCTTCAAGCAAAGCCGTATCAGCCTTGACGTGAAGCTTAGACCTGTCCTCTCTGCGTGCGGATTTGGTATAATATTCATCCTCACCGCGTCTTGAATAGTGCGAGCTTCGTACGGTTCTTCGTGCTTTTTTGCACTGATAACGGTATGCTTTATCCCGATAGTAAAGTGCAACGTCGCTGCCAAGCTGCCGCGAGCCTGAATGTATAAGAAGCATATAACTGCCTTTCTCACTTTTGTCAAGCTCAATAAAATGATTGCCTCCTCCGAGAGTGCCTAAACTTACGTATGCTCGTTCCAAATCAATAGCTGTACCGCAGTAAAGGTTATCAAGTTCTATATCATCAGTTCTCGGTATTTTATGAACCTTGGAGCCGCAAGGTATATTATCGTGTACTATACCGTCAAGCTTTTGATAGTCTATTTCACACGGTTCAATAAACACACCCAGCATACCGCATCCGATGTCAACACCCATAATGCAAGGACTGAGACGTTTGCCGACGGTCATAGTCGTACCTACAACAGTTCCTCTTCCTGTATGAACATCGGGCATTATTCTTATCTTGGAATCAGCGTATGCATCTTCTCGAAGCAAACCCGAAAGCTGTGTTTTTGTCTCTTTGTCAATTTTGTCCGCATAAACTATTGCGGAATTTCGTTTTCCTCGTATTTCGATCATTATATCTCCTTATTCTATTGTTGGTTATTGGGTTGATAAAAATATTGTTAGCAGACATAATGATCATCTCCTTAATAATAAGCTATATTATATACTATCATTAACTGCCGCTGTTGTCAAGAAACCTCGTTTGTATCGAAGATAATTTATGAATAAAAATTCAATTAACTTTCAAAAAACTATTGACAACACCCTATTATAGTGCTAAAATATAATAAATTCTTTAACGGAGTAAACCAATGAAGCGCAATTTCAACTTTAGCAACTACTATTATTACTTTACTGAGTTTTTTGGTAAGGTCATTTAGTGTTGCCGTGATTTATTGGTCTTAGTATAATAAGATTATTTAACCCCGGTAACTACAGGTTATCGGGGTTTATTTTTTAAAGCAATTCAAAGGAGATATATTATGATCATCGTTTTAAAGGAACAGCCTGAGGCACAGCAGCTACAGAATCTTGAAGAATGGCTTATAGGCTTAGGACTTGAAATACATCATTCAGAGGGTGTACATTCCACCGTTTTGGGACTTGTGGGTGATACCAGCCGTGTTGACACCGATCTTATTGAAGCTCTTGATATCGTAGCGAGTGTAAAACGCATTCAGGAGCCATATAAGAACGCCAACCGCAAATTCCATCCGATGAACAGTGTGATAAACGTAGGCGATACCTCTATAGGCGGTGACGTATTTGCGAAAATTGCCGGCCCCTGCTCTGTTGAGAGTGAGGAGCAGATAATTTCAATAGCTAAGGAGGTTAAGGCAGCAGGTGCTACGATGCTTCGCGGCGGTGCATTCAAGCCCAGAACCTCACCTTACGCCTTTCAGGGTATGGGTGGAGACGGTATTGAGCTTCTGCTTAAAGCTAAGAAGGAAACGGGGCTTCCGATCGTTACCGAGGTAATGGATCTCAGTCAGCTTGAACTCTTTGCCGACGTTGACGTTATACAGGTAGGTGCCCGAAATATGCAGAACTTCCAGCTCTTAAAGGAGCTTGGACATTCAAACAAGCCCATCCTTTTAAAGAGAGGTCTTGCTGCTACCATAAGCGAGCTTCTGATGTCTGCAGAATATATTATGGCAGGCGGTAACGAAAACGTCATACTCTGCGAAAGGGGTATACGTACCTTTGAGACCGCTACCCGTAACACCCTTGATATATCAGCGGTTCCCGTACTGAAAGAACTGTCTCACCTGCCCGTAGTCATTGACCCAAGCCATTCGGCAGGAATAGCAAGATACGTTCATACACTGACAATGTCAGCCGTTGCGGCAGGGGTTGATGGCATTATGATAGAGGTACATAACGATCCCGCAAAGGCTCTGTGCGACGGTCCCCAGTCAATAAAGCCTGATGCTTTTGCCAAGATATCAAAGGATATAGATACACTTCTTGAAACAGTAAGAGGATTTTAACAATGAAAAAGACAGTAGGAATTATCGGTCTGGGTCTTATAGGCGGTTCGCTTGCCAAGGCATTTAAAAAGCATACAGACCATACTATATTAGGATTTAACCGTTCAGTTGCAACCTGTGAAAAGGCTCTGGAGGATGAATCTATTGATGAAATAATGACAGTAGAGGATCTTGGCAGATGTGATATGGTCATAGTTGCCCTCTATCCCGAGGCGACCATAAATTTTGTTAAGGACAATATCGAGCGTTTCAAAAAGAGTGCGGTTATAATGGACTGCTCGGGTACAAAGCGTATGGTATGTACAGAGTTATCCCCTCTCTGCCGAGAAAAGGGTCTCTACTTTATAGGCGGTCATCCAATGGCAGGTATAGAGCGCTCGGGCTATAAATATTCCTATGCGGAGATGTATGAGGGTGCAACGATGATCCTCTGCCGAGATGAACATACCAATCTTATAGCCCTGAAGGCTGCGGAGCTTCTTTTCCTTGAAATAGGCTTTGGCAGAGTAACTGTCACCGATGCAAACACTCACGACAGCAATATTGCATTTACCTCACAGCTTGCACACGTGGTTTCAAATGCATTCATCAAAAGCCCCACAGCAAAGCGGCAGGACGGCTTTTCGGCAGGCAGTTATAAGGATCTTACCCGTGTTGCAAGACTTAACGAGGATATGTGGACTGAGCTTTTCTTTGAAAACAAAGAGCCTTTGTCCTACGAAATAGAGACTATAATAAACAGCTTGCAGCAATACCTTGACGCCCTAAATGAAAATGATACCGAGAAGATGAGAACACTTCTGCGTGAAGGCAGAGTGGCTAAAGAAAGTATAGGATAGTATGAATACAATTAACGTAAAGACGTCAAAACCGTACGAGGTAAGGGTCGGAAAAGGGCTTTTAAAAAATATTGCCCGGGAAATATCTGATATCAAGAAGCCCGGAAAATGTATACTAATATCGGATGATACCGTTTTCTCCCTTTACGGCGAGGCTGTCAAAACAGCTCTGGGCGAAGCAGGCTATACCGTATACGAAACTGTATTCCCTCACGGAGAGGAATCGAAGAATATGGAAACAGTTCTTTCTCTCCTGACGGCTTGTTTTGAAGCCGGTCTTACCCGCTCCGACTTTGCTATAGCTCTGGGCGGCGGAATCGTTGGAGACGTATGCGGATTTGTTTCCTCGATATACCTCCGCGGTATAGATTTTATTCAGATCCCCACCACTCTTCTTGCGGCCATAGATTCATCGGTCGGAGGTAAAACAGGCGTAAACACAGACTACGGAAAGAATCTTATCGGTGCTTTCCATCAGCCTGTAAGAGTCATCTGCGACACCGATACCTTTTCAACTCTTCCCTATGAAATATATACCGCAGGTATATGCGAAGCGCTGAAATACGGCGTTATCCGCGACAAAGACCTCTTTTATGCCATAGGTAACGCAGATATAGAGGATATCGTATTCCGCTGTGTCGGTATAAAGGCGGATATCGTTGAAAATGACGAATTTGATCACGGTGAAAGACAGCTTCTCAATTTCGGTCATACTTTCGGTCATTCTATAGAGGCTCTTTCTGACTTTAAGATATCCCACGGACACGCGGTAGGCTTGGGAATGATTGTAATAACCCGTGCCTGCGAAAAAGCAGGTCTATGTGAATCAGGCGTTTGTGCAGAAATAGAAAAAGCGTTAAACGCTTTTGAAATAGATACAAATATCACCTACAGCGCAAAGGAACTGGAAAGCTACGCTATGTCGGATAAGAAGCGTAAGGGTAACAAAATAACCCTCGTTATCCCCGAAAAGTTGGGAAAATGTGTATTACATACAATATCTACAGATGATTTAGAGGAATTTATCGGTTTATGATAGCTACGATCACCCCTGCCAAATTACACGGCAGTATAGAAGCAATCGCTTCAAAATCCTATGCTCACAGGATAATAATCGCCTCTGCCCTTGCAGACAAGCCTACCGAAATATATATCAACGGTATATCAAACGACGTTATTGATACCGTGAACGCAGTAAATTGTCTTGGAGCAAACGCGCAGATCAACGGAAATATAATATCCGTCGAACCTATCGTAAAAAAAAGCGACGAGGTGACGATAAACATAACCGAAAGCGGTACGACGGCAAGAATGATCCTGCCCGTGGCAACGGCGCTTTATGAAAAGGGAGAGCTTTGCGGCAAAGGTTCTCTTGTAAAAAGACCCTTTGCTCCGCTTGTAAACTCAATATCGGAACACGGAGTGAGCTTTTCCGATAGTTTTCTACCCATAAGCTTCGAGGGCAGGATGACGTCCGGAGAGTATAAAATAGAAGGCTCGGAAAGCTCTCAGTATATTTCAGCCTTGATGTATGCCCTTCCCTTACTTGACGGCGATAGTAAGATAACCCTTACCTCACCTCTTGCTTCCGAAGGCTACGTTGATATAACCCTTGATGTGTTAAAGCAGTTCGGTATTACAGGCGGTTTTCAATGTAACGGAACCGAAAAATACAACTCTCCCGGCAAAATATCGGTAGAAGGAGACTGGTCAAACTCTGCCTTCTGGCGCTGCGCAGACATTGACGTAAAGGGGCTTAACCCGAATTCCTGTCAGAGAGACAGACTCTTTGATACTGTTAAGGACAAAAGCGAAATTGATGCAGAGCATATCCCAGATCTTGTTCCCATACTTTCGGTATACGCGGCATCAAAAACCACAGATATCCGCATATATAACGTCAGCCGCCTTCGTTTAAAGGAAAGCGACCGTATAAAGAGCGTATGCGATATGATAACTTCCCTCGGTGGTGTGATAAAAGCAACAGATAATGAGCTTATAATCAACGGTAAGGGAGAGCTTATGGGCGGAACGGTCAACAGCTATAACGATCACCGTATCGTAATGAGTGCGGCTATCGCCTCGACCATATGTAAAAATAAAGTAATTATCCGCGGTTGTGAAGCGGTAAATAAATCCTATCCCCTTTTCTTTAAAGATTTCAATTCTCTCGGAGGTAAGGCAGATGTCAAATAGAATAGGAAACAGCATATCCGTACAGATATTCGGACAGTCACACTCAAAGGTGATAGGGTGTGTCATAGAGGGACTTCCTGCAGGATTTACCCCCGATATAGAACGTATACAGAAGGATCTTGACAGACGCAGAGGCGGCAAAAACCGTTATTCCACAGCTCGTTCCGAGGCAGACGAGCCTTATATCCTCTCGGGTCTTGTGGACGGTGTCACCTGCGGCGCACCCTTGTGTGTATCATTCAAAAACAAGGACACCAAGAGCGGTGACTACAGTGAGCTCAGAGACAAGCCCAGACCCGGACACGCTGATTATACCGCATATGTGAGGACAGGCGGTCATAACGATATCCGCGGCGGCGGTGAGTTCTCGGGTAGATTAACACTTCCCTTATGCTTTGCAGGTTCTCTCTGCAAACAATTACTTGAAATCAAGGGTGTATATATCGGCGCACATATCGCTTCTGTAGGTATCGTAAACGACGTATTATACGATCCCGTTAACCTTACGAGACAGGACCTTGAACCAGAGGGATTTCCCGTACTTGATAAGGACGTACAGGAGGTTATGGAGCGTTATATGACCGAGATAGCCGAGGAAGGTGACTCGGTAGGCGGTGTAATAGAATGTGCTGCAATCGGTATGCCTGCAGGCTACGGCTCACCTATGTTTGAGGGTGTTGAAGGTGAGATCGCTAAGATAATCTTCGGTATCCCCGCAATAAAGGGTATCGAGTTCGGTGCGGGCTTCGGTGTTGCTCAAATGAAGGGTTCACAGAACAACGACCCCTTTGAATATGACGGAAGAAAAATAGTTACGCAGACAAATAACGCAGGCGGAATCCTCGGCGGAATCACCAACGGTATGCCTGTCATCTTCCGCTGTGCAGTCAAGCCCACCCCCTCGATAGCAAAGGAACAGAACACGGTAAATCTGCAAAGAAAGACTAACGACACCCTTATAATCAAGGGCAGACACGATCCCTGTATCGTTCCCCGTGCCGTCCCCGTGGTGGAAGCGGCTTGCGCAATAGCACTTATTAATCTTCTGTGAGGAAAAAACAATGGATCTCAAGGATATCAGAAACAAAATAGACGGTATAGACGATGAATTGATCAAGCTTTTCAAAGAGCGTATGGATATAGTGTCCGAGGTTGCCGCTTATAAGCGTGAGCACGGACTTCCCGTGCTTAATTCACAGCGTGAACGGGATATAGTTGCCCGTGTCACCGAGGATATGGACGATACTATGGCATCCTACACCAAGACCTGGTTTAATACTATGTTTGAGTGCAGCCGTTCTTATCAGACGGGACAGAACTGCCCCAAAACCGACACGGAGGCCAAAATAGAAGCCGCTCTTCTTCCTGCCGATATCCTCTTTCCCAAGAGTGCGGTGGTTGCCTGTCAGGGCGTTGAGGGCGCTAACTCTCAGCTTGCCTGCGACAGACTGTTTGACAGAGCAAAGATAGTATATATGAAGACCTTTGATTCGGTATTTACCGCCGTTGACAAGGGACTTTGCAGATACGGCATTCTTCCTATAGAAAATTCCCTTAACGGCTCCGTTATCTCGGTGTACGACCTTATGAAGAAGTACAGGTTCCATATAGTACGCTCTGTAAAGATAAAGATAGAGCATATGCTTATGGCAAAGCCGGGCGTAAAGCTTGAGGATATCAAGGAGATATATTCTCACGAACAAGCGTTAGCACAGTGCAGTGAGTACCTCGCTACCCTCGGAGTAAGGCTCATTCCCTGCGAAAATACTGCAACCGCAGCCAAGATCATATCAGACAGTGATCGCCGTGATATAGCAGCCATATCCTCTAAAAACTGTGCCGAGCTGTACAACCTGTCTATCATTGCCGAAAATATACAGAACAGCGACAACAACCATACAAGATTTATCTGCATCTCAAAGAAGCTTGAGATATACCCCGGTGCCAATAAGATAAGTATTATGTTCAATGTTCCCCACCGTCCGGGTTCACTCTATTCGATCATTTCAAAGTTCTCGGTTTTGGGAGTAAACCTTACAAAGTTAGAGAGCCGTCCTATCCCGGGTAAGGACTTTGAGTTTATGTTCTATCTTGATTTTGAGGCTTCGGTATATTCCGAGGACATCCGCCATCTTATCTCAAGCTTAGAAGAGGAGCCCGAATTCTTCTCCTTCCTCGGTAACTATCAGGAGGTATAGGATGAATACGGCTTACGGTCTTATCGGCAAAAAGCTGGGACACAGCTATTCTGCTCCTATACACAAGGCATTGGGTAACCCCGACTATTCTCTCGTCGAGATCCCGCCCGAGGGTGTTGACGCTTTTATGCGTGAGCATAATTTCAAGGGTATCAACGTTACTATTCCTTATAAGGAAACAGTCATCCCATATCTTAACGAGATTTCCGACAGAGCAAAAAAAATAGGCTCTGTCAACACCATAGTCAACAGAGACGGCAAGCTGTACGGCGACAATACCGATTATTACGGCTTCAGCTATATGGCAAAAAGTGTTGGGATATCCTTTAAGGACAAAAAGGTGATGATACTCGGAGGTGGCGGCACAAGCCTTACCGCCCAAGCCGTTACCCGTGACGAGGGAGCAAGAGAGATAGTTGTTATCAGCCGTAAGGGTGAGAACAATTATAACAACTTATACCTTCACTATGATGCCGAGGTTATCGTCAACTGTACCCCCGTTGGTATGTATCCCAATATTGATGATAAGCTTTTCGACCTCGAACCCTTCACAAAGCTGCAAGGAGTCATAGACGTAATATACAACCCCTCTAAAACCAACATTCTGATCGATGCCAAGCATAGAGGAATCCCTTACGTCAACGGCCTCGGTATGCTCGTAGCACAGGCAAAATTAGCCCATGAGCTGTTCTTTGATACAAAGGTAGAGGACAGCGAGATAGAACGAATTAAACACGAGTTAGAGCTTGAAAAGCTGAATATCGTATTTGTAGGTATGCCGGGTAGCGGTAAAACCACACTTTCAAATATCATAGCCAAGGAGCTTGGCAGAACTGTGGTTGACACCGACGATATGATAGTTAAAAAGGAAAGACGCTCTATCCCCGAAATATTTGCCGCAGAAGGCGAAGAATACTTCCGCCGTGTAGAATCAGAACGTGTCAAGGAAGCCTGCCGAATGGAAGGTAAGGTAATTGCCACAGGCGGAGGTGCTATACTCTCCTACCAAAACCGTGAAGAAATAATGCACAACGGTCTTGTAATATGGCTGCGTTCTCCCATTGAGCGCCTTGCCCGTGACGGCAGACCCCTGTCCTCGGAGGATGACGGCAAGATGAGAGAAATGCTTGAAAAGCGCATTCCCTTCTACGAAGCGGTAAGCGACGTAAAGATCGACGTGGACAAGGATCCTTCGGTATCTGCCGAAGCGGTTATGAAAGCGATATACAGATAAAACAAAGGAGCTGGAATTCAGCTCCTCTTTTATCTGAAAATTATCCAAATTATAAGTACAACAACAGCAACAACACCAAGACAACCAAAAATAGCGGTGTTTGTATCTTTCTTTATAAGCTTCTGTTTTCTCTCTTCATATATATTTACATCAATACTTGGATCGAATTTGGAAATTTCATCAGCTACAATCTTCGCCTTCCCCGACCACTTGATATTCATACTGATATGAGCGCAGGAGGTTGTACTTAGCAACTCAGCAACTGATAATTTCAATCTATATATGTAAAGAATATCTTTGTGCTTCTCCCGGGGGAATTTAGCGATAATGTTTTCTAATGTAGTAAACATTTCTTCCCCAAGATGAACAAACATATTGTAGGTCATATCAGCATTATTAGATCCGTCGCCTTTTTGAGTGTAAACAAACGACATTCCGAAAATCTTTATTACATCGGTTGTTATATCAGTAAGGATTCCCTTGAGTTCAGCTTCATTATCCACATTGTAATTATCATCAATTATACTTACGCTTTTTGTAAGACTTTTAAAGATTGCTTCTCTCTTATACACATCATCACTGCTGAGAGATGCGATCGCTTTGCCGTATGCGCTGTAGAATATGGCTTCAATATTTGAGGGATCGTTCTGCTCTACCATATTGTAGTACTTTTCTACCTCATCCCAATCCTCCTTCGCCATTGCTCTGCGTGCATTCTGAAGATACTTTTCAACAAACGAAGAATTATCTACCTTGACGGTACCCTGAACATCGACGGTTCCCTCAATCATCAGCTTCTTAGCCTCTTCAACACTATACTTCGTACCGCAGCTTTGACATACAAAGAAGCCGTCTTGCTTTACAACGTCGCTGCTGTTACACATTTCACATTTGATTGCTTTCATTTCTTTCCCCTTAATATATCTAATATTAACGACTTTATCAAAATGTGTACTTTTTGATATATGTCTATTTATGAAAACTGTGACGAATAATTTCACTTTTTTCCACCAATATATTGCATTTATCAAGGAATTATGGTATAATTTTGTAGAAATAAACGGCTCTCAAAAAGTACACCTTTTGAGAGCCGTTTTTTTTATATAGAAAAAGATTGTGGCTTTACGCCACAATCTTTTTTGCTTATGCGTTTATTTTACCGGACTTTATTCGTTCCTCTCGGAGCTTGCGGTAGAAGGTAGCCTCGCTCATATTAAAATTTGATAACATTTCTTCAAATGTGATCTGCTTTCGTTCCCAGCGTTTAACATGCTTACTGAAATCATCGGGTAAGGGTGTTTCGGGTCTGCCGAAGCGTACACCTCTCGCCTTTGCCGCGGCAATGCCCTCGGCTTGGCGTTTGCGTATATTTTCACGTTCGCTTTGTGCAACGAAGGAGAGTATCTGCAACACAAGATCGGCTATAAACGTACCCATAAGATCCTTACCGTTACGGGTATCAAGCAGAGGCATATCTATAACGCATATGTCTATGCCTATCTCCTTGGTCAATATCTGCCATTGACGCTGTATCTCGGCATAGTTACGCCCTAAACGATCTATACTGAGTATATAGACAAGATCACCTTCCTTTAACTTTTTGATAAGTCTTTGGTATTTCGGACGGTCAAAGTCCTTACCCGATTGTTTATCAATATAGATATTCTTTTCCTTGATGCCCTTTTCTTTAAGAGCTATAAGCTGTCTGTCCTCATTTTGGTCCTGGGAGGACACTCGCACGTATCCGTATATATTCATTGTCTTACCTCCTGTAAGACAATTATATAATACTACATATCTTAAATGGTAGGGTACCAACCCGGGGTTTTGGAAGTGAAATCCATCTTTGATGGGTGAAATCGCCTTCGGCGGTGAAATAATGGCTATGCCATTGTGAAATTCACCTTCGGTGAGTTCATACAAAAAAACAGTATTCGCGTGCTTTTACACGTAAATACTGCTTCTTTAACGAATTACTATTTTACTTTCCGAATTTCACTAACTTATATAATGCCAGTATATATCCGTCCGTTCCTAAGCCGCATATCTGGCCCATACAGGCAGGTGCGGTAAGGGACTTGTGTCTGAACTCTTCCCTTTTATGGATGTTGGATATATGTACCTCTATTGCGGGAGTATCCACTGCCGAAAGTGCGTCACGGATAGCAACCGAGGTATGGGTGTATGCCGCGGGATTGATGATGATACCGTCACACACGTCACGGGTCTGCTGTATCCTCGTTACTATCTCGCCCTCGATATTGGATTGATAGAACTCTATCTCACAACCGAGTTCTGCGGCTTCTTTAGCCAGTCTGTCATTGACTGACTCCATAGTCTCAGCGCCGTATATTCCCGGCTCGCGTTTGCCCAGCATATTAATGTTAGGTCCGTTTATTACAAGAATTTTCTTTGCCATATTAACCTCATTCATTAAAAAACGTTAAGTCCGTACTCACCCATATAAGCCGTGATAAGTACAGCCATCTGGGCTCTTGTAGCAGTTCCCTTGGGGTCAAGGGTAGTTTCGTCCATACCGCTGATAAAGCCCTTATATACCATCCAGGATACGGAATCCTTTGCCCAATCGGATATCTTGGCTGAATCCTTAAAAATGGACAGATCGGCTCTACCGTTAGTGTTCTTCTTTGTAAACTGTGCAAATCTCGTAAGGAATGCAGCAAGCTGCTCACGGGTTATTGCCTGTCCCGTACCGAAGCTGTCCTCGCTCATACCCGAGGTAAGTCCGTTATCATATGCCCACTCGACAGCAGTAGCATACCAGCTTCCTTCTTTTACATCGGTAAAGGAGGAGGTTGAATAACCGCTGAGATCTGCATCTGCAAGATTTGCAAGCACCTTGACGAACATCTCTCGGGTAACCTTACCGTTAGGAGTAAAGGCGTTATCACTTGTACCGTTCATATATCGGTGATTGAAGCAGTATTTAACTGCTTCATAGTACCAAGCATTTTCTTTAACGTCATTAAATGCAGGATTTTTATACTCGATATAAAAATCAAGTCCGTAAAGCATTGCATAGTGACCCTTCATCGTATGGGAAGGATGACCGTCGTGAGCAACCGAACAAGCAGTCATATACGCACCTCTGGTATTGACCTCTCCAAGCTCAGGGTCATCGGTACGGTCCATATAGATAGCTGCTGAACGGAACTGTGCTCCGCCCTGTGTGAGATCCTCTACGGTACAGGTAGCACGTCCGTAGGTGTATGCCTCCATATCTGCTATTATCATCTCCCAAGGCAGATAAGCCTCAAAGCACCAGCCTGTTTCTGTTGTCTTGCCGGTAAGAGAAATACCGTCCGTTGCCTCACCTGCGTTTGCACGGGTACGGTACAGCTTTGCACCTTCATTCTCAAACAGCCCTACACAGTACCAAACTGTATAGTCTGTTGCGGCAATGTAACCGTTCTGCTCATAAAGTCCCAGCGGATCAAGAGCGAGAATAAATACGTCGCCGTTATAGCCTACGATATTTTCGTTACTTCCCTTTTCGAGGTCAAGATAATCCTCTTCCGTGGAATAAGCGAAGGTATTGTCTACATCACCGACACCGGAAATCTCGGTTATATCGGCTGCAAAATAAAGTCCGCCCTCATCATATGCAAAATATATATCCGCATCTGTTGCACAAGGCTGAGCATAGTCCATAAGGTACTTGACCATACCATCCTTGAGCTTTGCAGGAGCTGACCAACCGTCGGTATCCGAGATAACACCGTCTATATCCGGAGTTGCCTCGGGTGCAGCAACGGGTTCGTTTTCAACAATATAATCAAGGGGTCCGGCAAACACGGAAACAGGTATAAGCATAGCAAAAGTAAGTGCTATACAAAGTAAAGATCTGAGCATCTTCATATCTTTCCTCCAATGTACAATATATATTAATTTTATCACAAGTATTAACAAATTTCAATAGTAATTTACGTATTATCACTATCATAAATCAGATAAAACAATCTAAAGGAATTATTACCTATTTTTCACAACTTTGGTCATTCCTTTTAATTCAAATAACAAACTTTCACTTCCCTTTTAATTGTTTACAAAATACACTATATTTTTGAAATATTTTGTGTATAATAATATATAGTTCAGTTTTGTTTACTGTTCTATCTCGTTTTCGATACTATGTGGAGGTTCTCGATTTATTATGAAAAAATTATATTCTACGGGAGAAGAAATATTCAACGCCGTGACTCACGGAGTCGGAGGAGCCATTTCTATTGCCGCCTGCGTTCTTATGATAATCAAAGCCGCACTTACCGGAAGTGCTATGAAAGTCGTATGCGCGGCTATATTCGGTGCTTCCCTGATCATTTTGTATACTATGTCTACCCTTTACCACGCACTGACCCATCCCACTGCAAAAAAAGTAATGAGGATATTTGACCACTGTACCATATTTATACTTATCGCCGGTACATACACTCCTTTTACCCTCGTGGTTATGGGCGGGGCTCTTGGCTGGACGCTCTTCGGTATACTCTGGGGTGTTACGGTAATAGGTATGATTTTGAATGCTCTGAGTCTTACAAAGTTCTCTAAGATATCAATGGTACTCTACATACTTATGGGCTGGTGTGTAATATTCTGTGTCAGACCCGTTATCACATATCTCGGTCTCTGGGGCTCGCTTATGCTCCTTGCGGGTGGGCTGTTCTATACGGGCGGTATCCTCTTTTATTCATCAAAGAAGAAATATATGCACTCGATTTGGCATATATTTGTTGTTATCGGAAGCATATTCCATATATTGTGCGTAATGTTCTGGATAATATAATAAACTATAAAAATTTAAGCTGTCCGTTAAAAAAACAGACAGCTTTTGTTTATTTCGTCAAATATTACCAATTCTATTGTAATTTCATGTATAATATGTTATAATTTATTGAACAATCATCATATAAAAGGAGCAAAATATGAAAAGAGTATTGGCTTTTTTACTGTGTGTAATGACTCTTGTTACCGCTCTGCCTTTAACAAGCTTTGCGTCATACGAGAACACCCACACCAACACAGGAAATCAGATCGAGGACCTGATCTCCGTAGCCACGACACAGATCGGCTACACCGAGGGAAACACCTCCTCCCAGACAGGCGGCACCTCGGGCGGCAGCGGCAACTATACCAAGTACGGTAAATGGTACGGTATAAACCCCGGTGCCTGGTGCGCTATGTTTGTTTCCTGGTGTGCAAATCAGGCAGGCATATCCTCCTCCATCGTACCGAAGCACGCAAGCTGTGATATCGGTATGCAGTGGTTCCAGAATAACGGAAAATGGAAATGGTCAAAGGCGCTGGGCGGCAGCTATACCCCCAAACGCGGCGATATCATCTATTTCCGCACCAACACTTCTATTACATATGACTCTACCCACGTAGGTATCGTGTACGCGGCGGATTCCTCCACCGTATACACTATTGAGGGTAACACCTCTAACAAGTGCGCAAGAAAATCGTATTCCACATCAAGTGCATACATTCTCGGCTACGGTACTCCGGCGTATACAGGCGGAAACACTACTCCCGTGACCAAGACCTATACTATCACTATGGACCCCAACGGCGGCTCTATGGTAAGCAACAAGACATATCAGGCCAACTACGGTGAGACATATACAAAGATTTTCGGCTCCTTCCCTATGGCTACCCGTTCTGGCTACGTACTGACAGGCTGGCTCTGTGAGAAGTACAGCTTTACCCTTACAGACAGCAATATGGGTAATTACTATGCCGTTTATGAGAATACCACCTTCAAGGCAGTATGGGAAAAGGGTTCAACCGATGATACCCCCGTTGCGGAGGGCTTTACCATAACCTTTGACCCAAACGGCGGTACTCTTACCTCAGGTAATAAGACCTACTCCATAAATACAGGTGACTATTATAAGGACGTTATCGGTACTATGCCTACGGCTACACGCTCGGGTTATACCTTCACGGGCTGATACTGCGAAAAATACGGCTACACCCTCAGTCTCGGTGCAAGCGAGTATTTTGCAGTTGCCGAAAACGTCACCTTCAAGGCTCAGTGGGAAGCTAACGCAGTAGCTACCTATTCCCTTTCCTTCAATGCCAACGGCGGCTCTCTTAGCTCGGGCAGTTCATCATATTCCATAACCTCGGGTCAGACCTACAAGGCGGCTCTGGGAAGCTCGATGCCGACTGCCACACGCTCAGGCTATACCTTCAACGGTTGGTACTGCTCAGCTATCGGACTGACTCTCACCACATCAAACTGGTCAAATACCTTTACGGCAAACACCAATCTCACATTTGTTGCACAGTGGACTCAGAATGCTGCAACAAAATATACTATGACCTTTGACCCCAACGGCGGTACTATCACCTCGGGCAATAATACCTATCAGATAGAAAACGGCCAGACCTACAGCTCTGCTATAGGAACCCTGCCCACTGCTACACGCTCGGGCTATACCTTTAACGGTTGGTACTGTGAAAAATACAACTTCACACTTAACTCGAGTAATATGGGTAACTACTATGCAGTTACCGAGAACACCACCTTCAAGGCGCAGTGGGTTTCCAATAACGCAGTAACCCTCACCCTCAATGCAGGGCCCTGCGGTAACGGTATGACCAAATCTATCTCCCTGACATCCAAAACTCTTTATCACGATAAGTCATCCATATATTCAAACTACGGACTTCTCCCTTCAGGCGGCAGCTCTGACCAGCGCGTATTTATGGGCTGGTATACAGGCTATGACGCAAAGACAGGCAGAGGTACGGGTACTATGTACTGGGATACATACTCAGGCTCGGGCAACGAGACCCTGTACGCCATCTGGGGTTATCCCATCGTATTCAACGCTGACGGCGGTACATATAAGGACGGCAGCCAGAGATATATCTCCTACGTTGCTAACTATGCTCCTTGGAACGGCGCAAGCGATGCCACCGATCCTATGTCAAGATATATCTATATGATCCCCGACCTCTTTGACAATGCTCCCGTCAAGGGCAGCTTAGAGAGAGAGATGGCTCCCTCCTACGCACTGGTAACGAGCGGAGGAGACATATACACGATGGAAGGTCCCGACCAGAACCTTACCGTTCCGCCCACAGGCGGTGCAATGCCCTGGAGCGCCTTCCGCTGCACAAACACGGTATACGGTACAGCAATTGAATTTGTAGCTATCTGGAAGCCTACGGTTACATATAACGCCAACGGCGGCTCGGGCAGTATGACCACAGATACTCTTACTCCCGATCTTGACGGAAATCTCTATACATATGAAAATTACTCGGTAAGAGGATGCACCTTTACCAAAAGCAACGCAAGCTTTACAGGCTGGAACACCAAGGCTGACGGAACTGGTACGGCTTACAGTGCAGGTCAGACCATTACCTCCCTATCTTCGTCCGACCCCATAACTCTGTACGCACAATGGAGTGACGGAAGCTCTTCGGGTGGCGGAACAGGCGAAGGCTATACGCTTACGCTTAACGCCAACGGCGGTTCGGGTACCAAGACCTATACCATCAAGGACGGTCAGAAGTATACCGCAGTTATCGGCTCTACGATGCCCAAGCCCACCAAGACCAACGCAGTATTCAACGGCTGGTATAATACGGAATACGATTACTGGCTCCTTGACTCAAGCGCAGGCGTTTTCAACGTAGGCAAGGATATCACCTTCTACGCACAGTGGGAAGAATACGAGACCTTCTCCGACCCCGGCTCGGGATCATATAAGCTGACCTTTGACCCCAACGGCGGTACGATGAAGACCGCAAAGACCTTTACTATCAACGTAGGTCAGACCTACGGCGATGCTATCGGCGGTTATCCCTTTGCAACCAGATTCGGCTACACTCTTGATTACTGGCTGCTCCCCGAATACGGCTTCGGTATTACAAAAGATAACCTCTACGGCAACTATATGGTAGCCGAGGCTGCAGGAAACTATACCTTCTATGCTCAGTGGGAATATATCCACGGTCACACTTGTAAATACAAGGACGTAAGAACGACGGTAACACCTACCTGTACCTCTGCAGGCTCAAAGCTTCAGGCCTGCCTGTGCGGCGGAACTAAAACGGTTGCACTGTCAAAGCTTGCTCATAGCTATACGGTTGACTGGGGTACTATAGCAGCTACCTGTATGAATAATGCTAAGGTACAGAAAAAGTGCGCTACCTGTGAATCGGTGACCACAACGGAACAGACAGGAACAAAGCTTTCTCACGCCTACGGCGATTGGGTAGATCAGGGCAACGGAAAGAGTATACGCTCCTGTATATACGGATGCGGTACTACGGAGACCAAAAACAACTCCTACACCATAACCTATCTCGACAAGAGCGGAGCTGCATTCAGCGGTACTCTTAACGCAAGCACCAAGTTCACCCATACCTACGGCACCGCAACGACCCTCTATAACCCTACAAAAACCGGTTATACCTTCGGCGGTTGGTTTACGACCGCTGACTGTTCGGGTACAAAGGTCACCTCTCTCGGAGCATCGGCTTACACCTCTGATATAACCCTGTATGCTCTCTGGACTACAAATTCCTACACCATCACTTATTACAGAAGTGATGCGACCTCTACAGCAGTTACGGCAAGCTGGATGCCCGAGGGCTATCCTACAAACCATATCTATGATTATGATACTGTCCTTCCTGCAGAGGTCAACCGTCCCGGATGGAGCTTTAACGGCTGGTACACAAAGACCACCTATGCCGATGAATATAAGGTTACGGTCCTTGACGGACAGGGCTATACCGCGGCGATAAAGCTCTACGGTTACTTTACGCCTAACACATACTCTATCACCTATTATGATGAAGGAGGTCTTCCCTTCTCGGGCGAGCATCTGTCGGGTCAATATACCGAGTTCGTATACAACACCGCATACACCTTGAAGAAGGCAACAAAAACAGGATATACCTTTGCAGGCTGGTATACCGATCCTGAATGTACCGTGAGCATCGGTACGGCTCTTGCAAAGAACACCTATGATTACGATCTTAAACTCTATTGCAAGTGGACTCCCATTACAAACACCATCTCCTACAGAATCGTAAACTCCACCACAGGCTTCGGTTCCACCTATATGCCTGCAGGCTATCCCACCTCTCATACCTATGACAAGGACACCGTGCTTGTTGATCCTTCACGTGTGGGATACACCTTTGACGGTTGGTACAGCGACAAGGCAGGAACCACCCCCATCGATGTAATAGGCGCTACTGCATATCCTACCTCAACCACTATTTATATTTACGGTAAGTGGGTAGCTAACAGCTATAATATCAGCTACTATGACGAAGGCGGAGTACCCTTCAGCGGTGAAAATGCAGATTCACTGCTCTCCGAGTTTTCCTATGCTACCAAGTATACTCTCACCAAGGGTACGAAAACAGGCTACACCTTTGCGGGCTGGTATACAGATCCCGAATGCACCGTAAGCATCGGTACGACTCTTGCGGCAAGCACATACCCCAATGATATCAAGCTTTACTGCAAGTGGACACCTAACAGCTATACCATTACCTATTACAGAGGTACGTCCACCACCAAGATGACCGGCACCACATACTTCCCCGACGGTTATCCCGCAACTCATACCTACGATACAACCACTATTCTTCCCACAAACGTAGTATACGGTACACGTTACTTCTTAGGCTTCTATACCGATAAGAACTATACCAACCGTATAACCGAGATCGGTCCCAAGGATATTACGGCTAACCTGTCCCTCTACTCCAAGTGGGAAACCGAAGCAAACCACGTTTGTACAGGTGATATCACCGACGGCAGCTACACTCTTACCGAACGTATCGAGCCCACCTGTCATTCTGTCGGCAAGGAAAGTTATACTTGCTACTGCAACAACAGCACAGGCGCACAGGAGATTCCTTACGTATACGTTGAGCTTCCTATGACAGAGCACAGCTACGTCGATCACGACGGTAAAGCCGCAACCTGTACTGAGGACGGCTGGGAGGCATATAAGACCTGTGCAAGCTGTGATCATACCACTTATAAGGTTATATCTGCTACAGGTCACAAGTACAGCGTCACGACCATACCCGCAACCTGTACCGAAAACGGCAAGGCGGTCTATTCCTGCGAAAATTGCGATTTCTCCTTATCAATGCCCACAAGTGCGCTGGGTCACAAATATGAAGCAGAGGTTGTGCTTCCCGACTGTGAAACAAACGGTTACACAACCTATACCTGCTCTGCCTGCGGTGACAGCTACGTTTCCGATGAGGTTGAAGCTTTTGGTCACAACTATACATTTAAAGTTACCGTAAAGCCTACCTGTGCCGTACTCGGTGAAATGCTCTATACCTGTTCAAGATGTGACGGCACTTATACAGAAGTAATCGACTATGCAGATCATACCTATAATGCGGTTATTACTGCACCTACCTGTACAGACGGCGGATATACCACGTATACCTGTTCGGTATGCTCCGCGTACTACACAACCGACGAAACTGCGGCAAACGGTCACAGCTTCGGTGAATGGGTCGAGACCAAGGCTCCCACCTATGAAGAAACCGGTCTTGCAGAGAGAGCTTGTACCGTATGTTCAGTAACCGAAACCAAGGAGCTTCCCGTAAAAGAGCTTGTAACGGGCACACCTGTCGTAACAAAGGTGCATAACTACACCGTAACCATTGAAGGTATGATCGGTGTAAGAGAGGTCAAGTTTGCGATCGGTCACTATACCACTGGCTCTGAGGTTAAGGCGGCAGAAGGCGTTTTGACCCTCTCCGAGGACCTTGTAAATAAGAACACTGACGAAAACGGAGCATTCAGATACGAGGTAGCCAAAGCAGGCAGTTATACCTTCTGGGTAAGAATGCGTGACGGAGGCGAATACTTCGTATATGCAGACATTACCGAGATCAACACGTATCTCACCGCTTACGGTGTTATCCTCACGGTTAATGACTTTAAGGACGGCTACAAGGATCTGTGGATCGCAAAGGGCGAGTTCTCAACCTATAACGAGATAAAGTACAGCACGGGCTTTAAGTATCAGGCGGCTTCTGCCAAGCTTGACTCCCTCTTTGCCAACCACGATCTGACATATACCTGCCCCGAGCCCGGTGTTCATACCGTTCTTATAAGATATACTGACGGCAGCTGCGAGGTGCATCATATCGACCTTACGGTAGACGTTCCAACCTTCTATGAGAACGGTCTTCAGGTAACCGTTGGCAATATCCCCGACATCAAGATCATCCGTACAGCTTACGGTCAGTATAACTCGGTAGCCGAGATAAAGGCGGCTGAAGGTGTACGTAACTTCAACAACAAGAACGTTATCAAGGATGCCGAAAGCTACAAGATCCAGTACCGTGAAGAGGGCTGGGTGACCCTGATAGTTGAATACAACAACGGCTACAAGCATATCCACCACTATTACGTTCAGCCTAAGGTCCCCACTATGGTACAGGGTACGAACTCGGTTACCTTCGGTGAGCTTGACGGCTTATATATCATAAGATATGCTCCCGGCAACTACACGACCTCCTCCGACATCAAAAATGCGCCCGGCTCCGACTTCTGTAAATCAGCCGATATCAATGAAAAGGGTGAGATAGTCATTGACAACCTCACCACAGGCAAATGGAGCTTTATGGTACAGTACGATGACGAATCATACAACTTCTATGTCATAGACGTTGCATGATCCGTAATGAAAAATCAATGAAGAAAAAGGTGTCCGAAGGGACACCTTTTTCATTTACTGCTATTGAACTGTTATCGTATAGTAGTTATATGATTCATCAATATACTGAACGCAGAAGGTATACGTACCCGCTGCAAGATCGGTTACGGATATCGTACCGTCGACTACAGCGTCGGGTTTAATTGCTTTTGAACCTTCAGCTTTTTTGATCTCGCTTGAATTTGAGTATTCGCCCATTGCATAGCGTATCATCACAAGTCCGTCAAGGCTGCCGAAGGTAACTATATTACCGTTCTGTTCAAATGTCGGCTTCTTCTGTACAAGGTTATGGTGGAATACCTTAACGTAACCGTTTTCGTATTCTACAACTATGGTTATCATTCCCTCCTCGCGGTACTGGATGGTATAGCTGTCGGCATCCTTTATTACCGCCTTGTTTGAGAAGTTTCTCGCACCCTCGGCTCTCTTTGTGTTGCCGGGGGTATCATATTCGCCGTAGGCTGTTCTTATTACCTTGACACCGGGGATATTGCCGATAGTGACCTGAAGGCCGTTTACGGTAAAGGTCGGCTCGTCAACTACAAGGTCTACCTTGAACACCTCGTCGGATCGGGTAGTATCATCATATCTGACAAGCACCGTATGTCTGCCGGGGTTAGATACAGTGTAGGTATAATCGTGCTTTCCCGCTAACTTTGCCTTGGCGGCACTGAAGATATATCCGTTCTGCTTTATTTCAGCATAAGTGTCATAATCACCCTCGGCAATGAAGTAATCCTTTACACCGTAGAGGTTGTGAGTGGTTATACGCACACCGTCAACGCTTACTCTCTGCTTCATACGGGACATATCTACCGTACGAAGGTAGGTGGTGCCGTCGTTGAGCTTTATCCAGAAGGTGTATACACCGCCGTCAGGCATATTTCTGGTGTAAACATTATTTTCTGTATTCTCTGCTATAACGGATGCATCAATATCAACTCTGTCCACGGCATTCTTAATGGAGGAAGAAGTTTCGTGTATACCGCTTGCATATCTGATGTGACTTATCTCGTCTGCGTGACCTATCATAACGTCATAGTCACGGGTGATTATTGAAGCCTTCTCATTTACCGTGGGCTTGGGGTCGTAGCGGTCGTACATTCCGTCTCCGTCGTAGTCAACGTTTGATACCCCACCGCTAAAGCGATTTCCCTTGTGGTCAAAGAGGGTCTTATAATTAAGCCCGGTAGCAAATTTAACACCCTCGTAGCTTTCATTCTCTATGATGACAGTATCAAGTGTTCCGTAGAGCTTCAGGATCTGGGATCCCGTTCCGTTGAATATCACCGTACCCTCGCTTAGCTTACAGCGGTCTGCGGTATACATATCCACATTACCGCCTACCGTAAGTACAGCATCGTCATTCTGCATATACAAAGTACCTCTGGCACCTGCACCGGATACGTGTGACTTAACGGTAAAGTCACCCTTAACGGTAGTCCTGCCGTAGTTGTAACAGTCAATCACACAATCGTAATATCCGCTGCTTCCCAAAACAAAATCATCTACTGTAACAGAACCGTAGTTGTACACGTAGGTATGATATCCTGATGTATTAAAGTATCCGTCGATCCTGAGATCACCGTAGTTAGTCAAGGGTGCATCCCTCAGATCAACGTTGCCGTTGATAATTACGTTCGCTCCCTCGGGAACGGTTACAGCGGCACGAATCACAAAATTGCCGATATATTCTCCTCCTTCAAGAACTACAGGGCCCTCTATACTTACGTTCTTGTAGTCGTTGCCCGGACAAAGCTTTCCACCTTCCTTGAGTACGGTATTACCGTCAAGGGGATTGCCACAGAGGTCAAATGTACCTGTTATAATCGCAGAGCCCTTGATACCCTCAGGATTGGTAACGGTAAGATCGTGACAGGCAAGTCCGTTTAAGCTCTGCTGCTCTGTTCCATTGAGTATTATCTCACCTGCACTGACACCGGAGTACTCGGCACTGTAAAACTCAATATCTCCGCCTAAACTGATAACCGCATCCTCGCTATCCATATACAAATGACCGTAGGTTCTGCCCGAACCGTTGGAGTTTGTGTAGAACATATCAATGTCACCCGATACGGTAAGTTTTCCGTGATTGTACAAGTCAGTATAGTAATAGTTATATGTGTTAACACGAACACTCAAGCTATCACAGCTCATTTCACCGTAATTATCTACCCTCGAGCCCATAATAACGTCGCCGCATATTATAACTGTACCGTAGTTTGTAAGAGTACCTCCAAAGGTCAGGTTTCCGTTAATTATAAGGGTCTTACCATCCTCGACAGTAATACTATCGGCACTCATATTACCTGTATAGGTTCCTGAGAGTGTGTGGTCGCCGCTAAAGTAATATTCCTTATAGTCGTTTCCGTCAACGATACTGCCGGTATCGGATATATAGGTCTTAAAGCCGTTATTGTCAAGGGGGTTACCGCCAAGATCGTATTCACCTGTAACAGTTACGTTGTTGAGATATTTGATGCCCTCGGGATTGGTAACTATAAGGTTGTGACAGCCGAAATTTTTAAGCTCCTGCTGCCGTGTTCCGTTAAGAATAACCGTACCGTCTGTAATCGAGCACTGATGGCAGTTGTTAAAGTTACCTGCCAGCATCAGCACCGAGTCTTCACCGGACATATAGAAATACGATGTGTTTGTGTAAGGTGCAATGTCCAGGTTACCGAGCACCTCTAAGATACCGTAGTTATAGAAATAGGTTTTGTTCGGAGCTTTATCCGCATTGACCGTAAGATCGGTACACTTAAGTCTGCCGTAGTTATATACATTGTTGCTTGCTTCACCTGCGTATAGATTTCCTGTTACGGTAAAGTCGCCGTTGTTATTGATGGTTGAATAATTAAGATTAAGATTTCCTCTAATATAAAGGTGTGTATTCTCTTCTACTGTCAGAACACCACCGCTTAAATTGATATCTGCGCCGTATTCGCCTTCAAGGGTAATAGCTTTAGTGATATTAAGCCGGCCGTAATCAGATCCGGATACAGGGTATCCATTACCGCTTATATTACAGGTAAAGCCGCTATTATCTATGGGATTACCCTTAGGATCGTATCTTCCCCTTACGGTAATATCGGTCATATACTTAACGCCTGCGGGGTTGTCGATTATAATGTCGTATGCCGTAAACCTTGTAAGCTGCTGCACTTCTGTACCGTTAAGGGTAATAGTACCTGCCGTTATATCCATATTGGTACCGGTATCGCCTACGATAAAGTTACCGCCAAAGGTAAGCGTAGTGCCCGCTTCGTTCATATTAAACCACGAATAGTTATTGAAACGTATATCCTTATTAACGTTAAGCTCACCGCAGTTGACAACCTTAGAGGTCTTACCCTCAAAGGAGGAGGAACGGTGTCCGGTGATCTCAATCGAATCACAGTTTATTCTGCCGTAATTGTTTATAGTAGATCTGGGAGGTGTTCCGATAAGCGCACCCGAAATATCAAGCTCACCGTACACGTTAAGGGTAGCTCTGTCGCCTAAAGTTACACTTCCGTTGACCATAACGTTATGTCCCTCGGTCAAGGTAAGCGTACCGTAGGAGGATACCTTAATACTGCCGTTAAACACGGCGGGCAGATAGTACACGCCTGTCTCGATAATATCGGATTCACCCCTTGCAACTACTACACCGCTTACAGTCCAGTCGCCGTGGTCGGCTACCTCTCTGAGTTCGGCAGGGATAGCTGCTACGTAGCTTCTGGCTTCCTCTATATATCTCTCATAGCTGATATCATCGTATATTGACTTAAATCCCTCTGCATAGGCAGTTCCATAAGTGCTGTTATGCTCTGCCAGCTTACAGAAGAAGCCGTAAGTCTCTTTGTTCATTGCAATATATGCGTTGAACAGATTGTCAAACTCCATTATCTTGTCCGAGGTAGAGATCTGAGCAAAGCTGTCAGCTTTATTATCAACGCAGGTTGCAAGGGTTCTTGTATAATCAGCCATAAGCACCGCAGAGATATAGGTCTCGTAATCAGCTCCCAGAACACCCTTAAGCACCACTGCGTTGAATATATCAACGGCTACGGTTATGAGGGATGTGATTTGAGGCAGACCCAACTTTCCACCCACTGCGGACATAAAGCCCTCGCCCATGCTTTCAATTATCTTCTTGTAATGAGCATCCGCAAGATAGGTCTCGGAGAAGTATGCAACTGCTCCTGCCTTAAGCTGACTGCGGAGTCTGGTCATACCCGCATAGAGAAGGCTGTCACGGGGAGCGGTAGCGATAATATCATCTATCAGCTCTATCTGGGCATCCTGAGCCATAACCGTTGTCGCAAGAGCCGCTGCAAACTCAAAGGCATCAGCAAAACCGGAAACAGACTCAAATACTATCTCAAGCTGAGCACCCATAGCGTTGCTGACCTCGGGAAGGCTATCCGAGAGATTTGTCGCAACAGTACCGAGATAATCAAAGGTGTTTTGCAAAATACCCTTGTACATATCATAGTCGGAATCAAGTATTCCCTGCTCTCTCAGGAGATCTGCGTACGCGTCGTTTGAATCCACAAGTTTAGTGAGTAAAGAGAAGTTCTTAACAAGCTCACTTGAATTCTTCGAGAAATCGGTAACGCTCTTCTTTGTGTCGTTTTCACTGAGTGTCTTGATAAACAGAGAGTTAGCAAGATCAATCTCGTTTTCAAACACAAAGTTCTGATAGTTCATATTGTTTGACAGATACTTGACTACAGACGTCATATCAGTAGCCTGACCGAGCACCTGTGAAGCAACCGAAAGTCCGAAATGATCGGTGGTAACGTACTCTGCAAGTACGTTTGACACAAGCCCGGATGTGTCTGCCTGATACCTGTCTATATACGTATTATTCTTTAAGTAATGGGGATAACTGTAAAACAGTTCGGAATAGTATATGTATTCTTCTGAACTTTCGTTATCACTATTAAGCATCTCCCCTGCCGAGACATACAACGACATAGGAACACTTGTTATGAGCATTATGATAAGTGTTAATAATGCGACAGTTTTTTTCATAATTATTTTCCTTTATTGAGATATTTCAAAAAGGTGCCCCAAGGGCACCTTTTTATAACTATTAAGCTGCAAGATAATATATAACTGTCGCAATACTACCCAGTACCATAAGGGCGCAGAGAAAGATGCACATTATACGTGCTGCAAGCTTTGATTTGTCGATATGTTTTTTCATTTTTCTGTCTCCGATATTTGTAATTTATATGTATTACCTCACCCTCGTGTGATGAGATAATATTCAAGCAAACTTCACGCGATTATGGATGCAAACACTTGTTTGCCTCATATTAATGATATCTGCTGAGCCTCAACGTCAAGCTCCTCGAGAGCCGTACCCGTTGCAGGTATCTTTGTCTTTTTGTATTTCTTGAGATTTGCATATTTTGATGCCTGATCGGTTATGGCTTCAACTATATGCTGATTTTTACGAAGGGTATAAAGGGTTATACCCTGTGCAGAACGTGTGGTCTTTAAGGAGATAAGCTCGGAATTTACGATTATCGCCTTATTTATATTGGAGATAAGCATTACGTCGGTAGGCTCAGTCTCCTTAATTGCCGCAACGATGGGAGAAGCATCAGAGAACGCTCCCACAAGCTTACGGCGGTTGTTCTTAGTCTGATAAGAGGTCAGCGGAACACGGGCACCCTTACCGTTTTTGAATATGAATATCATATTGTGGTTGGGGTTATACTCCTCAACGACCACCATACTGAACACCTTTTCACCCTCGTCAAAGCCTAATTCAACGGGGATGAACTTACCGAACTCGGAAGCCTTGCAGTTGTCAAAGTCACATACCTTTGCCTTATAGGCGTTTGCCTTGTCGGTGAAGAAGATAAGCTCGTTTTGAGAGTTAGCATCTGCATTATAAACAATCTCGTCGCCATCCTTGACCTTCTGAACATCGCTGCCCTTGAGTGAAGCCATAGTGATCTTCTTGAAGTAGCCCTCACGGGTAAGAACGATACGGTAGTTGATATCCTCTACCTCTTCCTTGATCTCAAACTCCTCGATCTCATCATCGTAGATAAGGTCGGTACGTCTGTCCTGATGGTACTTCTTCTTTATCTCGCGGAGCTGGGATGCAATATAGTTCTTTGTAGCCTTCTCGCTTGCGATAAGTGCTTCAAGCTCTGCGATCTCCTTCTGCAGATCCTCGATCTCCTTGATGCGGTTCATAATATACTCGCGGTTAAGGTGACGGAGCTTGATTTCTGCGATATATTCGGCCTGTACCTTGTCAACGCCGAAGCCCTCCATAAGGTTGGGGACAACATCCTTTTCAAGCTTTGTCTCACGGACTATCCTTATCGCTTTGTCGATATCAAGAAGTATCTTTCCCAGACCCATTAAGAGGTGGAGCTTTTCCTGCTTCTTGTTAAGATCAAAGGTAAGCTCACGTCTTACACAGCCGACTCTGAACTTTATCCATTCCTCAAGTATCTGCTTAACGCCAAGCACCATAGGAGAGGAATCGATAAGAACGTTGAAGTTACAGCTGAACTGACTCTCAAGGGGAGTAAGCTTATATAGCTTGTTCATAACAAGGTCGGGGTCGCTTCCCTTCTTTAAGTCGATAGCTAACTTAAAGCCGTGGAGACCTATCTCGTCTCGCATATCCGAGATCTCCTTGAGCTTGCCGTTCTTGTCGTTGACGATATCCGCAACGGCCTTGATTATCTGCTCGATGGTTGTACAGTAGGGTATCTCCAATATCTCAATACAGTTGTTCTTCTTGTCATATTGCCACTTTGCTCGCATCTTAAAGCCGCCGTGGCCTGTCTCGTATATCTCACGCATCTTGTCACGGTTATAGATGATAGATGCGCCTCCGGGAAAATCGGGAGCCTTGATGATATCAAGAAGCTGATCTACGGTAGTGGAGGGGTTACGGAGAAGCTGGATAGCTCCGTCACAGACCTCCGAGAGATTAAAAGAGCATATCTTTGACGCCATACCGACCGCTATACCCTCGTTGGGACATACCAGAACGTTGGGGAATGTAGTCGGCAATAATCTCGGTTCCTTCTTTGTGCTGTCGTAGTTGTCTATCATATCGACGGCATCCTTGTCTATACCCGAAAAAAGCTCCTGACATATTTCAGCTAACTTCACCTCGGTGTAACGGGATGCGGCAAAGGCCATATCCGAGCTGTACTGCTTACCGAAGGAGCCCTTGGAATCAACCAAAGGATGAAGCAGAGCCTCGTTATCCTTGGTCAGACGGACCATAGTCTCGTATATAGACATATCACCGTGGGGGTTATACTGCATCGTAGCACCCACCACGTTTGCGGACTTAGTACGGTTGCCCTTTAAAAGTCCCATCTTGTACATAGTAAAGAGAAGCTTACGGTGAGCGGGCTTGAAGCCGTCTATCTCGGGAATCGCTCTCGAGATAATAACGCTCATAGCGTAGGGCATATAGTTCTTTTCTATCGTTTCTGTTATCGGCTGTGGAGTGGCAGGAGCCGGAGGAAGCTGTTCTTTTATTTCTTCTTTCTTTTTTCTTGCCATATTTTACTCCTTTTTTAAATCAAGTATTTCAAAGCCTGCCGCGCGGATAAGTCGGTTCAGCACCGCAAGTCCTATCCCCTCGGAGGCCGTCATAGGGGCGTAGATCGTCTTGACTTCTTCTATATCGTCAAATTCTCTCAGCTTTGCAAAGAGATTTTTTGCCTGTTCCTTCGGGGAAGCCTTTGAACCGACAGGCATAGCAAATTTATACTTTAAAAGCTCGGTATCCTCGTTATAGCAGAGTATTCCGCAATCTTTTTTATCCTGCAGGAACTCATATCTCATTTGGTCGCTGCCCTTCAGCAGTACCACGTTTGCTCTTGGTGAATAATGCTTGTACATCATTCCGGGAGACTCGGGTCTTCCTTCGTGCTGATTCAATACGGCATCCGATATCTCTATATCGGGACATACCTCACGAAGCTCGTCCACGGTTATAAGTCCGGGTCGAAGAAGCTTTGCCTTAGGAGAAAGTGTGATAATAGTTGACTCAACGCCTATATCACAGTCATCCCCCGCTATTATCATATCTATACGGCCGCTTAGATCTCTTATTACGTGACCTGCCATAGTGGGGCTGGGCTTGGTGGAGAGATTAGCCGAGGGAGCGGCTATGGGTACGCCCGCAAGCTCGATTAGCGTATGAGCTACCCTATCGGCGGGAACGCGTATAGCAACCGTATCAAGACCGCCTGTTACCTCATAAGGAATGATATCCTTTTTAGGCAGGATAACGGTAAGAGGTCCCGGCATAAAGCGTTCTGCCAATCTATAATACGTTTCATTTGTATAGGCATATTGCTCTGCATCCTCCGGCTTTGCCAGATGAATAATCAGAGGATTGTTTGAGGGTCTGCCCTTTGCCTCGTATATTTTCTTTGCCGCGGTAGGATCAAGTGCGTTTGCACCGAGGCCGTAAACCGTCTCGGTAGGAAAAGCAACCAAACCGCCGTTCTTTATCCTTTCGGCAGCCTCTATCAATGTAGTATCGTTTATGTCGTTTATTATTTTAGTATCCATAGCATATAAATGTACAATGTATAATGTACAATGTAAAATTGAGGTGATTTTTGACACTAAGGTGCCAAAAATTCCATTTAGTTGTAAGCTATATCTGTAGTGTAAAATGTAAAAATACAACAAATTGAAACTTTTCGACCTAAAGGAGAAAAGTCTCCTTTTATTATACATTATACATTATACATTTTACATTACAAAACTTTAGTTTTGTTCAGCCTTAAGTCTCTCCGCCGCATCGGCTGTTGCAAGGGCGGTAAGCATTTCCTCGATATGTCCGTTTAAGAAGTTCTCAAGTGAATAAAGGGTAAGTCCTATACGGTGGTCGGTTACACGTCCCTGAGGATAATTATAGGTACGTATACGCTCGCTTCGGTCGCCCGTTCCTACCTGTGCCTTACGCTGTCCTGCTATCTTGTCGTGTTGCTCCTGCGCCTTCATATCGTAGAGCTTGGAGCGAAGTATCTTCATAGCCTTGTCCTTGTTCTTATGCTGGCTTCTTTCGTCCTGACACTCTACGACGATACCTGTAGGAAGATGATAAATACGTATGGCAGATTCGGTCTTGTTGATATGCTGACCGCCTGCGCCGCTCGATTTACAGGTCTCGATCTTAAGATCGGTGGGATTTATCTCTACCTCAACGTCCTCCATCTCGGGAAGAACAGCAACGGTTACTGTAGAGGTGTGGATTCGTCCCTGGCTCTCGGTCTCGGGAACACGCTGAACACGGTGAACGCCGCTTTCAAACTTAAGCTTGGAATAAGCACCGTCACCCTCGATCATAAAGGATATTTCCTTATATCCGCCGAGTCCTGTCTCGTTTGCGTTCAGTATCTCCGTTTTAAAGCCTACGGTGTCAGAGTACATCGAGTACATACGGTATAACACAGCGGCAAACAGCGCCGCCTCGTCGCCTCCCGCACCTCCACGGATCTCAACGATAACATTCTTATCGTCGTTTTCGTCACGGGGTAAGAGAAGAACCTTAAGCTCCTCCTCGATTATGGGGAGCTTTTCCTTGTTTTCCTTGTATTCGGTCTCAACAAGCTCGCGGAGATCCTCATCGAGCTTCTCCGACAACATCTCCTGAGCTTCTTCGACAGCATCTGAGGCTGCTTTATATTCGCGGTATTTCTCTATAATGGGAGTAAGCTTCTTCTGCTCGCGCATAAGCTCCTTATACTTGTTCTGATCAGATACCACCTCGGGCTTGCTCAGCTCCTCAAGTATCTGCTCGTATCTTTTTTCTGCTGCTTCTAATTTATTTATCATACTGTATCTCCAGATATATAATCATATAATTATAACATAAATATTTATATTTGTAAAGATAAAACGAAGCTTTTCGCCAAACGAAAAGCCTCCATAATTCCGCACTCCGCATTCCGCATTCCGCATTAAATATAAAATAAGTCCTCTTCCGAGGACTTATTTTATATCCTTAACCACCTTTTCGGGGGGATTGTCAAGCTGACGGGGATTTTTGATGATAGAGCGAAGCACCTTCATACCTGAGGCAAAATAATATCCGTCACAGATACGCTCATCTGTTACCACGGTATAGTCCACAAAGGACTGCTTTTCAACGCTGCCGTCATCAAGCAGTACGTTTTTACGGTACTTTGTACCGAAGGACATAAACACGGGCAGGTTACCGAAATCATACAGGTGATGATATATGGACGGAATGCCCAGAGATCCCATAGAGGTTATAAAGAAGGAACCGTGGAAGGGGCTGAGCTTAGTTAAAAATCTGGGCAGCATTCCGAAATAGTCTAAGAAACGAAGACAAGCCATAACTCCCTTGAACAGAAGTCCGGGAATAAAGGACAAAACCTTTACCGTATCCTCAAAATCACCGCCCGGATCGGCACGGAATTCCTCTATCACACGGTTAAGCTCGTTGTAAACGTCGTATACCGTCGCATCCGGATAGAAAAACACCTTGACCACGGTATCGGGAGACTCAAGGGACATATCCTTCTTGATGGTCAGACATATCTCGATATTGTGTCTTGTATACACGCGCTGACCCTGTATGTATCTGTTAAGAGCGGGACGTGCCGCAACGGCACGTATATAAGCCGCAATAAGCACGTGCATAAGGGTAAAATTAGTCAGTCCCTCCGCCCTCTTCTCGCGGATATATTCCTCTATCTTGTCAACGCGGATAGTATCCTTAACAAGGTTTGACGAATCCTGACGGGTACGCATAATATAAGGAACGACCACGGACATACCGGGTATGGTTCTAACTCTTCTGCCGCATTTCCTGATCTTGTCGGGAGCAATGATATTGCCGTGTCGGTCCTTTTGCTTGAAATCATCGGATAATTGCCCGATGACGTCGTCTTTCTTCAAAGTATCTGTATTCATAATCCACCATCCAAATTTCCCATTTGGTATATTATAACATAAATTTTGATATATTGCAAGCATTTTCTAAGTTTGTTGACATTTCAACACTGTACGATTTACAAATTGTTAATAACTTTTTTGTCAAAAGGGGTTGCAAAAAACAAATCATTGTGATATACTATTCAAGCAATCGAGATATGGCCTGTTGGTCAAGCGGCTAAGACGCAGCCCTCTCACGGCTGAATCGGGGGTTCGATTCCCCCACGGGTCACCAAAACAAAAGCACACTTCGGTGTGCTTTTTGTTTTTTTACACTAAATAATCAGTAACTTTGATTCGCTGAAAATACGTGATTGCAGCAGCGGTTTTGTGCAACGGCAAATCGAATTCTTATAATATTTAATTGTCAAATGAAGCTTCATTCCTTTTGAGATAAAAAACAGCGGAGAAATCCGCTGTTTTTTATTATTTTATGTTGAATTACTATACAGTAATCTTATAGTAGTTATAAGACTCGTCGTCAAACTGAACACAGAAGGTATATGTGCCGGGATTGAGCGTTACTGTGATATAGCCGTTTTCGTCAACGGAAGATGCCTTGAGAGCCTTGGAACCGGGAGCCGCCTTGATCTGGGTAGATGTGGTATATTCACCGAGAGCATATCTGATGATATGCATATCGTCAAGATCACCGAAGGTAACCTTGTTACCGCTCTGTACCATAGTAGGCACCTTCTGCTCTACGTTATAGTAGTGGAAGTGCTTGTAACCGTTGTTGTACTCAACGATGATGGTTACCTCGCCCTCGTCACGGTACTGGAGCATATAGGATTCAGCATCACTGCCGATAACCTTGGTGTTGAAGTTACGTACACCGCTTGCCGCCTTGATAGAGGAAACAGAAGTGTGGTGACCGTATGCGGTTCTGATAATCTTGATATCGGGGATGTTGTTTACTGTTACCTGGAGACCGTTTTCGTAGAATACGGGATAGTCAACGGTAAGAGTATGATGGATTACGTCGGTTGTACCGTCGTTATATCTGATAAGAACGGTATAATCACCGGGATTTGTCATTGTGTAGCTGAAATCGTGAGTGGTCTTTGCAAATACATTCATCTTGTTTACAGATGCCTGATATTTGAAGCCTGTAGAAGCCTTGATCTCAGCGTAGGAATTGAACGTACCCTCTGCAAGCCACATATCCTTGTAGTTTTCGCCGTAGTCCTTTACGGTAAGCTTAACGCCGTAGGATTCTACGTAGGGATTGATCTCGTCTACACAGGTGTAGAGGAAATAAGAAGAACCGTCATTCATTCTTACCCAGAAGGTGTATTCGCCTACCCAGGGAAGCTCGTATGTGAATACGCCGTCAACGGTATATTTAGCTACGGTTGCGGCATCCATAGTTACGTTCTGCTCTGCTGCCTTGACCTCGGAGCCTGTGGTATAGGTACCGATAGCAAATCTGATCTCCTTGATATTCTTGATACCGTTGATAGTTACGGTATAGTTCTCAACACCTGCAACAACGGGAGCAGCAGCATCAAGCATAGGAATTTCCCGGGTTTCGGTTGCACCGCATACCGTACAGGTTCTGGTTTCTACACCTGTGGAGGTGGTGGTAGGAGCCTGTGTTTCTACCCAATCACTCCAAGAGTGATCCTTAACAGAGCCTGCATCCTTGATGGTGTCGGTCACGCCACAGCCGTACTCACAGTATGCGGTCATAGTACCGTCCTCAGTACAGGTAGCGTCACCGTTGGAAATATAATCATAGAATACGTGATCTACCTTAGTAGCCTCTGCTGTTACCGTTTCCTTTAACAGACAGGTGATACAGGTTCTGGTCTGTGTACCGTCCTTGGTACAGGTTGCATCATCATTGTATACATAACCGCCAAAGGTATGACCCTTTGCAGCTATAACAGTCGTAGAGCTGTCACCGCATCTTGAACAGGTAGTAACCGTCTTTCCTGCCTCTGTACAGGTAGGCTGTGTTGTTGTGGTGGTGTAGCTGTGTCCCAAAGCGGGAGTTGTTTCGGTCTTGGTATCACCGCATCTGCGGCAGGTGGAGGTTGTTTTTCCTTCTGCGGTACAGCTTGCGTCTGTGGTTACAGTGGAATAGTTATGACCAAGTGCGGGGATAGGTGTTGTAGTGCTTGCGGCACATCTTGTACAGGTGGTGATAGTCTTGCCTTCGGTTGTACAGGTTGCTGCTGTTGTAGAGGTAGTATTATTATGACCGAGAGCGGAGATAGATTGAGTATAGCTGTCACCGCAGGAGCAGGTATAAGTTATCACACCCTTCTCTGTACAGGTTGCTGCCTTTGTCACAGAGGATTTATAGCTGTGAGTATGGCTTGTAGAGCCGTCAGCCCACTGTGCATAAAGGGTGATAGGATCGGAGTTGGTCTTTTGACCGCCAAGCTGAGTTCCTACGGGTACGGATGTACCTGTGCCGTCAGGCTTGGTGTTCCAGCCTGTAAAGTATGTACCCGACTTTGAGTAAGCACAGTTCTTTACAGAGTAAGAATCGTAATTCCAGAGTGAACCGTAATCAAATGTGAGATAATCAACATCCATATAACCGGAGCCGCCGTTAGCGTCATAGGTTATAGAGGGCTCCCAGATAGCAACGAACTCAAGGGAAAGACCTCTGTGAGTGTTTACACAATGGAAAGCACTCCAGGGCATAGCACCGCCGGTAGGAGGAATTGTAAGATTTTGACTGGTGCCTTCCCAGGTGAAGAAGGAAAGGTCATTACGAAGCAGACCGTATGCATAGTTGCCGTTAAACATTACACGGCGACAGCCGGGCTTTACGGGAGCACCGCCGGCATAATCCGGGAAACAATATTCGTAGTCTGTCAGAGGATCCTCGTAATTGGAGTTGTTAAAGTTAGCGACGTAGGTAAGATAAACACCGTTACCTGTCGCAGGGAAAACACCGCCGTCAGCGTTGAGCTGAATGTTGTAGCCCCAGATAGCATAAAGAGTTGCAGGGGTATCTGCAGTATAATAGTCGTAGTATGCGTCACCCGTACCGCGTCCTGTTCTTGCATCAAAAGCAGTATTCCACTCTATGAATACACGCTGATCGTTAAGAACCATATAACCGGGCAGCATACCGTAGTTATTAAAAATATCGTCTCTTGTGTGGTAAAGCGGTAATGCCTGTCCCTGTGTCTTATGCAGAGGATGTGCTTCAGAGCCCCAGCCCTGAGGACCGTGGTTAAGGAACACGTCATACTGTTCTGCCGCAAAAGCCCCTGTGGGAAGTACACTCAGAAGCATCATGACCGCCATTACCAATGTAAGGATTCTTGTAAGTTTTTTCATAACTTTTCCTCTTTCAAAATAGTTCTTTTTATATAATATCACTAATGTCGATTATTGTCAATGAAAAAAGCACCGAAACCGATGCTTTTTCAATATAACAGAATAAACTTACGCTATATCCAATACGTAGAAATTATATGATTCATCGTTATACTGAACCATAAAGCTCCACCTGCCACTTGTAAGACCGCTAATAACGATATTTCCGTTTTCATCTATCGCATCCGACTTCTTGAACTGTGAACCGGGAGCGTTTTTTATGTTCTTTGAGGTGGTATACTTGCCCGCCGCGTATCTGATGATATAGAGGTCGTCAAGATCACCGAAGGTTATCGTATCACCCTCAAGTGTATAGGTAGGAACCTTTTGTTCTACGTTATAATAGTGGAAATGCTTGTAGCCGTTGTTATACTCAACTATAATAGTTACCTCGCCCTCGTCGCGGTACTGTATCGTATATTCCTCGGCATATTTGATATCGTTCTTATTGGAAAAGTTACGGACTCCCGCCGCCTTCTTGATATCAGCTACAGACTCATAGTGACCGTAGGCAGTTCTGATTATCTTGATATCGGGGATGTTTGATACCGTTACCTGAAGTCCGTTTTCGTCGAAAACGGGGGTATCTACGGTAAGCTCGGTATACAGAAGGTCCGAGGTGCCGTCGTTATATCTTATGAGCACGGTATACACGCCCGGCTCGTAAAGAGTATAGCTGAAATCGTGAGTGGTCTTGGCATAGAGATCAAGCTTGTTCTTTGAAGCCTGATATTTAAATTCTGTACTTGCCTTGATCTCGTTGTAGGTATTGAAGTTACCCTTGGCGATCCAAAGATCCTTATAGTTTTCGCCGTAGTCCTTAACGGTCATCATAACGCCGTAGGTATCTACGTAGGGATTGATATAGTTTACGTTGGTATAGAGGAAATAGGACACTCCTGCATTAGTCCTTACCCAGAAGGTATATTCGCCCATCCAGGGAAGATCGTATATAAAGGTACCCATAACGTCCGTGTACTTAGCAACTGTTGCCGCGTCAAGAGTCACGTTCTTCTCTGCCCCTTTGACCTCAGAACCGGTGGTATAATGACCTATGGCAAAGCGTATCTCCTTTATATCCTCCAGGTTTACCATAGAAACGGTATAGTTGAATACGCCCGTGATCTCGGGAACTATGGCAGGCTCGAGCTTGGGTATCTCTCTCGTTTCCTGAGGCTGTCCGCACTTGGTGCAGTATAAGGTCTCCTCACCTGTTTCCTCGGTGGTAGCCTCTTTCGTAACCACCCAGTCACCTGCGATATGCTCACAGTTACCTGTAACAGACACTACCTCAAAGCCCCACAGGCTGTAGGAGGAGTCGCTCTGAAGAACTATTTTGAAATAGTTGCCGGGAACGTTTACCGTAGCACCGGAGAGCTCTGTTCCCGAATATACCCCTACCTCGTTTCCGTCCTTGTCGTAGATAGTAATGGTATCGTAATAATCCTCGGTCTCGGTCTCGGGAGCAAAGGTAACGTCCAAGGATTCAAAGTTATATTTATCGGTATATTCCCACTCGCCGTAAAAGTCTTCGGGATAGGGATGCTCGGAGGCGGGAAGGAGAATAAGGTCGGGGTCAACGGTAACGAGGATGTTTATCCACTTGCCGTTGTAGCCAACGGGTACGCTGTGCTGACCGGGACTTGAGAAATCGTACTCGCCTATATCAAAGCCCGAATCTATAATTCCGCTGTAGCCCGTGCTGTCCTCAAAGGATACGGTCATACCCGCGGTGCTGAACTTACCGCCTATTGGGTATACCAGTCTTGTGGGCAGGGTCAGGAGTTCTATACGGTCAACTACGTATCTTATATCTATTTCCCAGTTATTTCTGAAATATTCGTCAGCGTAGCTGTCCTTATATACCCATACGCAGTCTTGCGAGAAATTGTAGAACAGATAACCGGGAAGCTCGATTATGGAACGGGGGAATACGATCTTTTCAAGAGCCACGCCATCGTAATATCCGCCGTAGAAGCAGTATTCGTGAACCTTTTCCACCGTTTCGGGGATATGGAACTCGGTACGGCTTGACATATTATTGTACATTATAAGCTCTTTCATATCCTCGGTATAGAGGACGCCGTCAACGGAAGCATAGCTCAGATTATCCTCGTGAACGTTGATATATTTGAGGTTAGTCTCCCAGAAGGTAACGCTTGAAACGTATTCCATAGTGGAAGGAAGGGTGATGCTCTCGATATCGGAGGCCCAGAAGGCGTAGTCGCCCACGTAGGTAACGCCCTCGGGGATAACGACGTCGCCGTTTAATCCGCTTCGGGTAAATGCGTGATCGCCTATATATGTAAGACCGGGCTCAAATTCGAAACCGCGAAGGCTTTGGGTATCGCCAAATGCCGAATCCTCGATACGCACTATTGTACCAAGCACACTTACATTTTCGAGATTAACACAGCCGTAGAAGCACTGTGAGGGGATTACGCTGATATTCTCGGGGATTGTGACCGAGGTAAGTGCCTCGTTACCGAAGAACGCGCTGTCTCCCAGAGAGGTAAGCGTATCGGGAAGTACAATAGTCTTAAGAGACGTAAGATTGGAAAACAGCTCGGTAGGCAGCTCGGTGATACCCTCGGGCAGGAATATCTCCTTGAGATAATCGCAGTAAGCGAAGGGAGCACCGCCGTAGACGGTGTCAACACCTTCAAGGGTAACCGTGGTAAGCATATCGCAGTCGCCGAACGCCTGATAGCCTATGTAGCCTATACCTGCGGGTATGATAAGCTCGTCCTCAATACCGCAGCAGCAGTAGAAGGCGGAGTCGCCTATGCTCTCTATAGAGTCGTGTAAGGTAAGGCTCTTTATACCGCAGCAGTTCTGAAATGCTCCGTCGTCGATAACCTTGACAGTCTCGGGGATGGTAAGGCTCTGTACGCCGGTACAGCCGTAGAATGCCTGGAAGTCTATTCTTTCCACCGATTCGGGGAAGGTAACGGAGGTAATACCTGTACACTCGGAGAATGCCGATTCCGAAACGGCAGTAAGTCCTGCAGGAAGCACCAGCTCACCGCTGAGGCCGCTTTCCGCAAAGGCGCGGTAGCCTATCTCGGTGATAGCGTCGGTAAAGGGGAAGGAGGTGAGAGCATCCGTACTCTCAAAGGCACCCTTGCCTACCGAGGTGATCGTACCCTCAAAGGTTATCTCCTCAAGATTGCTGCAGCCGTAGAAGGTATACTCGTCTACTGCGGTTATGCCTGCGGGGATAGTGATATGTGTAAGTCCCTTAGAACGGTAGAAGCACTGATATCCGAGAGAGGTAAGACCTTTCGGAAGCTCTACCGTGGTAAGAGAGTCACAGTATGCCAAAAGCTGATCCGGGAACTCGGTCATGTGAGAAGGCAGAGTTACCGATTCAAGCTCGGTGCAGTAACGCAGAGCGTAGCCGTCTATAAAGGTGACCGACTCGGGTATAACGAGCTCGGTGATACCCATAAAGGAGAAGGCTCCCTTACCGATGCTCTCAAGTCCGTCGGGGAGAGTGAGCTCGGTAACGTCGCTGCAACTTCCGAAAGCAAAATCGCCTATAGACTTGAGTCCTGCAGGGAGCTTAAGCTCGGTGATATCTCCGCAGTAGTCAAAGGCACCCTCTTTGATCGAGGTCACGGTGGAGGGGATGCTTACGGAGGTAGCGTTGGCACAGCTCATAAAGGCATAGTAGCCTATAGAGGTAATGCCCTCCTCTATCACGATGCTCTTGACCTTGAGTCTCTGACCGTACCAGGGGGATGTACCGCTGTAGCAGAGCGGGTCCATACTGCCGGTACCGGAAATAGTAAGCACACCGTCGGTCAGATCCCAGCTTACTCCGTCAGCCAATACGGTGATACCCGTCTGACAGACCGTACCGATAAGCATTATCAGTACGAGTGCAAGGGATAAAATTCGTTTGGTCTTCATTTTTATAACTCCTTTTTAATATTTCGTTCATATTTATGATAGCACTATAGGTAAAAAGTGTCAACAACCCATATAGGTAGTAAAACCACCCATCGAGATGTTGACACTCTCTGTTTTGATATCTATTTATTATATTTATTTACTATCTGTGCCGCCGCGTGACGAGAATGAACGTCAAGCTTGCGGTATATCTTTTTGGTATAGTCGTTTACGGTATGCTCAGAGATAAAGAGTACCTTTGCAACATCGGCATTGGAGTAGCCGCATCCGATGAGGTCAAGCACTTCCCTTTCACGCTTGGTAAGTCCGGCAAGAGGTGAAGCTGCCTCTGTGATCTCTTCTTTTTCTTCCATTTCTTTTTCGGTCTCCTTATCTTCGATCTTTCTGTCAAAGGCATATATAAGATGGGGTGCAAGCTGCACGAATATAACCGTCAGCACCACGGTAATAGCGGCATATGCAAGGTGAAGCATATCGGGCATAGAACGGAACGCCTCCACCAGAGCGCTCTGTATGACCACAGTCACCACCGCTAAAATCATAATAATGGGTGTGATAAACCTTGATGGGTAGTTCTTCATAAGCACATTGCCGTAGAGGGGGAGGAGCAGGCAAGGCATAAATCCAAAGCCTATAAACACACAGGCAACGTACGCCAAACCCGGCAGATAGGAGGATATGAACAGGAAAAGAAATCCCACCGCAGAGAAGGCTGTAAATATAGAAACGGTACGCATGGGATGCACCGAAAATTTCTTATATAATACGTACACCACAAGAGACGCCGCGGCATCAGCCATATACGCCGTAAAGATGCCGTTCTCTACCACGGCAACAGCCGTAGGTCCCGCAAGCATCATTATACAGCTTACAAACACCAAGATATATACGCCCCAGAAAAGCTTTTTGGGAGTATACAAACCGTCGCTTCGCTTGACGTACACTGGATAGCTGTCCTTAGAAGCAGGGATACCGAAGAAGAACACCGCCATCATAACCAGCATTATGATCGTAAATATTCTGAACATAGAAAAGGATATGGGAAAAACATCGTTCTGGACGAGAGCGATTATTATCAAAGCCGGCACATATCCGACGCACAGATGAAATACCGCAGTTTTTTCGGTAAACAGATTGATGATAATAAAGCTCTCAAAGGCTATCATAAAAAAGCAGAAGAAGGAGTGACAGTACAGGATAAGCACCTGCATATCGGGGGGCATAGGGATAAAAAGCGCAAGAATAGTCACAAGTGCACCGCACACCGACATACGCTCTGCCCATACGACCATACGGGGCAGGAATATCATCACCGCTATGCCAAGCAGATATCCCGCCGCAATAAGCAACGTCACGTTATCCTCGGTGATAGGTAGGGGCACTCTGCCGTCTATGACCAGAGAAGGAGTCATAAAATATACAAATCCCATCTGCCAGGCCGTAAACATACCGAAGCATACGAGCATCCACAAGGGATAGCTTTTTCTTTTTTTCAGATTCTCGAGAAGTATGGACAAATTCATAAAAATCTCCCCAAAAACAGGTAAAAATACCAAAAACCCCTTGAACAAGGGATAGTATAACTACCCGTTTTGCAGTATAATTTAGACACAAATGATAGTTTTCTTAATTATAGCAGGATTTTAATATTTTTTCAATATTTAAACCAATAACTACCTTAAATGGTAGTTATACTACCAACAGGAGGGATGCAGGTGAATAGCAACGAAATGAATTATTTTGATTATCTGAAGCTTGCAAAACAAAAGTACAAAATAATATTGGAAAAGCATCCCGAGATAGAGGGATTGTCCCCGAGGGAGTTAGAGGTCTTTGAGTATCTTCTGTCAGACAAGAGTCTGCAGCAGATAGCAGACGAGCTTTTTATCACCTATTCTTCGGTGCATTTTCATTGCAAGAACATTTACCGAAAGTTAGGTATATCAAACAGAAAGCAAATTTTAATTAAATATAAGGATCTGTAAAGGAGGTCAGAAAAATGGGATTTTTAGAAAGAGCTATACGCAAAGGCGTAGCAAAGGGCGTAGGTCAAGCCGTAGGCAACGCCTTAAGCAAGGCGGTGGAACCCAAGGTAACCGAGCTTACCAACAAGGCGGCAAACGCTATCGACGAAACTACGCGTGAGTACACCGGCAACACCGCAGACACCGCAGGACTCAAAGGAGCGTTCTCCAACCTTGAGCGTGCCGTAGGCGGATACGCCACCGAAATGAGTAAGAATATGAAGCTCTGTCCCAAATGCGGCAAGCCTGCCTCCTCGGACAAAAAATTCTGTCCCGAATGCGGCGAGCCCCTGCCTGAGACCACCTTGGCGCAAAGTTCGGTATGCACTCAATGCGGCAGACAGAATAATATCGGTACTAAATTTTGCTCGGAGTGCGGAGCCAAGCTCCCCATAGCGATACAGGAGGAGGAGGCAAAACAGAGACGGAATGCCGAGGTGATGGCAGAGTGGGATGCTCTGCTTGCCGTATACCCCCGATGGAGCTGCGGCGGTGAGATATCCATTGAGGACTACGGCTCTGACGGAGTCAGCTTCAGTGCTTGTTTTGATGGCGACGAAGCGGCGGCTCACCGTGCGGTGGACGAATACAGACAGATTTTACAGCAAAACGGCTTTCGTCCCGCAGGACAGTACCCCTCGGTACGGCAGCTGTTCAAGCGTATAGACGGCATTGTTTATAACGTAGATACCGAGCATTGCTTTGAAGGTGATCCCGATCGTGCTTGCATAGGCTTCTGCAAGCGTGAGCCATACGGCGGTTTTGACTACGTCAAGCCCGAGCCGAAAAAGAAGATGGGGTTCAAGGACCTGTTAGGTCTTTAATGAAAGGAGATACTACAATGAAAAAAACAGCTATTGTTTTGTTTTCTCTGCTCATAGTATTATACGTATTCACGGTGACGGCGTTTGCAGAGGAAAATGACTTATCCGCATTTGAGCTGCCCACTCCCGTGGCACCCAACTACTTCGTCTTTACCGACGGAGATGAGACCGAGTGTCAACACGATGACCTGAGAATGTATGCGGTGATTGACCGCGACGTATTGGAGCTTACTGCAGAATACTACGATGACAGCGAAGCGTTCTATGAAAAATACAACCTTTGGTCATTTGATCTGAGGGTACAGTACGACGTATCCCTTGACGGTGAGGACAACTGGCAGTACACCGAGGAATGGGACGAAACTACCTGGATCGGAGGATATGCCGACGGCTATCAGACTATCGGTGTAAGCAACGAAATGGTAGAGGACTTCGAGTTTTTCTGGTTGACCTATCACGAGGGGCAAGGTGAGGATACCTTTGTTCCCTTACAGCCTGCTATCACCACCTATGTGTATCACCACGAGGATTGGGATGAAAACATCTATTCCTTTGATACCGGAAACCACAGCCTCTATATCCGCTGCCGTTACTATATGGAATGGGAACCGGTGGTAATGTACGACGGATACGAGGGTCCCGGTGAAATGCAGAGAAAGCTCTCGGATTGGTCAGAGTCTGCCGTATTCGGAAAGAACACAACACAGATAGTTCCCGCAGAGCCTACAGGCTACGAAGCGCCCTCTATCTCAGAGCTTCTTATTGAGCAGGAGGAGGACGGCGACTACTATAACATCACCTTCGTTCAGTCAACTCCCGACTCTGTATGGGATGCTTATCTCTACTATGAAATGAATGATTACTTTGAGCCCCTTTACCTTGAATCGCAGGTAAGTGTAAACGGCGGAGATTGGATATCAGGCTACGTTGCCAACGCAAGCTGGGCGACCCGCGACGGTAAGAGAGTCCTTGTGTTTGACGGATACGAAAGCCTTACTCCCGATACAAACGTAAAGCTCCGTGTTCGTTTTACAGGCCCTGCAGGCATCTCCCCCTGGTCAAATATTCTTGAAGCAAACGCAGGCGCGCTTACCTTCAGTGACGTTAAGCCTCATCATTGGTTTGCAGAATCGGTTCAGTACTGCGTTGATATGGGCTACGTTTCGGGTATGACACCCACCAGCTTCCAGCCTAACGGCAATCTGACAAGAGCACAGTTTATCACCATACTTTCAAAGGTACACGGCGTTGATCTTGACGAGTACAAAAATTCAAGCTCAGGCTTTGAGGACGTAAAGCCCTCCCATTGGTACAACGCGGCTGTCTGCTGGGCGGTGGAAAACAAGATCACAAGCGGTCTTTCTAACACCAAATTCGGCCCCAACCAGGACGTTACCCGAGCACAGCTTGCCCGCTTCTTCTACACCTATTCCGAAATGATCGGTGTATCTCTTGAGGGCAAAGCTGATCTTTCGGCTTATCCCGACGAGAAAAAGGTTCCGGCCTGGGCAAGAGACTGTGTGGAATGGGCGGTTGATGCAAAGCTTATCTCGGGCGTGAAGAGAGGCGATAAGGACTATCTCGATCCCCAGGGTACAGCAACAAGAGCACAGGCGACCGTAATGTTCAAAGCTTTTGACGAGTTCAGAAGCAAATAATTTTAAGACCAAAGGAGGTCAATATGAAAAAAATTATATGTATAACCGTCACACTTTTAATGCTTCTCCCTACGTTATGCTCCTGCGTTGACCCCGAGGTCAAGGATGCGTTAAACGATCTTAAGGAAGTGGGAGAGCTTATCGACGACGTTCAGGACTACAACGAAAACGCCGAAAACAACGAGCAGGAGGATCTGCCCTACGACGACGCCTGGTGGACCAAGCCCTTCCATCTTAAGTTTGCTGACAAATCGCTTATCGGCGACAGCGAGGACGGATACGACGAGATAGAGGTACTCTACGACGGCGAAGAGGTATATCTCAAGGATGCGTATAACATTTACTACGTAAAGGAAAGAGGGGACGTAACGAGAACCTACTCTATCTATCGCGATACCGTGACCTACACAGACAGTGAATACGAAGAGGAAACGGTAGCATACGAGCTTGAGAACAATATGGCTCATATCCCCTCTGTAATCGCATACATAAAGTCCGTCCTCTACGTTGACAGAGAAGCGTGGGAGAAGATCGGCTCCGAGGAGAAAGAGGGCTACGACTGCGATATTTATACCGAGGTTACGCCCGTATTACAGAAGAACAAGCTCTGGATAGACAAGGAGACCGGTATTCTGGTATGGCGCGAGGACGAGCCCATCAGTCTTCTCGAGGGAGAGGAGATCTCCGAGATATACGGAGTTCAGTATAAGCTCATAAGCTTTGAAGACAAGAACGTACCCAAGGTAAGTGATATCTTTGACCTCAACGATTACGGCGGAGACCCCGACGATGCAAAGGAAAAGGGCATAGCCGAGGCAAAGGCATACTTCCCTGCTCCCCCCGTTGAGATGATCAAGGAAAACTACAGCGTTTATTCAAAGACTTATACAGCCGAGTTTAACTGGACCATCGATCAGATGAAGGCTTACATAGAGACCCTTCGCGGTGCAGGCTTTGATCTTGACGAAATGGAATACGACTTCGGCTCTATCTACACCTTCGTTGCGTCCGACGAGGCAGGCTACAAGATGACCGTGAACTGGCGTGAGGGTGACAAGGGCGACTTGACCTTTAACGCACCTGCAGAGTAACATAAATCATAAAGGAGGACACAAAAATGAATAACGAAAACCCCAACAACTTTAAGGACAAGGTAAAGAATCTCAACAATACCGCTGATACGACCTCCGAGTTTGATCCCAAGGACGTGAGCGACAACAAGGGAATTTCGGTTTTATCCTACTTAGGTCCCTTGGTATTCATCCCTATGTTTGCCAAAAAGGATTCAAAATACGCAAGATTTCACGTAAATCAGGGACTTATACTGTTTATAGTTTACGTCGGATATACGGTATTACAGAATATACTTTTATCGATACTCCGTTCAATATTCCCGTGGAAATGGGACTACGGTTATCTTGGAGGCAGAGGCTTTATATTCGATGCTCTAAGCACCATACTCAGTCTCGTATGGATACCCATCGCCATCATAGCTATAATCGGTATCGTAAACGCCGCCTCCGGTAAGGCAAAGGAGCTTCCCCTGATAGGTAAGTTTAAGCTTTTGAAGTAAAGATCACAATGAAAGAAAAAACGCCCTCGGGCGTTTTTTCTTTCGTTGATTTACTCAACTACAACTGTATAGTAGTTATAACTTTCATCACTATATTGCACGCAGAAGGTATATGTGCCTGCTGTGGGAAGTGTGACCTTAATATAACCGTTTTCATCTATAGCAGAAGCCTTGAGTGCCTGGGAGCCGGGGGCTTTCTTTATTTCAGAGGACGTACTCCACTCGCCCTTGGCATAACGGATGTTATAAAGTCCGTCAAGGTCTCCGAAGGTTACGGTGTTACCCTCTTGTACCATAGTAGGCACCTTTTGAACTACCTCATAAGTATAGATATCGGTGTAGCCGTCGTTGTACTGAACTGCAACGGTAACGGTACCGTTCTTTCTGTACTGTACCATATAGCTGTCGGCACCGAGAATATCGTGCTTTGCGGTAAAGGCTCTTGCCCCCTCTGCCCTCTTGATAGCGGATACCGTAGTATAAGTACCGTATGCGGTACGGATGACCTTTACGTTTTCAAGATTACTTACTGTAAGCTGTAATCCGTCTGCTGCGTAAACAGGCTCTGTTACGGTTATCTGCTGATAGAGGAAGGTCTGTGTACCGTCGTTATATCTTACAAGAACTGTGTAGTATCCACCCTCCCTGAGTGTATATGTATATTCTGCCGCGCTGTTAAGCTTTGCGGGGGTAAGACGGACAACAGCATTTGCCTTAACGTCGCCGTAGGTATCATAGTCACCGAGAGCAATAAATACGTCCTTGACATCCGACATACCGCTTATAGTGATATTGGGACCGTCTGCCGAAACGCAAAGTTCAGGCTCGGGAGTACCGAAAGCAGGAATGATCTCTGTTTCTACTGCACCGCAGTTACGGCGGCAGGTACGCTGCTGCTCACCGTCCTCTGTTTCGGTGGCTTCCTTTGTAACAGTCCAGTCGGTCCATGCGTGACTGCCGATTGCAGGATAAGGCTCGGTATAGCTGTCCCCACATTCACAGGTATAGGTTATCTCACCCTCGGTCACGCACCCGGGCAACGTAGTCATTTTACGGGTATAGCTATGCTCGTGGGCAGCAACAAGCTCATAGGCTACAGAATACTTTTCGCAGTAGGTCTGGGCATAAGAGCCCTCATAACAGCCTACGGTAAGCTTGGGACAGTTTGAAAATATATCCGTTTCCATAGAATAAACACTCTCGGGTACGGTAATTGAGGTAAGTGATTTACAGTAAGCAAAAGCAGAGCTGCGGATACTCAAAAGAGTAGTCGGCAGATTGATACTGGTAAGGCTCTCACAAACCTCAAAGGCACCAAGACCGATCTTGGTTATACCCTCGTGGAGGGTTACCTTTTCGATTGCGGTACATCCGCTGAAGATATAGCCCTCAACCTCTGTACAGGAGTCGGGATAGTCGATCTCCTTAAGAGCGGTACACTGGGCAAATGCCATATTACGTATACGGCTGACAGAGTCGGGTATATATACGCTCTCAAGCTTGGGGTTATACGCAATAGCGATAAGACCGATAGTTTCAAGCCCCTCGGGGAGAGTAAGGGTAACAAGAGAATCGCACTCTCTTATAGCCTCGTCTCCTATATAGGTAAGACCGCTTGAGGGAAAATCGATATCTGTCAAAGCACTGCACTGGTAAAAGGCATAATTACCTACGGTGGTAACGCCGTCGGCGATAACTACCTTCTTGATGGAAGCACGGCTGTCATACCAGGGTGCCTTTTCAAAATAGCTGTAATTGTTCATAGCACCGCTGCCGGAAATTGTCAGAGTGCTGCCCGAAAGAGTCCAGTTAAGGGATGCTCCGCAGCTGCCCGAGGTGGCCGCATTAAGGCTGAAAGCCGACATAAGGGGCAGAAGCATCATAACTGCAAGAATTAAGGATAATAGTTTTTTCATAACAAACACCTTCTTTATTGTTTATTCAACCGTTATAGTGTAATAATTATAAGATTCGTCACTATACTGCACGCAGAAGGTATACGTGCCTGCTGTGGGAAGTGTAACGGTGATATTGCCGTTTTCATCTATGGCAGAAGCCTTGAGAGCCTGGGCTCCGGGAGCTTTCTTGATCTCGGAGGACGTACTCCACTCGCCCTTGGCATAACGGATGTTATAAAGTCCGTCAAGATTGCCGAAGGTAACCTTATTGCCGTTCTGCTCTATTGTAGGAACCTTTTGAACTACCTCGTAGGTATATATATCGGTGTAGCCGTCATTATACTGAACAGCAACGGTAACGGTACCGTTATTTCTGTACTGTACCATATAGCTGTCAGCGCCCTTGATATCATTCTTTGCGGTAAAGGCTCTTGCACCTTCTGCCTTTTTGATAGCAGATACAGTTTTATGCTCACCGTATGCCGTTCTGATAACCTTGACATCTGCAAGGTTACTTACAGTAAGCTGAAGTCCGTTTGCCGTGTATACGGGCTGGGTCACGTCTATCTGTTGATAGAGGAATGTCTGTGTGTCGTCGTTATATCTTACAAGAACGGTATAGTAGCCGCCCTCCTTAAGGGTATATGTATATTCGGCTGCTCCTGCAAGCTTATTGGTGGTAAGCTGAACTACCATATTGTCTTTCACGTCTCTGTAGCTGCTGTAATCACCGAGAGCGATAAACACGTCCTTTACGTCAGACATACCGCTTATAGTGATATTAGGACCTTCAGATGATACCGCAAGCTCGGGTTTAGGCTCGGGAACGCCAAGCGCAGGGATAATCTCTGTTTCAACCGCACCGCAGTTACGGCGGCAGGTACGCTGCTGCTCACCGTCCTCTGTTTCGGTAGCTTCCTTTGTTATCACCCATTCATTCCACATATGACCGCCTATTGCGGGATAAGCCTCCGTGTAGCTGTCACCGCAGGAGCAGGTGTAGGTTACAACACCCTCCTCAACACAGCCGGGGAACTTGGTCATTGTACGTGTATAGCTATGCTCGTGGACCTCGGGTACAGTTGATGCATCGATCCATTTTCTCATATTATCAAATATTCCTATACCGTCGGTGGTACAGTAGTCAAAAACCATTATGCCACGTACACCCGACTTGCCCGCAAGCTCGCACTTGATCTTGGCAGAGCGCTCGTCATCATAGGTAAGGAATATTCCCCTTGATGCATTGTAGAGATAAGGTGCCTGTGCGGCTTCATCCCAATACTTTACATAGCCGTTTCTGTTCTCGTAGCTTGATTTAAGTGTGGTATAGTGGATATACGCCTCGTTTGAGTTCATATCAAGAGTACCGGGCTGATGCAGACCGTTGTTCACGTTAGGAACACCTGTCCAGCGGCGGGCATACATACCCAAGCCTACAACTATCTTTTCATCCGGAATACCGTAGCTGCGGTAAAGAGCAATATCGCTGTTTACCGTACCTCCGGGGAAAAGTGTATCGTCATAGGGTGCGGTATGGTGATGTGTTGTTCCTGCCGTGTTTGAACCAACGTACAGGTCGTAGTTCATTATATTGAAATAGTCAACGTGTTGGGAAAGTCCCACCATATCAAACAAACTGAAAGCCCATATACCTCCGGGAACAGCCATAGAGAGGATGTAGTCCTTACCGTTGGTCTTGCCCAGAGCATCAAGCTTTGCTCTCATCTGCTGCATAAAGTAAACGAAATTACGTCTGGTATTGCTGCCGCCCTGAGGAAACTCGTAGTCAATATCAAGTCCGTCATAGCCGTAGTTCTTGATTATATTGGTCATTTCGGTCGCCAGCTTCTCTGCATTGTTAGCATTATAGAACCAACTCTCGAAGTCATTAATATTACCGTTAGCAACAGTAAACACAAACTTAACATCGGGGTTCTGCTCTAAAGCCTTGTTCTTATAGTAGGACATACGGTTGGAGTTGGGGTGATTAACGATAGTACCGCCGGTATAGCTCATACCGTTAGCAACAATAGAAGCGGGATGATAGTTCACAACGTCGATGTTGGTAAACTCAAAGGTAGAGTATCCCTGTGTTGCGTTGAAATATGCAACGATAATACCGTTCTTGTCAAAGCTCTGCGCTGTGGGCATAGCTACCTCTGCCTCTGCTGCTGTAATCGGAAGTGACATAATAAGCATTACCCCCAGTAAGATGATTGAAATGAGATTTTTGATTTTCATATCCTTTTACCTCGATAGTTGATATGCTAATTATATCAATTTTAGACAAATGTGTCAAGGTTAAGGACGGCTTTTTTGGTTATTATCTATTCACTATTCACTATTCACTATT
>JAFQDF010000006.1 GCA_017416185.1 Clostridia bacterium
GGTATGAATGCTATTTATCAAATCGAACGATTGCCTTTGATGGTTGCTATTTTGATTCACGGTGGCATTTTATATATCAGCTACCTCGTCACCTATCTGCTCAACGATTGGATTGACTTTGGTGCACTACCGATTATAGTCTTCTCAGTAGTTTTTGTTGTAGGCTATATCGTTATTTGGGCCATCATTTATTCCATTATCAAAAGGAATACGGCAAAGCTAAATAAAATGCTGAAGCAAAAGCAACATAGCGCAAAAGACATTTTTTAAAACAGGTAATGCGGTATATAAACCTGTAGCTCTTTATAACAGTATCTTAGCCACCCGGCACCATCCCACAGACAATTTTGCATCTTTTTCTGCAACAAAATTTTGATAAATGAAATAATGGGTGGAAAATCGAGTTCAAATTTGCCGTTTAGGATAATATTTAGAGCACAAATAAGCTAAAGAAGAACACCGAAAAAGAGTGGGAGTGATTTTACAAAGCAAAATCAACTATGATCGTTTCGCAGAAACGGTCATATCATAACATTTGGCGAAGCCAAATTCATAACTCTAAACTCATAACTTCTCTTTTCCCGATGCGAAACGAGTTATCAGTTATGATTGACTTCGGCAAGTTATGATTGGCTTCGCCAAGTTTTTTAAGGAGTAACACAGGGGACGGTTCTGTGTGTTGATTGAAATAAGCGGAGAAAGGCTGAAAAATCAGCCTTTCTTTCATTTTTCAGGTGTTATTATTAATAGTGTATATTGTTATTTGAATACTCCTTAGTTGTAATTATAAACATTATTGACAAGTGTAGTTTTTGTTGGTAAAATATTGTTGAGAAATAAGTAATTATGGGGACATTCTCCACACATAGAACCGTCCCTGTGTTTTATTAATTAACACATAGAACCGTCCCCTGTGTTTTTTGATTGGAAAGAACAAAGAAACCGTATGGTACATACTTTGCTCAAACAGGAATTAACAAGCGAAGAACTTGCAAATCTCGCATTACAGGGCAAAGATTATGCTCGTGTGTTTTCTAATCGTGCAACGAATTATCGCAGGGCATTAGAAAGAGCAAAAAATCAAAAATAAAAAATCAGCGGACGGTATTACTGATAAATGAGGATTAAAAATGGCGTTAATTAAATGTACTGAATGTGGAAAATCATTTTCGGATAAGGCTGCTTGCTGTCCGGAATGTGGTTGTCCTACAAAGTTGGTTTTAAAAGAAATTAATTCTGTAGAGGTGATTGCTAAGAAAGATGAAAACTTGTTCAATGGTCGTACGAGTAGTAAAAACAAAAATCTTATAAAAATTACAATCGTGGCAGGAATATTACTGATTTGCATTTTGGTTGTGTTTATTATCATACGTAACGTGGTAATTCCTTCTGCAAAATACAACGATGCCGTTGAACTTATGAAATCGGAAAAGTATGCCGAAGCTATAAAGGCATTTCAAAATATGGACGGTTATAAAAACAGTAACGAGTTTATAAAGGAATGTGAATACGGTATAGCTGTCGGATTGATGGAATCCGGGGATTATCTCGGATCGATAAGAGCCTTTGAGGTCTTGGACGGCTATAAAAACAGTAACGAGTTTATAAAGGAATGTGAATACAGCATAGCTGTCGGACTGATGGAATCCGGGGATTATCTCGGATCGATAAGAGCTTTTGAGGCTTTGGATGGCTATAAAGATACATCCGCGCTTATAATGAATACACGCCGTAAATATGCTCCTAAGGCTACGATCTCGGCAGGCACATTTCACGCCGTAGGTATCAAGCCTGACGGCAGCGTGGTTTCGGCAGGAGCGAATTTTAATGGTCAATGTGATGTTTCAGAATGGAATGATGTTATTTCCGTTTCGGCAGGTGATGATTTCACTATTGGACTTCGCTCCGATTTTACTGTAGTTGCTGCCGGGTCAAATAAATACGGTGCTTGTGATATAGAAAGTTGGAGTGATATTGTGTCTGTCTCGGCATATGAGCATACTGTCGGTTTGAAGGCAAACGGCACTGTAGTAGCTGTCGGATGGGATAAATTCGGTCAATGCTCCAAAACAGTTGACTGGGAGAATATTGTTGCAGTAGCGGCAGGAGATGGTCATACCGTAGGGCTATGCTCCGACGGTACGGTAGTTGCGGTAGGGTCAAACGAAAGCGGGCAATGTAATGTTGAAGACTGGACCGATATTATTGCAGTTTCTGCAGGAATTCAAATAACGGTAGGTCTGAAGGCAGATGGAACTGTGATTGCTACAGGGAAATTTGACACACGCTACCAATACAATGTTAATGGATATGGATATAAAAACATCAAGGCTATTGCTGCAAACGGTTATGTGGCTGTTTTAGCAGACAGCGGTAGGGTATCTGTTTCCCTAAAAAATGGTGGAGTTCCATCAATAAATGATGATATTGTAGCGGTTGCGGTAGGAAACAGTTTTGCAATAGCATTGGATTCTAACGGTTACGTTTGGTCGTCTTATGGATTTCAGTACGAAAGCGGGATAGATGATTGGGGAAAAATTAAACTACCATAATCATTATATGCAATTGAAGGTGTATCGAATATCATTTGTTTATCACACTCTAAGATGTAATTTCCTATAGAATACAGGGAAAACAAGTATAAGTTATGATTGGCTTCGCCAAGTTTTTTAAGGAGCAGCTTATGTCAGACAGCATTTTAAGAGATAAATCAAAAACTTTTGCAAAAGAGGTTGTTTTTCTTTGCAGAAGATTAAAACAAAATAACGTCGAAGGCGTTTTGCTCAACCAACTGCTCAAAAGCGGCACATCGGTCGGTGCAAACATACACGAAGCGCAATATGCGTAAGGAACAAAAGACTTCATTTCCAAATTTGAAATTGCATTAAAAGAATGTAATGAAAGCGAATATTGGCTGGAATTACTGTTTGAAACAAATTCAATCAATGAAGGAGAATTCAAAAAGTTTCAAGGTCGGTGTATTGAAATCAGAAGAATGCTCGTTTCGACGGTAACGACTTTGAAGAAAAAACAATAGGCCTAACCTCTGTTTTTTGGCTTGTAAAACAGATGACAGAGCGTGAAGGTGTGACCGAACAGCTCAAAGCAGACAATCAAATGGAATGGGTTGTTCGGATGAATAACATCCGCAGCAGAGCCACAGAAATCGTAAATCACGATATAATTATCCCCGAACAATCCCAATTATTCAAAAAGAACAAAATTTAATATTCTTTCAAATAACAAAAATATGCCTTTTACGATCAATTTCGTAAAGGGCATTTTGATTTATTGACATAATTAAGTTTTAGTGCTAAAATTAGTTATATCAAATTCGGAGGTGTAAATATGAAAAGAATACTGTCAGTTTCATTGATCCTGTTTATGCTAATTCCCACGATGCTTATATTTAATTTATCTGCATCTGCCGCTTCGGGCAGCTGCGGAGAAGATCTTACGTGGTCATTTTCAGATACAACCCTTACTATTTCCGGTAAAGGTGCTATGTATGATTACAGTGACCGTGAAAATGTACCTTGGTATGATATTAAGGACGATATCGAGCTTGTTATAATTGAAAACGGTGTAACAAGCATAGGCTCTTATTCGTTCTTTTTGTATTCCTTCTTGACAAGTGTAGATATTCCTGACAGCGTAACAAGCATAGGCTTCTGTGCATTTACAGGCTGCGAACGTTTGAAAAACATAACGATCCCCGATAATATGATCAGTATAGATGACGGTGCGTTTTCAGGATGTGGCAGCTTAACAAGTGTAACTATTCCAAATAGTATGACAAGCATAAGCGACTATGCGTTTGATTGGTGTGTATGCTTAAAAACTATAACTATTCCCGATAGTGTAACAAGCATTGGATCAAATTCATTTGATACTTGCATACAATTGACAAGTGTAACGATACCCAAGAGCGTAACGAGCATAGGAGCTGATGCCTTTAGAAACTGCCACGATCTAAAGATAATGTGTTATGAGGGTTCTTATGCAGAACAATATGCACAAGCAAATTCAATACCTTTTGAATACATATTCGAAGTTGTTGACCAGGAACTTGTTGCATACGGATTGTCATTAACAGTAAAAAATCTTGACGGTGTTAAGGATTTCTTTATCGCTAAGGGTGAGTATACAACCTATGCCGATGTTAAGGCAAACAGAGTTGTTTTGATAACCAAGAACAAGATCGGTACCGATTCTGATTATACTTATATTCTACCTGAGCCTGGTGTTTATACAGTATGTGTAAGATATGACGATACCACCAAGGCGCATAAGTTTATGACAGTCGAGCTTACCGTAACCGAGCCTGTGTTTACAGAAAACGGCTTGCAGCTCAATATTGCAAATCTTGATGATATAAAGGTTATACGTACTGCCTACGGTGATTATAACACGCCAGGTGAGATCAAGCGTGCAGAGGGCGCAAGAGCATTTACTGCCAAGGGTGTTCTTAAGGGTCTTGAAAAGTATGTTGTTCAATACCGTGAAGAGGGTCTTGTATCCGTAGCTGTCGTATATAATAACGGCTATGAGGTCATCTATAAGTATAATGTAACAAAGAAAGCTCCCGTAATGACGCAGGAGGGTAACAGGGTTACCTTTACAAAGCTTGACGGCCTCAAAGTGCTAAGATATGCCGAGGGTGTTTATACAACCTCCAATCAGATAAAAAATGCCGCAGGAAGCGTTGCATTAAGCAATAAATTTGTGACAGAGAATAGTGTAACGGTTTCTCTTGAGAGCGGTATATATACCTTCTGCGTTCAGTATGATGATGAGTCGTATAACTACTATAATATAGCAGTTGAATAGGAAGATATATATTATATTTAGCCCCACGTTTTGGCTGTTAAAGTCGATTTGAGAGGTGCTTAATTATAATCCCGATTATTCTGAAAAGAACAAAATTTAATACCTTTCAAATAATAAATAGCCCTTTACGGTCAATTTCGTAAAGGGTTTTGTGTTAAATAAAACCAACTTGACGAAAATCCGATTATGTTCTATAATTAAGGTTAGAAAAGAGTACGGATATTATTGTGCATTTCAAAAAAACAAGGACGAGGAGACAGGTTATTGAAAATTGCTTACGTTCATCGTACTTGTTTTTCTCGGTGATCTGCTTTCCGGTGTTATCCGAACAAGACAATATCCGAGAGTAAAACGCCGACAGAGTTGCCGTAAAAGGTATTGAAATGCTGCAGTTCTGATCATTCCACTCTACGGTTATATATTGGTTCGGAGCGATAATAAGAATACAGACAGGAATTGAATTTTCAGTATAAAAGAGAGGATAGTATTATGGCATTTTGTTCTGAATGCGGGCAGAAGATAGAAGGAACGGTTAAGTTCTGTACTAACTGCGGCGCACCGATAAAGAAAGCTCCCATAAAAGAAAATAAACCAAAGGACTTTAGCCGTGTCAAGTTTAAATGGACCTTCCGAGACTATCAGCAGGCAGTTTTGGATAATTCCAAAAAACATCTAAAGGACAAAAGGATACATATAGTGGCAGCTCCGGGCAGCGGTAAGACCATACTTGGTCTTGAGCTTGTAAGAAGGCTTGATGCCCCTGCGCTTGTTATGTCCCCGTCGGTTACTATCCGCCAACAATGGGGCGAGAGATTTGCCGAGGCGTATATGCCTGAGGGTGAGGCTTCCGAAGATTATGTTTCATACAATCTTGCCAAGCCCAAGCTTATCACCTCAGTTACCTATCAGGCACTTCATGCCGCCTTTACCAAAGCCAAGGTAAAGGCTGAGGCGGACGAAGAGGAGCTTATGGCGGAAGAAGAGCTGGATTTCAGCGATTTTGAACTGCTTGATACCATAAAGAAGGCGGGCATTACCACCCTGTGTCTTGATGAGGCACACCACCTTAAAAGCGAATGGCAGAAGGCTCTTGAAAAGTTTATAGAGCTGCTCGGTGACAGTGTTAATATTATCGCCCTTACCGCCACCCCTCCATACGACAGTACCCCCGGTGAATGGAACAGATATATTACTCTCTGCGGTGAGATAGACGAGGAGATATTCGTTCCTCAGCTTGTGCTTCAGAAGACACTCTGCCCTCATCAGGACTATGTGTATTTCAGTTATCCTACAGAGGAAGAGCTAGAGCTCTTAAACACCTACCGTGCAAAAGCAAAGGCCTGCGCAGATTCTGTAATCAAAAGCGGTCTGCCAAGCGAAGCTATAAGGATTTCGGGTGTTATGAAAAACGATGAGCTTCTCTATGACAATATAGAGGATTTTGCCTGTCTGATCTGTTGTGCCGAGCAGAGCGGTAAGCCGGTATCCGCCACCCTTGCAGATAAGGCATACGAGGGCAGAAAGGACAGAAAATATACCCTTGCTACGGCACAGCGTGCCTTTACCTTTATAATAAACAACGCCGAGATATTCGGAGAGATATCGGAAAAGCTGAATGATATTTTATCTTCTCAGGGTCTTATCGAGAAAAAGAAGGTCTGTCTTGACTCTACAGATAAACTGAATAAACTACTTATATCTTCAAAAGGCAAGCTGAAAAGTATCTGCCGTATAGCCGATGAAGAATACAAAAATCTCGGTGACTCACTGCGTATGCTTATCCTTACCGACTATATCAAGAAGGATATGATGTCTGTTGTGGGTACAGATAATGATATCCATGCAATAGGCACCGTTCCCGTATTTGAGGCATTGCGCCGAAGCTGTCCCGAAACGACCGGGATCGCCCTTTTGTCAGGAACGCTTGTTATCCTTCCTAATACCGCGGTGACGGCGGCAAGCGAGCTTGCCAAGGAGGAAAGCATAGAATGTAAGGTGAAGCCAATATCAGCAACCGAGCACAGCGAGGTGTATTTCAGCGGTTCAAACAAGAATAAGGTATCGCTTATAACCAAGCTTTTCGGTGACGGATATATAAATATACTTATAGGCACAAAATCCCTTTTAGGCGAGGGCTGGGATTCCCCAAATATCAATTCTCTTATTCTTGCCAGCTTTGTAGGCAGCTTTATGCTGTCAAACCAGATGCGCGGAAGGGCTATCCGTATAGACAAAAAGAACCCCGACAAGATATCAAACATCTGGCATCCCGTTACCCTTGACCCTGCCTCCGACAACACTGAGGAGATAGAGGGCGAGGACTATGCCACACTCAAACGCAGATTTGCCTGCTTCCAGGCTCCTGCCTATAACAGCGACGTAATAGAAAGCGGTGTGGACAGACTTGACGTGATCAAGCCACCCTTTACTCCCGAGGGTATAGATCGTATAAACGAACAGACACTTGCTCTTGCCCGTGACAGAAAAGCCGTAGCAGGACGCTGGAACAACACCGTTAGGGGCAGCGCTCATCCCGAGGTGGTAGAGATTAGCGAGGTGCCCGCAGAGGTGCATCCTGCAAAGGCTGTGTACAAAAACAAGCTCCACGCCATCATACTCGCCGTTGGCGTTGCCGTAGCGCTGTTGCTTGTGATCCTCGGCGGATTTTTCGGCAAATTTATAGGACTTGCAGTCGGTATTGTACTTGCAGTTCTGCTTATAGGCAAGCTGTCATTTATATCAAGTAATGCTTCTCCCGAAAAGAGCATAGGTTCTCTTGCAGGTGCCGTTTATAGAACGCTTCGGGATTTAGGCGAAATAGATTCAGGCAGAGTTAAAGTTTTCAGAAACGAAAAAACTGACAGTATCACCTGTTCTCTTGAGGGTGCTTCTGCCCGAGAAAAATCGGTATTTTCGGGTGCAATATCAGAGATGCTCTCACCTATCGTTGATCCCAGATATATCTTGGTATATAAGGGCAGATTCGGTCACGATTGGAGCCGCAGCTACGCATGTCCCGCTGTCATCGGTAAGAATAAGGAAAATGCATCTGTACTTACAAAAAATCTTAAGGGTAAAAGCGGTAATTTCGATCTTGTGTTTACAAGAAATGCCGAAGGCCGTAAGGCTCTGTTTCATTGCAGACGTTATTCTTATATCAATCTTAATTCCAAGCTTGTAAAGAATAAAAAGACCCTTAAATAACCTAAAAGAGATGAGCATTGGCTCATCTCTTTGCGATATATTTGCCAAATGTCTTGACTATGCTCCGTGATGAGGTATGGGGGTTCTCACAGTGAATTCTACCGGCTTTCGGATGCTCTTCGGTATCCTATAAGGAGATAGTAAAGAACGGAGCTCAAAAGGTTCTTGCCGCCTTCTGCCGTGACGTCATCGAGGAATATCTGTCAAACGATCAGTTCTCAGACAGCTCGGTGTGCGGCCGTCTGACATTGATATAAACAGGGCAGAGTAACATAATAACTTTTATCCAAGGTGTATATCAATGACCAAGCTGTTTTTTGAGTGCATTTTGAATACAAAAACTTTCGGAAATAAAGTCATCGGGATAAAAATGCAAAATACGGATAATAAAAATACGAAAAAACATTGAAATTCACGGTGATTAAAAAAGCCAAAGTCAAGTGGGAATAATCCCATTTGATAAAATTTAATATCGTTTAACTCAATAAAAATAAGCCCTTTACGATCGATTTCGTAAAGGGCTTTTATAGGTACTATAATATAATCGTTTTAATCACTTTTCTTCGTATACGATGAAGCTGACAGGTCCGAGTACCAATCTGTTGCCTTCAAAATCAACGTTCTGCTTTAAGAGAACCTCTGCACACTCGGGAGCATCAAAATATCTTGTTGCCTCGGAGGGATTAATTGCTACGAGATACTTTTTGCCTTCTGCTTCTCTTTCAAATACAAAGGGATAGGAGGGAAGGAGAATTTCAAATTCGCCCTCGGGATGGAACGCAGGGATTTCGCGGTGAAGCTTGATTAGCTTTTTCACAAAATTGAGAACAGAATCGGGATCATTGATCTGATCCTCAACGGTGGGCGCACCCTCACGGTTGTCGGTGGGGAGATAAGGAGTATCGCTTTCCGAGAAGCCGTGGTTCTTTTCGTTGTTCCACTGCATAGGAGTTCTGGCACCCGTTCTGATATATCCGCCTTCCTTTGAGGGCAGACCCTTAAGATAATCCATACCTATCTCATCGCCGTAATAAACGAAGGGAACACCGGGCATTGTGAAGAGGAAGGTCAAAGCAGCCTTGACCTCATCGGTGTCTCTCATATATGCCAAACGCTGCATATCGTGGTTACCGGTTATCATACCGATATAACCCTTGCCTCGGGTGTTTTCCAGATCAAAGAGGTATCTGTCAAGATACTCGTTGATGTTACCCTTGCCGTCTCTTGCAAAATAGCTGTGACCGGTAAAATCACTGGTGGTGTTTCTGCCCTTTTCATATCTGAAAAGGGAACGGTATGCGGTAGGACCGCTGTGGAGAAGGAAATCAAGATGGAAACCGCAGCGTACAGCCTCCTCGGGGAACGCCCATTCTGCGATAAGAAGGACTTCGGGATTTCTTTCCTCAATATGTCTTCTTACTTCATGCCAAAGCTCCGAGGTTTTTTCCTTGGTTATATCGCCCTTGATAAGGTGAGCCGCCATATCTACTCTGAAGGCGTCTGTTCCCAGATCCATCCAGAAGTCGATTATGTTCAAAAGCTCTTTTCTCATTGCTACACAGTCGGGATGATCTACAGGCAGCTCCCAAGGATTTGCGGGGTTGGGATTGGCGTAGCCGTAATTCAGTGCAGGCTGGCTCCAGAAGAAGTTGTTGATGACCTTGGCATCCCTCTCACCTAAGCTTGCAATACCTACACCGTCGTCAAAGGATTCGTTCGTCCATATGTAGCGGTTGGAGTATTCGTTTTTCTCTACCTTGGCGGACTCGATAAACCAGGGGTGGTCGATGGAGGTATGACCTGCCACCAGGTCAAACATAACCTTCATTCCGCGAGCATGTGCCTCATCGCACATTCTCTTGTAATCCTCGTTCGTGCCGTATCTGGGCGCAACGCTGTAAAAATCGGTGACGTCATATCCCGCATCTCTGAAGGAGCTTGCGTTGATGGGGTTGAGCCAGATGGCGGTAAAGCCGAGATCCTTGATATAGTCTAACTTTTCGATTATACCCTGAAGATCACCGATACCGTCGCCGTTTGAATCGTTGAATGATTGCGGATAGATCTCATATACTACCGCATCGCTTAACCAATTTTTCATTTTTTCACCTGCCGAAATTTATTATAAATTTTATTTGCGTAAGTTACTTATATAATTATACTTTATTTTTATCGGAATTACAAGAACTTCGCCGTATTTTATTCAGAATCAATTAAAAGAAGTTATATACTAACCCGTTCCCACTTTTTTAATATATAGGAATTTTCTCTATTGCGGTGTGGTTTGAATTACTGCGTAAACGGGCGCAGTATGGGTGCGGCGACTCGCCGCTTTTTTAGTAAAAAACTGTTTTCCCACCCTTTTTGATACGGAAGGGTGGGGACATTTCAATTTTGATATGTATAATAAAATATGTAAAATATATTAATTAACTTGGAGGAAATTATGAAAAGGTTAATTTCTCTTGTAATCTGCTTTCTTGTGGCAGGTCAGTGTGCGATGTTTGTCTTTGCGGCAAGCTTTACCGACGTTGCATCAGACGCTTATTACGCAAGTGCGGTTGAATGGGCTGTTGCGAACGGAATTACCGCAGGTAAGACCGAAACCACCTTCGCTCCCAACGAAAGCTGTACACGTGCCCAGGCGGTATCCTTTATGCACCGTGCGGCAGGCAATCCTTTGGTAGACGGTACCAATCAGCCCTTTACCGACGTTAAGCCTGCAGATTATTTCGCAACTCCCGTTCAGTGGGCTCTTGAAAACGGCATTACCGCAGGTGTTTCTGCTGACAAGTTCGGACCCCATAACCCCTGTACCAGAGGACAGATCGTTTCCTTCCTTTACCGTGCGGCAGGCTCTCCCGATATAGGTGCGGTAGCAAATCCCTTTAAGGATGTCAAGGAAGCCGATTATTTCTATAAGGCAGTTCTTTGGGCGGTTGAAAACGGCATCACCGCAGGTATGTCAGCAGATAAGTTTGCGCCCAATAATAAGTGTACCCGCGGACAGATTGTATGCTTCCTTGAGAGATACTATAATAAGAATGACCTTAGAATAGTTATACAGCCCGCTGATTTCTATATGGAATATTCCGAGGTGGATGCAACCTTTACCGTTGAAATTGAAGGCGGCGCACCCAACTACTATTACGAGTGGTATGTTGAGGGAGAAAAGAAAGCAACTCACGGTGCTACATCCGCTACAAGTGACAGCTTTATATATCATGTGACCGATTATGACTTTGACAACGTTCAGGGCTCATATCTTGATGTAATCTGCGTTGTTACGGATATCAAGGGTACCGAGGTAACAAGCATAACCGCCAAACTCTATAAAAAAGAAGCCACCAAGCCTCTTGAGATAACGAAACAGCCTAAGGACTATCAGATGACCTCATCTATGGAGGAAGCAACCTTTACTATCGGGATCAAAGGCGGCGAGCCGAATTACTACTATGACTGGTACGTTGAGGGTGAAAAGAAAGCAACTCACGGTGCTACTTCGGCCACAAGCGACAGTTTCACTTATCAAGTAAGTGATTATGATTTTGATTATGTTCAGGGTTCCTACCTTGATGTAGTATGCTATGTTACCGATATTAAGGGCACACAGGTTTCCAGTGTTACCGCTAAGCTTTATAAAAAAGAGATGGCTAAGCCTCTTGCAATAACGTCTCAGCCTGTCAATTATCAGATGACCTCGTCTATGGAGGAGGCAACCTTTACCGTTGAAGTCGAGGGCGGCGCACGTAACTATCTCTATGAGTGGTCCATAGTTAAGGACGGTACCGTAACAGATGTAGTTGCTCACGGTATTACGTCAGCTACAAGCGATACTCTTACCTACGTGTTCTCCGACTATGATTTCGATGATTACCGTGACATCGAGGTTTACTGCGTTATAACCGATAAGGAAGGCTATAAAGTTACCACCGAAACTGTAGAGGTACTTCAGAAATAAATCATCCGTCAAACAAAAAATCCGACTGTGATCAGTCGGATTTTTTGTTGTTCAGTATACGTGCTATCTCGATAAGCTGTTTTCTTGAAGAAACTCCAAGCTTGCTGTAGATGTTTTTGTTATGGTATTTAAGGGTATTTTCCTTGATGTTAAGTATCTCCAGCACTTCTTTTGTCCCCTTGCCCTCTACGTATAATCTGTATACGTTTGTTTCGGTCGGAGTCAGCGAGCTTAACTGTTCTGCAAAATATCTGCATTTTTCATTAAATTCATTTGTTACAGCCTCGGCTTGTTCGATTTCTTCGGGGGCAGCGGATTCCGAAACGGGAGCTTGATGATACTTGTCTATCTCTTGGAGCATCAGATACAGACCTATGAGGAAGAGTTCGCTTACTATGTAAGAGACAGACAGAAATTCAAAATCTATCTTCACCAGCTGTTCCAAGAGCCATATGCCTATATTGACGAACACCGATACCAGCAGTATAACACCGTGAGAAACAGACTGTATCTTCTTCTTTAAGGTAGCGTGTATGATGGCGGATATCATCATTATGAAATAAACTAACAGATAGAAAAGATATATTATATGCCACGGTCCGTATTCCTTTACCAGAACAGAGACTCCGTTTACGGTTTCAAGAGAAACCGATTTATAATAAATATCAAGATATCCGGGACTTGCCGCAACCAAGAATACGAATATACTTACACACAGCAATAACCATATGACGAATTTCGGTTGTTTAAACTTGCAGACGTTAATAATGATCATTAACATAGCAAGAGGAAGAAAAACCGAACCGAGATAAGCCAGACGGTTAGCATGAAGCGCCAATTCCAGCGTTTTGGATACGGAGAGCATCAAATAGCCTACGTTGACTACCAGTACCGATGAGAAGAGCAGATAGAACCAACCTTCTTTTTTTCGTACCAGCAGACAGTATCCTGCAAGTAAAAGCAAGGATAAAAACGCAGTTGCTCCATATATTATCGACATACTGGTAGATTTGTTTCCTATAGAGCTGCAGCCGGTCAACAAAAACGTCGCAAGTAATGCCAAAGTGACCGCCGTGAATTTTTTAATCATAAATTTCTCCTTAAGGTATTATTTCGGATGCGAGGCGGTCGAATGCCTTTTCCGTAAATATGCTTAACGTTCTCTGCCTACGCGCCAACACAAACAGAGAACTTAAACCATTAGCTAAACTAATTATAGCATATCGATCATATTGAGTCAAGTGTAAAAACAACAAATATCCCACCCTTCCCCCACCCGAAATATATGTTTTTTCTATCTTTCCCACCCTTATTTTTATGAATAGTGTGGGGACAAAATGTGAACAAACCGTTATAATGGATTTGCAAGGTTAAGAGGGTATACTTGCCTTTTCCGAAAGGGGTACCCACAGGCTTCGCCTGCGCGCCAAAACAAGCGAAGCCCGCCCCGCATTTTCAGACAGATAATGTTGTATATCACAGGAGGTAATTATGGCAAAGCACAATTGCGCTCTTTGCGGTGCTGAGATCGGACTGTTGGCGCAGCAACAGTTGGCGGATAAGACCTATATATGTCGTAAGGTATGTGCAAAAAAATGTATGAAGCTCTTTGACCTTGTTCCGGCTACTCTCGATCAGGTTAAGGCTCATATAGAGCAGGTGGAATTCGGTACGAAGGCTTGGGAGCAGATATTCGTTCCTCTTCTTAAAACTAAAAACAAGGAAGAAAAGATAAAGGATTTCGGTCAGTACGGAGCTCTCAGGGTTTCGCCCTCTACGGGTCTTGTGGCGCTTATTCAGAACGACTATAAATTCTTCATCTTTGGTAAAACCACAAAGGCCTGTGTTTACCGATTGGCTGATCTGTATACCTATGAATACGAATCTGAGGTAGCAAAGGATTCTGAAGGTAAAGAGACTACCAAGCACTTTTGTTATCTCGGCTTCAGAAACGTTTACGGGTTATCCGAGATACGTCTGCCCGTAAGCAGTATAGCTGCATTTAATGATATGGAAAAATATTTTGACACACAGTTCGGAATACAGAAAACTCTCAGAAACTCACTTAATAATGCCAAACGTCAGATAAACGCGGTTAAAAATGTTGCAGGGGCTGTGAAATCTATCGTTTCAGGTGAAAACGACGTTGAAAAGGGTGCGGCGGCAATAGATGCTCTGGAAGCGAACTCCTACGGCGACCGTACCGAATGGATACGTAAAGCTGACGAGGCTCTGGCAAAGGTTAAATAAGGGGATACTATGGATTTTATTTTCACGTCGTTACCGACAAATCTCGACGAGCTTAAGGAATTACCCGAAGCAGTTCTTAATTCACCCTTCAAGACGGCGGCGCTTACTATTGCCGTGCTTTGCAACTTTGAAAAAAATCCTGATGCAACCTTTGAAATGCTGGATTTTCTTAAGGGTCCGGAGTCGGTAAGCGAATACGAAAAACAGTTTATACGAGAAAGATTAAAGGGAAAGGGATATAAAGTCTATTCTTATTTTGCAGGCACGTCCCCCGAAAACGGATATACACCCATAAAGCCCTATACTGTATCGGTTACCGAAAATCCCTATTCGTTTCCCGACGAAAACTGGGCTACCCTGTATGTAAAAAGCTCGGGAGCAGATTCTCCGAGAGGGATCAAGCTTCGCAGAAAGCCCTCCACGGGTCAATGGTTTTTGAATGATATTCAATGTTTGTCTGACATCCGTGTGCCTGCAGCAGATGACCCCTGGGCATAAAATTATAATTATATGATAATGAAAGGAATAAGAAAATGAAAAAGTTTTTAGCATTATTACTTACAGCGTTTATGTTGATTTCTCTCGTTGCCTGCTCGGGCGGCAAGACCAATACTCCCGATCCCTCTGCGGATCAGGATACTTCCGATAAGCCCGCCGAAGCAACGGGTGACGGGCTTACCACCGAATTGTTTACCCTTGAATTTGACAAGGAAGCGTGGAGCTATGACGAAGAAAGCGTATCTAACGAAGAGGATTATTGTTACGTTAATCTTCAGATACTCGATCCCGATGATCCCGAATACTATCTTATTAACGTAGACGTTACTGCAAGCGTGGACGACCCCTACGATTTCCGTGAGGATCTTGTATACTACGGCTTCGACCAGCATGAATATGCAGAAAACAACTCATATGAGCTCGTTAATATAGGCGGTGTTGACTGTCTTAAATATGAAGACGAAAGCTGGGGAGAAACCACGGTAAAATATTTCAATCGTGTTGAAGGAGCGGGTGCTACCGTTGCCGTTGAGATATCTGCCGAGGACGTAAGCGACAGCCGTATTTCGGCTCTTCTTGAGGGTCTTAAGTTTACACTTACCGACACAGGCAATGAGGACGGTCCTTGGGAATGGGAGGGCGAGCCCTTCACAGCTGAGGATGCGTCCGTTGCGGCAGGCAGCTTTACCGTTGAAACAAAATGGATACCTATAAACGAATACGTAAGCACCTTTGAGACCTTCAACCACGACGTTGCGGCTGTAGGTAACACGGTATATATCCTTACGGAGGGTACACTCAAGCAGTATGCCTTTGACGGCTCTGCTCTTAACTTTGAAAAGGATATCGAGCTCGAGGAAGACGATTACGAAGTTATCCTTAAGACCGCAGACGGCTCTCTCTGGCTTACGGGCGGTATGAACGACCTTGTACGCATCAAGGACGGCTCGGTCACCGAGACCTACGCAGACCTTGATACCGTAGCGGTATCTCCCGACGGCAGCTGGGGTGTAAGCTATTTTGTCTCCAACGAATGTAAATTGGTCACCTTCAACGGCGGCAGTGCTTCTACGGCAGACGTTGTTTTCTCCGAGATAGATTCTGTATCCTACGTAAGCGTAGATAACGATGCGATTTATGCTTGCGGAAACGCCGCAGACGAAAGCGGACACAAGGTATTCATCTACAATAAGGACGGTGTCCTTCAGAAGACACTCTGTGATGCCGAGGGTGAAGGCTTAGGAAGCATCACCTATTTTACAAAGACTGCAAACGGCTATATAGGTCTTGACGGCAATATGAGAACGGTTCTTCTCTGGGACAATAACGGTACGCTTATAGCTGAGCTTGAGGACAGCGACCTGTTCGGTACGTATTATCCTTGGTTCTGCGGTTCGGATATGATGGACGACGGCTCTATCATTACGGTTATGACCGAGGACCGTGCAGATGAATCTGCTACCGAGCTCGTAGCGTTTATTGTAAAAGGTTTCTGATACTTGTCAAAAACATAATAAAGCTCTGATGATTTATCAGAGCTTTATTGACAATATATGAAATAATTGTTACAATATATATAGTAATATTGAATTGAAAGGAGTTTCATTATGGGACTTATTAAAGCAGGCATAGGCGCCTTAGGCGGCATTTTAGCGGATCAGTGGAAGGAGTTTTTCTACTGTGATGCAATGGATATGGATACCCTTATGGTCAAGGGTCAGAAGAGAACTTCAGGCCGTTCATCCAACACCAGAGGAGAGGATAATATAATCTCCAACGGCTCTGGAATTGCGGTTGCAGACGGTCAGTGTATGATGATCGTTGAGCAGGGCAAGGTAGTTGAATTCTGTGCAGAACCCGGTGAGTATACGTATGACAGTTCGACAGAACCCTCAATATTTGCAGGAAAATTAGGCGAGTCTATCAAAGAGACCTTTAAGGCTATCGGCAAGCGTTTTACATACGGCGGTGACACGGGCAAGGATCAGAGAGTTTATTATTTCAATCTCCTTGAGATAATGGACAACAAGTTCGGCACAGCCAATCCCTTTATGTTCAAGGTGGTGAACAAAGAGATAGGTATGTCAAGAACGGTACAGATCAGATGTAACGGCGTTTATTCCTACAGACTTACAGACCCTATGCTGTTCTATACCAGAGTTGCAGGCAACGTGGCAGGAGAATATACGAGAGATCAGCTTGATTCTCAGCTCAAGACGGAGTTTGTATCTGCTCTCCAGCCTGCGTTTGCGCAGCTTTCCACTCTCGCACTTCATCCCGCAGAGATCCCCGGTCATACCACCGAGCTTAAGCAGGCTCTTAACGAGGCACTTAAGCTTGACTGGACAGACAGACGCGGTATCAGCGTGGAAAGTGTAGCCATCAACCCCATCACCCTCACACCCGAGGATATGCAGAAGATCAATCAGATGGAGGATGCGGCTACTATGGGTCAGAATCCTTTTATGATGGCAGGACGTATGACAGATGCTACCGCCAATGCTATGGAAACTGCCGCAGGTAACGAGGCAGGCGCTATGACAGGCTTTATGGGCATGGGTATGGCAGGTAACGCTATGGGTGGCGGCTTCAACGCAGCTCAGAGCTTCTATAATATGGGTCAGCAGCAGATGGCTCAGCAACAGGCGGCTCCTGCGGCAGCACCCGCACCTGCACAGGGCGGTTGGAAATGTGCTTGCGGAGCTACCGCTACAGGTAAGTTCTGTCCCGAGTGCGGGGCAAAGAAGCCTGAGGAGGCAGCAGGCTGGACCTGTAGCTGCGGTGCGGTAAACAAGGGCAAGTTCTGTCAGGAATGCGGTGCTAAGAAGCCCGAGGGTGCACCTCTTTACCGCTGTGACAAGTGCGGCTGGGAGCCTGAGGATCCCCACAATCCTCCCAAGTTCTGTCCCGAATGCGGAGACGTTTTCAATGACAACGATATAAAATAAAAACGGAATAAAATTATGGACGTAATGCAAAATTATAAATGTCCCTGTTGCGGCGGAGCTGTTGAGTTCAGTGCTGATGCACAGAAGCTAAAATGTCCGTATTGTGACTCTGAGTTTGAGGTAGATGCTCTTAAGTCATATGATGCAGAGGTCAGCAATCAACAGGAAGACGATATGAACTGGAACACCGATGCCGGTGAAAGCTGGCAGCCCGGTGAAGAGGAGGGCCTGCGGGTTTACGTATGCAGCTCCTGCGGCGGTGAGATCGTTGGTGATGAAAATATGGCAGCAACCCTATGTCCCTTCTGTGACAACTCCGTAGTTCTCAAGGGTCAGTTAGCGGGAGATCTCAAGCCTGATCTTGTTATACCCTTTAAGCTTGATAAAAAGGCGGCAAAAGAGGCTCTTATAAATCATTACAAGGGTAAAAAACTGCTCCCTAAGGTATTCAAGGATGAAAATCACCTTGACGAGATCAAGGGTATTTATGTACCCTTCTGGCTCTTTGATACAGATACCGATGCCAACGTGCGTTACAGGGCTACAAGGACCCGTGCCTGGAGCGACAGCAAGTTCAACTATATCGAAACGTCTTATTTTGCGGTTACCCGCGGAGGTACGGTAGGCTTTGAAAATGTACCTGTTGACGGTTCGTCAAAGATGGCAGACGATCTGATGGAATCTATTGAACCCTTTAACATAGCTGAGGGCGTTGATTTCAAAACGGCATATCTCGCGGGATATCTTGCGGATAAGTATGATGTTTCCTCAGAGGAAAGCATCAAGCGTGCCAACGAAAGGATCAAAAAAAGCACTGAGGATGCTATGGCATCAACCGTTCACGGGTATGCGACAGTTGTACCCGAGCATTCTTCGGTCAGATTCAATAACGGCAGGGCGAGGTATGCACTCTATCCCGTTTGGATATTAAATACCACCTGGAAGGATAAAAAATATACCTTTGCTATGAACGGACAAACGGGAAAGTTTGCGGGAGATCTCCCCTGTGACAAGGGACTGTTTAAAAAATGGCTGTTCAGTCTTACCGGTGCCATAGCGGCTGGCTGCTTTGCTCTGTCATACCTTATATGGTTATTGTAAGGAGGTAAATATGAAAAAGAAATTTTATATCATATTAACAAGCCTTCTTATTCTGTCTGTTTGTGCATTATCCTCTTTTGCAGGCACAAATCATCCCGACCGTGTCGTTGATACTTACGGAGTCCTTGATTCGGCTGAGATAGCGAGTCTTACCGATAAGCTTGATTCTATAAGTGAGAAAAACAACGTGGACGTAGCTGTTGTTATAATTGACTCTGTGGATTCCGGTTCTATCCAGGAGCATGCTGATGATTATTATGACAACAACGGTTACGGAATGGGTGATGATGACAGCGGTATTCTTTTCCTGTTTGCCGTAGAGGACAGCGACGGACACATATCTACCTGCGGTGACGCAATCAATATAATTTCTGACAATAACGTAGAGCAGATCTTTGACAGTATCACCGCTGAGATCAAATCCGGCGAGTATATGTCTGCGTTTAGTGAATTCGCTGATATGTGCGAGGAATATATTGTAGATTATAACAGCTTTCATCCCGTGACCACGTTGCTTATATCCTTGGTTATCGGATTCGTTATAGCACTGATAGTTACTCTTATCATGAGGGCTCAGCTTAAAAGTGTTCGTGAAAAATCCGGTGCGGCTGATTATATGAAAAAAGGCAGTCTTAATGTCACCGTTTCACGGGATATATTCCTCTACAGACAGGTGACACGTACACAGAAGGCAGAAAGCTCCTCCACACATACATCATCTTCCGGAAAAGTTCACGGTGGCGGCAGCAGACATTTTTAAAGGAGATAATTATGGGGATTTTTGATAAGCTTAAGAATGTTGCGACCCGGGCGGCAGGTAATTCTGTGAAGCAGGGTATCAGCAATATAGCCAATAAAAGCGAGACCTTTACCTTTACAGCACTTCCCGAAAGCGTGGAGCAGCTGCAGAGCCTGCCCGAGGCAACTCTTGATTCTCCCTTTAAGACGGCAGCGCTGACCGTATGCGCACTCTGTGCTTATGCGGCAGACAAGCCGACGGGAATAGAGATGCTTAATTTCTTGAAGGGACCCAAGCCCTTAACTCCCTTTGAAATA
>JAFQDF010000007.1 GCA_017416185.1 Clostridia bacterium
TAAATGTGGGAGAATATATATATATATATTTCAGTAAGGAAAAGGATAATATGAAAACAAAGAACAAACATATTCAGTACATTGTGGGTCTGGTGATCGCTCTGATCTCCATGATACCTCCTATGCCTAATATACTGAAGTACCTGATCGCACTCGTTCCCGTTCTTTTCTTCGGTGCAGATCTTACGTTACAGTATATGGAAGGCTTTTTCAAGAAGAACTATCTTAACAAGAATCTTGCGGGAATAATAGCGGGTCTTGGAATGATAGTGACCGGAAAGCTGGGTTATGCGGCTTTAACGATGCTATTCTTCTCGGCGAGCGACTACTATTTTGATATGATATTCACCAAAGCAAGCCGTCGTATAGAGGAAAGCTCCAGAGTTACAACTTCCTTTGCAAGGACCGGTGTGAATGGTTCGGTTTCACGTATTCCCGTTGCATCGGTAGTTCCCGGTCAGCAGCTGGTCGTTCAGACAGGTGATATCATACCCTGTGACTGTGTTGCTACAAGCGGCGAGGCGGTAGTTGATTATACCAATCTTTTCGGAAAGGGTGATGCCCGTAACGCAAAGGTAGGTACAAGCTGCTTTGGCGGTGGGATCGTACAGAAGGGGAATCTTACCGTAAAGGTGCTTAAGCCTGCCCGTGAATCTATGGGCTCTGTCATAAGCTCTGCTACAAAGAAGGCAGCAAAGCCCTCACGCTTCCAAAGAAAGCTTAACGGTTGGGCAACGCTGTTTGAACGTAGTGTTTATTTATTGTCAATTATACTTTTTATTATAATTCTCATCGTTACCAAGGAATTTGCAACGGCTGTTAGTCAGAGCGTTTCTGTTCTGGTTCTTTCTGCTACTGCGGGTCTGACCAAGGTCATTCCCCTGCTTAATCGCAACGCTCTTCTTTCGGGACGTCGCAGAGGTGTTCTGTTTACGGATATTCAGGCACTTGAGCAGAGCGGAAAAGTTCAGACGGTATCTATGAACGAGACTGTATCCGAGGAGGTAATGGTTCAGATCGAGGAGGTCGGAGCTATTCCTGCACAGAACGGAAATACGGCCCTTGACGCGGTGGTTTACCGTGACAGAGCAAGGCTTGAGTCCGATCCAAATCCCAGCTTCAAATTTGCGGTGGGATTCTTCTCTTCGAAGGCTCAGGCTACGACCTTTGAGCCTAAATCTGAGCATATCGTAGGTGCTATCCGTACCGGACGAAATCACAGAAATGCACTTTTACTCAATATTATCTGTCTTGCGGTGCAGAAGCTTGTTACTTTGACATTGATATTCTGGTTGGCTATCAATCCCGCGACAGTTCTGGTGATCGAGTTCGTAGCGTGGCTGTTCTGTCTCATTAACTCGACAAAAGAAATATAAAAACAAAAATAAGCTTTCCCTTCGGAAAGCTTATTTTTTAATATATAGGAAATTACGTTGTAGCGTGTGATTTGTATTACTGAACAAACTAGCGCAGTATGGGTGCGGCGACTCGCCGCTTTTTTATAACATTTTGAATGAATCCTTAAGATCTGTATACAGCTTGTTGTAAAGACTGTAATACTTCTTGTATACCGCAGTATTATCAGAGTTGGGGGCCGTTGCATCCTTTTCACGGATAAGTGCTGCACAGGCATCGGGAACGCTCTTGTAGAGACCTGCGGCAACTCCTGCAAGGATAGCAACACCGAGGGCTCCGCCCTCCTTTGAATTGTTACGGGAGATAGGCATATCAAAGCTGTCTGCCATCATACCGCGCCAAAGCGATGAGTTTCCGCCGCCGCCCGAAGCGTATACCGTCTCGGGGGTTGTACCTGTCATATCCTTGATTATATCCATACAGTTGGTAAGGGAGAAGATAACACCCTCCATAACCGCGCGAAGCATATCTTTTTTTGTATGCATAGCAGAAAGACCGAAGAACACACCGCGGCAGTCAGGGTCAAGATGAGGTGTTCTTTCACCCATAAGATAGGGCAGATAAACAAGTCCGTTTGAGCCTGCGGGTACGGTTTCTGCTATCTTATCCATAATATAGTTGGGGTCGTTGCCTAAAAGTGCCGCAGTAGCCTTTTCGCCCTCAAAGAAGTTGTCACGCATCCACTTAAAGGAAAGTCCCGCACCCTGGGTAACACCCATAATATGCCAGCAGCCGGGGACTGCGTGACAGAGGGTATGTACACGTCCCTTAGGGTCGATGGAGATTTTATCGGTATGAGCAAACACAACGCCGGAGGTTCCAATGGTAGCGGAGATAACGCCCTCACGTACTATGCCGTTACCTACACCGCCTGCAGCCTGGTCACCTGCACCGCCTGCAACTATAGTTCCCTCGGCTAAGCCTGTAAGCTCAGCAGCCTTCTTTGTAACGTGACCTGTGTCCTCCGAGGATTCATACATCTTGCCGAGAAGCGAACGGTCAATGCCCAATTTATCAAGCACATAGGGAGACCAGTCACGCTTCGGAACATCAAGCAGCTGCATACCCGAAGCGTCCGAAACCTCGGTGGCAAACTCACCTGTCAGCATATATCTGATATAGTCCTTGGGGAGCATTATCTTAGCGCACTTTTCGTAGTTTTCGGGCTCGTTATTCTTTACCCACATTATCTTGGAGGCGGTAAAGCCTGTCATTGCGGGGTTAGCCGTTATCTCGATAAGCTTGTCTGCTCCAACCTTGTCGGTCATCTCCTCACACTCTTTTGCGGTACGCTGGTCACACCAGATGATAGAGGGACGGATAACGTTATCGTCTTTATCCAACATTACAAGTCCGTGCATCTGTCCCGAAAGACCTACGCCCTTAATATCCTTGGGGTCAACGCCTGATTTTGCAATTACAGCCTTGATGGTCTCGCATACGGCGTTCCACCAGTCACGGGGGTCCTGCTCTGCCCAGCCGTTCTTGGGCTGATAAAGAGGATATTCACTAAGAGCCGATGCTACTGTGTTACCCTCAAGGTCGAACAATACTGTTTTGGTACCGCTGGTACCGATATCACTGCCTATAAGATACATTTATTTTTCCTCCAATACAAATTGTTTTATACTCTTTATGGCTGAGCCCTCATCATATTCTCCGACCTCGCCCAGCGCAAAAAATCCTTTTTCATCATAGACCCTTACCCTTTGTCCTACGGGATATGAGGTCTTTATTTTTTTCTGATATATCTGCTGTCCCGATCTGAAAAGCTTTAAAAAGAAGCCGTTCAGGGTAACTATGGGAAGCTCCTCGAAAAGAGACTCTGTGGGCAAAAGAAGTTTTACTCTGTCCTCATACTCCATTTCCCGAAGCTCGTCTACGGTACGACCCCTTGTCAGCTCAAAGTTGCCCGAGGCAAAGCGTCTAAGCGAGTTCATTGTTGCGGGACAGCCTAATTTCTCTCCGATATCCTCACAGAGAGTACGCATATACGTACCCTTGGAGCAATGAACACGCAGAGAATACTCTCTGTCCTTACCCTCTGCCTCTATAGAGTATATCTCTATATCTCTGGGCTTTCTTTCCACCGTTTTTCCCTTACGTGCAAGATCGACCAGCTTCTGTCCGTCAACCTTCAGGGCACTGTACATAGGCGGTATCTGCTGACCCTTTCCTACGAAGGAATCTATGGCTGCCATTACTTTTTCTTTTTCGGGGATATTATCAGATTCTTCAATAACCCTACCCGTTATATCTCCCGTATCGTATTTAACGCCTAAGAGAAGCCCCGCTTCGTATTTTTTTTCATCGGATACAAGATATTCCGCCGCTTTTGCGGCTCTGCCGATAAGTATCACAAGCAAGCCTGTCGCCATAGGGTCAAGGGTGCCTGTGTGTCCCACCTTCTTGGTGTTATAGAGCTTACGCATTATATTGACCGCGTCGTGGGAGGTCATATCGGCGGGCTTGTCTATTATAAGAACACCGTTTGGCTCGCTCATCCTATTATCTCCCTTACGGCATTCATGGTGAGTTCTGCGGCTTCCTCAATGCTCTCTGCACTCACAGAGCCTCCCGAAGCACGCATATGTCCGCCGCCGCCGAGCAGCTTGCATATGGCAGAACAGTCAACTGTCTCTGTGCTTCTCATAGAGATTTTATACAGCCCGTCCTTGTCCGTCTTTTCCTTGATAACTATACCAAGCTCTACTCCCTCTATTTCACGGGTAATAGAGCTGATGCCGCCAAGTGCATCGTCATCTATGCCGTTATCTTCCTTCTGGCTGTTTGTAAACGTTACAAGGGCTACCCTGCCGTCAAAATAATATCTGAGGTTATTAAGCGCCAGTCTTGTGGCGGCGATCTCCGCCTTAGGCTTATTTTCAAAGAGCTGTGCGTTTATACGCGCAGAGTCAGCGCCTGCTTCTATCAGCTCTGCCGCCACCCTGTGGGTATCTGCCGTTACGTTGGAATAACGAAAGCACCCTGTATCCGAGGATATTGCCGCATAGAGAGAATCGGCAGCTTTTTCGTTGAGCAGATCCTTTACTATCTTATAAATGATCTCACCCGCCGAGCCTGTGGTATCCTCAACGTAACAGTATTTTGCATAGTTATCGCCCGTGCGGTGATGGTCTATCTTTAATTCTATTCTGTCACCGTATATTCTGCCCGCTTCTCCCGTCAGATGCAGCTGGGCACAGTCAACGGTCATTATATGGGCATATTCTTCTTCGGGAATATCGGTAGGCTCACCGTCGGTTATAAACTTAAGCCTGTCGGGGATCGGGTCTGCACATACCACACGGATGTTTTTTTCGGGATAAGCATTTTTGATGCCAAAGGCAGAGCCCAAGGTATCCGCATCGGGGTTGCAATGGGTGATGATAAGGATATCGTTCCATTCATCCAGCAGCCCTCTTACACCCTCAAGGGTAATATTACTGTTCATCTGTGTTCTCCTTGGGCTTCACCTCATCAAGGAGCTTTGAGATATGGGCACCGTGCTCAACAGAGTTGTCGCGGATAAAGGTAAGCTCGGGGGTCTGACGGAGATTAAGGATATGTGCAAGCTCGCGGCGGATATAACCTACCGCACTCTTAAGACCCTGAGCAACACCCTCGTCACCGTCCTTGCCTCCCATTGTGGAATAGTATACCTTTGCATATTTTAGATCAGGAGTACAGTCAACCGCAGTGATGCTGAAAAAAGCTGTGCTTACGCGGGGATCCTTGACGGTGGGCAGGATACGCATAAGCTCCTTTGCCATTGCTTCATTGACTCTTCCTCTTCTGTAATTTGCCATAATTTCACCTTTCAGTTTTCGTATTGTATATATTCTATCATAAAACATCAAAATTATCAAATGTTATCGCAAAAAAATATATAATATTATATAATATTTATATACATTATTATTTGGAGAACGTTTATGATAAAAATTCTTCACACGGCAGACATGCATCTGGACAGCCCCTTTACCCTTATGGATTCCTCTCTTTCCGAGGCAAGAAGGGCTGATCTGCGCTCGGCATTTTCCGCGCTTATGATGTACGTCAAGGATAATAAAATAGATATTTTGCTTATAGCAGGAGATATGTTTGAGCATGAGTATGCCACAAAAGAGACCATCTCTCTTGTAATGAAGGAGTTCGAAAAGGTTCCCGAGTGCCGTATCGTAATAGCTCCCGGAAACCACGATCCGTACACCCCCTCCTGTGTTTACAAAAAATGCAGCTTCCCCGGAAACGTATATATTTTCACCGAGCCATCTTTATCGGTATTTTCCTTTGACGATATAGGAGTTGACGTTTACGGATATGCCTTTACGTCATCGGTTATGGAGCGCAATCCCTTTTCAGAGCATAAGCCGGCTCACAGCGACCGTATAAATATTCTCTGTGCCCATGGGGATACCTCCTCTCCTATTTCAAAGTACTGTCCCATAACCGAGGCTGATATAGCCGACAGCGGCTTTGATTATATAGCCCTCGGACATATACATACCGGCAAGGAGCCTGTAAAGACAGGAGATACGGTTTACGCATACAGCGGCTGCCTTGAGGGAAGGGATTATTCCGAGGCAGGACACAAGGGTGCACTGTACGGAGAATTTATAAAGGATGAGAACGGATTCAGATACAGTATAAAGCCGGTACGCTTTTCCAGAAGGAGATATGCCTCACACCGTCTGAACGTCACAGGTGCTCATACGGCAGAGGAGGTAACAGAGGCTGTATCGAAAAAGATAATCGACAAGGGGTACGGAGATGACACGCTTCTGCGTATTACTCTTGAGGGTAACGTTTCTCCCGATCTTGTGATAACAAAAAGCAGAATAGAGTCGGAAATACGAAGTCTCTATACCTTTGAGCTTATAGACCGCACCCTTCCTCTCTACGATGCCGAGGTGCTGAAAAATGATCCGTCGGTCAAGGGTGCCTTTTTTGAGGCGCTGCTTCCATTGCTTGAAAGTGGTGATCCTGAGCAGAGGGAAACAGCAGCGTTAGCTCTCAGATACGGCCTTGCCGCAATCGATAACAACGATATTATTGATTTTTAAGGAGTCGTAAATGTACATAGAAAGCTTACACATACAGGATTTTGGCGGTACAAAAAACCGTGATATCTCCTTTGATGACAGGATCAATATAATAGAGGGCGCAAACGAAAGCGGTAAGTCTACACTTTCTGCCTTTATTCAGTTTATGTTCTACGGCTTTTCGGATAAGGGACAGCGTCGCAGATACTACAGCTGGGGAAGCGGCTCAGCCTCAGGTACTATGACTGTGGTCTGTGAAGGAACAAGGTACCGTATAGAACGCGAGCATATAGAAAATACAGGAGACAAGGTCAGGATAATCGACCTTGAGTCCAATCTCCCCGCCTTTGAGGGTAAAAAGCCTGAAGAAGTGTTTTTGGGTGTTTCGGGAGAAATTTTCAGCCATACTGCATATATCGGACAGACTGCAGGAGGGTATGTGGGTGGAGAGAAGCTTTCAGCTTCCATCGAGAACATACTGTTTTCCGCTGACGAAAACGTGGATACAACAAAGGCACTCAAGCGTCTTGACGATGCAAGAGTAGTTCTCCAGCATAAGAGGGGCAAGGGCGGCAGGATCTACGAGCTGGCCGAGGAAAGAGACGGGCTTATACGACGTCTGGATGCGGCAAAGAGCGCAAACAGCGGAATCATAGAAAAGGAAGGTACGCTTAGGGATACCAAAAGTTCTATTGAAGCCAACGAGAAAAAGCTTGCCGATCATAAGGAGCTTCTGGAGCATTACGAAAATGCCAAAGCATACCGTACCTATAAAAAATACCGTTCCTTAAAAAAGAAAGCAGCCGAGCTTGAAGCATTGAACGATGCATTGAGGGCAAGCTACACCTATGAGGGTTTTTTGCCTGACAGTGAATACATAGAAAAACTGAGTGCCCTTGAGGATGAGATAGAGCATCTGGAAGAGGCGGCAGCCGAGCTTAACCGCGAAATAGATCAGCAGAGAATGCGTAACAGTGATCTCTTTGAAATGTCTCTGTTCATCGACCGAGTCAATGAAAGAGGCGGAATAGACGAGGTGGTCGGCATCTTCAAGAGAATCGGCAGACGCAAGGTTATTATGACCCTGTTTTCTGTATTGGGCTTTATATTTGCTCTTTGCACAGGTGTTGCAACGCTTTTGTTTTACAAAACCTCCGAAGCCGTGCTTGTGTACGGTGGATTGGTGACTCTGTGCTTTTTGCTGATCGGCTTGATATTTGTAATATTTGCTTCAAGACAGAAGATAAATGCAAACGAATTTCTTGCCGAGCTTGACGTGGATTCCAGGCAGGATTTCAACGAAGCGGTGAATCGATTTGTTGCTGACGAAAACAGACTCTCATTGCATAACTCCCGTGTACGTGATCTTGAGGACAGATATAACAAGATACTTAGGACAAAGCAGGAGAAGGAGTCAATTGCTTTCTCTGAGGCATACCGTTGGGGAAAGAGTGACCACATGGAGGCTTTGCGGAAGTCAAAGGAGGTCCTTAAGCTCCTGGAGGAGAATAAGAGCTCTGCGGAAAAATATGCCCTTGCCAGAGATGCCTTTAAGGCAGAGGCAGAGGTGATAGATCCTGTGGCGGTAAAGGAGGCTCTGGGCGACAGACCCTATACCGAGGATGTCTTTGATATGGACAAGGTGAACGAGGCTTTGCGTGAAAAGGATTTTTACACCAAGACTACAGAGTATCTTAAGCAGAACGCAGCCGAGCTTGAAAAGGAGCTGGCGGTTCTGTATGCTACAAGAGAGGATCCTACCATTCTTAACGATCGGGTAAATGAGCTGAGCTCGGTTATCTCTTCTCTTACAGCTAAGCTTAATGCGTATATAATGGCTCACGAGAAGCTTTGCGAGGCATCCGAGGCTTTGCGTTCAGGAGTTTCTCCCAGACTGGCAGAAACGGCAGGGAATCTGCTCTCCCGTATGACAGACGGAAGATATTGCAGCATCGGTGTGACAAAGGAGCTTGATATGAAATATGAGGCTCAGGGTCAGAACCGCGACCTTGAATATATGAGTGCGGGCACACGTGATCTTGCATACTATGCTCTCAGGCTTTCTCTGATCCGTCTGCTCTATAAAAAGCAGCTTCCTCCCGTTATTTTTGACGAGAGCTTCGCCCGACTTGATGACAGGCGTATGGATAATTTCTTTTCTGTTGTGGCAGATGAAAATATGCAGTCTTTGATATTTACAAGTCAGACAAGAGATGCCCGCAGAATGGCAGATCTGGGAATCAGATTCAATCACATAAAATTATGAAATTACAAAAAATAATAACGGTATTCGGTGCACTGGTATTTTTGGCCTTCTCCCCGTTGGTATCCTTTATGTTTACCTTTATGTCGGGGTTGGGTATGTGTGTGGGCATTGTTATATTCCTGTTCGGAATATTTATGCCCGGGGTGCTGGGTTTTTTAAAAAAGCATAAGCTTTTACGGATTCTTATCTGCGTGGTACTGACATTGGCACTGCTCTGGGCATTGCTGTGCTCGGTATTTATGCTGATATACGGTACAAGAAGCTCAAGGGACTCGGATACGGTCATAGTTTTGGGCTGTCAGATAAAGGGCGACGGACCAAGCAAGATGCTGCGTCAGCGTCTGGATAAGGCATATGATTATCTTCAGGAGAATCCTGATTCGGTTGCCATAATGTCAGGCGGTCAGGGGGCGGATGAGATAATGCCCGAGGCCGAGGCGATGTATAACTACCTTGTGGAAAAAGGAGTAGACCCCAAAAGGCTGTATATCGAGCCTGACTCCCATAACACACAGCAGAATATGCTGTATTCTGCAGAGATTATAAAAAAAGAAGGACTTGATACAAACGTAGTGGTTATAACTCAGTCCTTTCATCAATACCGTGCTTTTGTATATGCAGGTAAGGCAGGACTGAATTCCTATGCACTGAATTGCAGGACCAGTCCGGGTGCCTTCCCGACCTGCTGGCTGAGAGAGCTGTTCGGTATTGCAAAAATGTATCTTGTTCTGATGGGAATATAGAACGGCGGATCACATATAAAAAAGCGAGGTGAATTTCACCTCGCTTTTTAGCCTAATCTACATTTGTATTTTATCTGGAAGTTTTCGTCGTTGGATGTAAGAATGGTAATTCCCTCGATCAAACCGATGATAGCGGGAATGTATGTCCAACAGAACAGAAGGTATAAAATGCCCTTTCCACCCTGACCGAGATAAAACTTGTGGATTCCGAGGCCGCCTAAAAGGATAGCCAGAAGGCCTGCGGTAATCTTGTTCTTGATAGGCCAGTTCGCTCTGGTCTGATCAGCGGTATTTGTCTGTACGACAACTACCTGAGGCTGGGATGCTGCGGTCTGTGTCTGCTGGGGTGCAGAGGAAGGTATTGATGCTCCGCAGTATTCGCATTTTACAGCGGTTTCGTTAACAGGAGCACCGCACTGAGGACAAAGCTTGCTCATATATAAAATTCTCCTTAAAGTTTTTTATTAATTATACAACACAAATATACATTTTTCAAGTATTTTTTACATAAATATTTAAGATATATTGACTTTTTTTGAATCACGCAATATAATTAAACGTATAGATTAAATAGTTTAAACAGAAAACGCAGGTTTTCTGTTTGTGGAAGATGAAAGGATATATACAATGGCAATTGTAGATGTTTTAAAATTTAATTCAGATGCCAGCATTTTTGCCTGGAAATACCCCAACACCGAGTTGGCTACCTGGACACAGCTGATCGTAAATGAGTCTCAGGAGGCAGTTCTCATAAAAAACGGACAGATCACCGACGTTTTCGGTCCGGGTCACTATACTCTGTCTACAGATAACATTCCTATTCTGCAGAAGCTTATAAATATTCCCTTCGGACGCAGATCCCCCTTTTCTGCAGAGGTTTGGTTCATTAACCGTGCCTTTGCATTGGATATCAAGTGGGGAACCACTACCCCCATCCAGGTGCAGGATCCTAAGTACGGTGTTTTTGTGCCCTTAAGAGCCTTCGGCCAGTTCGGTCTGCAGATCGAGGATGCAAGAAGATTTCTTATAAAGCTTGTAGGAACAATGCAGTTCTTTAACGTTAATACAATGACCGATTATTTCAAGGGGCTTTATGTTACCCGCGTTAAGGATAGAATTTCTTCCTGCCTTGTTTCCTCAAAGATCTCCATATTGGAGATCAACTCTCATCTTAATCAGATCTCCGATGCTCTGTGCGCTCAGCTTCAGGAGGAGTTTGCGGAGTTTGGTATCAGGGTACATTCCTTCTTCGTAAATGATATAAGCGTTCCCGAAAACGATCCTGCGGTTAAGCAGCTTAAGTCCGCCTTGGCGAAGAGAGCTGAGATGGATATACTGGGCTATAATTATCAGCAGGAAAGAACCTTCGACACGTTAAACACCGCTGCAGGCAACCAGGGAGCAGCCGGCACAGTTATGGGTGCAGGTATGGGACTTGGTATGGGATTTGGTATCGGCGGAGCAATGGGAAATGCTGCCGGATCCATGGAGCCTGTTATGTCCACAAAGGAATCAACAAAGGAATGCCCCTCCTGTCATGCAAAGATCGGTCAGAGCCTTAAGTTCTGTCCGGAGTGCGGAGCTGATACGACCAAGACTGTTGCAGAAACAAAATGCTCTGCCTGCGGGGGGGCCTTCACACCCGGTACTAAGTTCTGTCCCGGCTGCGGCAGAAAGATAAATCCCTGTAATAATTGCGGCGCAGATATACCCGACGGCTCTAACAAGTGTCCCGGCTGCGGTACGGTTGTATGTCCCGATTGCGGTACTGTGTTGAATGAGGGTGCTAAGTTCTGTCCCGGATGCGGAAAGTCTATGGTTAAAAAGTGTTCAAACTGCGGTGCTGAGCTGAACGGAAACACCAGATTCTGCAGTGAATGCGGAACAAAGGTTGAATAAAGGGAGGTAACACTAATGAAAAAGATACCTGCAAGTATTTTATTTGGCGCAGCGGCTGTATTAGCGACCGTTATACTCTATTTCGTTATACTTGGTAATGTATTTTCAGAGATCATATGCTTTATAACACTTATGGGTGTTGTATTTGCAGAGATCGTTACTACTGCACTTGCGTACTTCAGCAAGGGTGAACCTCGCAAGGTTGCTTCTGCGGTAGCAGTATCCCTGATGGTACCGATCTCCTTGATCCTTTCCGTTGTTTACATAGTAAACTTCCCCGAAGGCTACGGCACCTATGCAGGATTGTATTTTGTAGCACTGATTATACTGTCGGTAATTGCCGCAGTTATCTGGAATTTCTCCAATAACAGAATAGAAGAGAATAATAATTTCCAGAATGCAAAGGCTAATATGCTCAATATGCGTAATATGGTTAAGCGTATAATGCTTGAGCCTAATGCACAGGGCTTCAAAAAAGAGCTGAGTGATATTGAAGAAAAGCTTCATTATTCCAACGATTCGGTTATCAAGGACGCTGATGCTATGATATTTAATATGCTGGTGGTTCTGCAGAACAATATCAATACCGAGGGCTTTGACGTAGCTGCTCAGATCAAGGCGATCGCTAAAGAGGTTGATATCCGTAACATCTGATATGTTTGAGTTTATAAATATTTCTCCTTGCTTTATTTTAGGCAAGGAGAATTTTATTGGATATAAAAATGGCGTGGATTAAATATAATCACACGCCGATTTTTATATTAGTTTTCATCAATATATTTGCAAGCTGCAAGACCGGCAACCGCGCCGTCGCCAACAGCTGTGGTGAGCTGTCTTACCTCTTTGGCTCTGCAGTCACCTGCTACAAAGACACCGGGGGTCTTTGTAAGAGAATTTTCTCCTGCAGCAAAATAGCCGTATTCGTCGAGCTCGGAAAGAGCCTCGAATGGCTTGTTTTCGGGGATCTGACCGATAGCCACGAATAAGCCTGCAACGGGGATATTTCTTTCCTCGTTTGTGTTCTTGTTTACGGTGGTAACAGAGTTAAGCATACCGCCCTCGGTATTTAGTGCCGAAACGGTGGAATCAAGCACAAGCTCGACATTGTCGATAGCCTTGATCTTTTCTACCAGCTTTGCCTCACCTCTGAAGGCGTCACGGCGGTGGATAAGATGGACCTTGGAGCAGTAAACTGAGAGGTAGATGGCATCCTGGAGAGCTGTATCACCTCCGCCTACAACTGCAACGTCCTTGCCTTTAAAGAACGCACCGTCACAGACTGCACAGTAGGATATACCGCTGCCTACGAGAGCTTCTTCGCCTTCAACACCAAGCTCACGGTGTTTAACACCTGTGGCTATAATAACGGTCTTGCCTTCAAAGACCTCTCCGTCCTCACAGAGTACCTTTTTGTATGAGCCGTGATCTTCGATGGATGTTGCCTTTGCAAATTCAACGTCAGCTCCGAGAGCTGTGACCTGGTCAAGCATATTTGCGGCAAGCTCGTTTCCGCTTATCTGCATAAGAGAAGGGAAGTTCTCTACTCTGGGGGAATATACTATCTGTCCACCAAAGGAGTTGCATTCAAGAAGTACGGCAGACTTGCCTGCCCGCAGACCGTAGAGAGCCGCGGTCATACCCGCAGGACCTGCACCGATTATAACTATATCGTACATATTTGTTACCTCATTATATGTTTCGTGCATCTGCCGGATGACAGATGCACGAATTTAGTTTACGCATTGACGGTTTCTTCTATGAATTTCTTTACGTTGGAAAGATTTGTGATCTTTTCAAACTTTTCGTTATCTGCGATAACAAGTGTGGGAGCCTGCATAATTGCAAACTGCTTGGAGAGCTCTGCGTTCTCCTCTGCGTCTACTACCTCGTATGCAATTCCTGCCTTGTCCAGCATAGCCTTTGCAGCCTTGCAGTTGGGACAGGTCTTGGTGGTAAAGAGCATTATCTTTGCATCGTCTGCCATAGCGGTCTTTTCGGTGGTTACATTAGGGTTAACAGCAGCAGCGAACACGATCTTGGAGGGGTCGATCTGATAAACCTTACGGTCCTTGAACTCCTTGGACTTACCGTCGTTCCAGTTCTGTACGGGACGGTAGTAGCCTGTGATACGGCTGTATACCTCGGTCTTTTCACCGCACTCGGGACAGGTGTAAACCTCGCCTGCGATGTAACCGTGATTGCGGCATACAGAGTATGTGGGAGACATTGTATAGTAAGGAAGCTTGTAGTTTTCTGCGATCTTGCGGACAAGGTTAGCGGCAGCCTTCCAGTCGGGGAGCTTCTCGCCTAAGAATGCGTGGAATACAGTACCCGAGGTGTAGAGAGTCTGGAGCTCGTCCTGTACATCCAGTGCCTCAAAGATATCCTCGGTGTAACCAACAGGGAGATGAGAGGAGTTGGTGTAGTAGGGAGTATCGCCGGGCTCGGAAGCGTGCTTGATGTCGGGATACTTTGCAAGGTCGTGCTTTGCAAGACGGTAAGAGGTGGACTCAGCAGGTGTAGCCTCAAGGTTGTAGAGGTCGCCGTATGCTTCCTGGTAGTCGGAGAGTCTCTCTCTCATATGGTTGAGAACTTCCTTGGAGAATTCCTGAGTTTCCTTGGTGGTCATATCACCGCCAAGCCACTTTGCATTCAAACCAACCTCATTCATACCAACAAGACCGATGGTGGAGAAGTGGTTTGCAAAGGTGCCGAGGTATCTCTTGGTGTAGGGATACAGACCCTCGTCAAGGAGCTTTGTTATGATGGTACGCTTAACCTTAAGAGAACGTGCGGAGATATCCATAATCTTGTCAAGTCTCTTGTAGAAATCAGCCTTGTCAGCTGCAAGATAAGCGATACGGGGCATATTGATGGTAACAACGCCGACAGAACCTGTGGACTCACCCGAACCGAAGAAGCCGCCGGATTTCTTGCGGAGCTCACGAAGGTCAAGACGGAGACGGCAGCACATAGAACGAACGTCGCTGGGCTCCATATCAGAGTTGATGTAGTTGGAGAAATAGGGGGTGCCGTACTTTGCGGTCATCTCAAAGAGAAGCTTGTTGTTCTCGGTCTCGGACCAGTCAAAGTCGGATGTGATGGAATATGTAGGGATAGGATACTGGAAGCCGCGTCCGTTAGCGTCACCCTCGATCATTGTCTCGATGAACGCCTTGTTTACCATATCCATTTCCTTCTTACAATCCTTGTAGCAGAAGTCCATCTCCTTACCGCCTACGATACAGGGAAGCTCTGCCATATCAGCAGGAACGGTCCAGTCGAGGGTGATGTTGGAGAAGGGAGCCTGTGTACCCCAACGGGAAGGAGTGTTTACACCGAAGATAAAGGACTCGATGCACTTCTTAACCTCTCTGTAGGAAAGGTTGTCTACCTTAACGAAGGGAGCAAGGTAGGTGTCAAAGGAGGAGAACGCCTGCGCGCCTGCCCACTCGTTCTGCATGATACCGAGGAAGTTGACCATCTGGTTGCAGAGGGTAGCCAAGTGGGATGCGGGAGCAGAGGTGATCTTGCCGGGAACGCCGCCCAGGCCCTCCTGAATAAGCTGCTTAAGTGACCATCCTGCACAGTAACCGGTCAGCATAGACAGGTCGTGGATGTGGATGTCTGCGTTACGGTGAGCGTTGGCGATCTCGTCGTCGTAGATCTCGGAGAGCCAGTAGTTAGCGGTGATAGCACCGGAGTTGGAGAGAATAAGACCGCCTACCGAATATGTAACGGTGGAGTTCTCCTTAACACGCCAGTCGGTAACCTTAACGTAGCTGTCAACCAGATCCTTGTAGTCAAGGATGGTGGACTTCATATTTCTTATCTTCTCTCTCTGCTTACGGTAGAGGATGTACGCCTTTGCAACGTCACCATAGCCTGCCTGTACAAGAACAGACTCAACAGAGTCCTGGATATCCTCAACGGCAATGGTACCGTTGTTGATCTTGGGCTCAAAATCGCTTGTTACGCGAAGAGCGAGGAAATCGATAATATCGGGGTGGAACTGCTTGTTGGTAGCTTCAAAAGCCTTGGTGATAGCCTCGGCAATCTTCTTGAGATTAAAATCTGTAAGCTTGCCGTCACGTTTAATGACCTGATACATTGTTTTTCTCCTTTTCTGTAGTATGATATATTATTTATTAATTAACAAAAATGAACGCACCTCTCTTGCGAGGGTGCGTTCATTATAACACAAGATGATGTGGTTGTCAAGGGCAAAACACAATATATTGTGTTAATTATTTTTTACTTACCACAATATATTGTTAAATTCCACGGATGCTCACATTCGGCACAAACCCTTGTACCACAAGGGCAAACTCCTCCAAGGCCTCTTTTTCATACCCCTTCATACCGTCGGAAATAAGGTCTCCCGAGTCGATAAAATTCTGCAAAAAATAATTTTTTGTGCCTTTTATCCATTCGCCGATATCATAAAAATCGGCTTTTTCGTGCAGAGGTGAAACAACTGTAGTACGGAATTCATAGGGAATATGATCCTCTAAAAGATATTTTACACTTTCCTCTATATTGCCCAGCAGATCCTTCGTTACTCCCGAGGTAGCAAGATATTTTTGTCTTGAATTCTTGATATCCATTGCCACGTAGTCTATCAAACCTTTTTCAACCAGTGATTTGAGAACGTCGGGAGCAGTGCCGTTGGTATCAAGCTTTACTGCATAGCCCAGCTCCTTTATCTTTGCGATAAATTCTTCAAGGTCAGAATGCAATGTCGGTTCACCGCCTGTTATACATACACCGTCAAGCAGTCCCTGTCTTTTTTTGAGAAAAGCGAAAAATTCATCAAGTGATATCTCATCCACACCGCCACGGACAAGAGAAGCATTGTGACAGAAGGGACATCTGAAATTGCAGCCTACCGTAAAAACGGTGCAGGCAGTCTTGCCCGGAAAATCAAGCAGGGTCAGTTTTTGTAATCCACCTAATTTCATTACTGCGTAATGAATGAATTGCACCTATGGTGCATGAATTGGCTTCGCCATGAATTGCCTTCGGCATGAATTGAAAGCCTATGGCTTTCATTAAGGTGGATTTTCGCTTTGGCGAAAATCATTTTAATTAAATCAGCTTTCGCCTATAGGCGAAAGGTTTCCTAAATGCACCATAGGTGCAATTCATGACGGCAAAGCCGTCAATTCATGATGACAAAATCATCAATTCATGTGCCTATGGCACAATTCATTCAATTTTTTCCTTTCTCCATAATAATCTCTTCCGTGATCCTTGCGCACATTCCCACATATTCTGCGCAGGGACGCTTTTTGTAATATGATTCGGTACGGGGTTCGGGATCTCCTCCGTGCTCGGGATCGCCTAAGATATCACGGCAGATGATAGAGCCGTTTTCTGCCTTGAATTTTTCGGTCGCTTCACGGATAAAGGCATAATGAGCCTTTTTAGATTCCATATCGGTGGGGCTGTCATAGCCGTAGAGTACGCCCAGCACCATACACATACCGGATACCGCACCGCATACCTCTCTCAGGCGTGCAATACCGCCGCCGAAGGAGGAGGACAGCTTAAGCGCGGTCTTTTCGTCAAGACCCATAACATCGTTGAAGGCAAGGAACACGGACTGAGCACAGTTGTAGCCTTCCTTAAATAATTTTATAGCTTTTTCTTCGTATTTTGACATAATGTTACTCCTATATTTTGTTATATATATTTTATAATGAAATCACAAAAAATGCAATATGTCAGTTGATTTTTGATTGATAATATTGTAATATAATATTATTATAATATATTAGAACAGCAAGGAGTTTTTATTATGGAAGAAAACAAGACGATAAAGGGCGGAATATCCGTTGAAACAGAACATTTATTTCCTATTATAAAGAAATGGCTTTATTCCGAGAAGGAAATTTTTCTTCGCGAGATAGTTTCTAACGCCTGCGATGCGGTAACAAAATTAAAGAGACTTACCTCCCTCGGTGAGGTCCACGGAATTGATGACGACTACAAGATCACCGTTACCGCGGATAAGGAGGCAGGAACCCTTACCGTATCCGATAACGGTATCGGTATGACCGAGGAAGAGGTGCAGAAATATATTTGCCAGATAGCTTTGTCCGGCGCTATGGATTTTATTCAGAAGTATGAGGATGATAACTCAAGCGGTATCATAGGACATTTCGGTCTCGGCTTCTATTCTGCATTTATGGTATCTGACGAGGTCGAGGTCATCACCAAGTCCTATACCGATGCTCCCGCAGTTAAGTGGGTAGGTAACGAAGCAGGTGAGTACGAGATCACAACAGGCTATGACAAGGCGCAGCGCGGTACTGATATCATTATGCATATCACCGAGGAGGAGTCGGAATTCCTTAATAGCGGTAAGCTTACCGAGATACTTGACAAGTATTGTTCCTTTATGCCTACGGAAATATACTTAAACTGTGATGATGACAAAGAGGATAAAGAGGACAAGCCCGTAAACGATACTCAGCCTCTCTGGCAGAAGAATTCTACAGATTGCACAGAGGTTGACTATGAGGATTTTTATAAAAAGGTGTTCCACGAATACCGTGATCCCCTTTTCCATATCCATATCAACGCAGACTATCCCCTTAACTTCAAGGGTATACTCTATTTTCCCAAGCTTAACGAAAACTATGACAACATAGAGGGTCAGGTAAAGCTCTATTATAATCAGGTGTTTGTATCCGACAATATAAAGGAAGTATTACCCGACTATCTGCTTATGCTCAAGGGTGTCATCGACTGCCCCGAGCTTCCTCTCAACGTATCCAGAAGCTATATGCAGAACTCCCAGTACGTTAAGCGTATGGCTACCCATATTTCAAAGAAGGTTGCCGACAAGGTAAATTCACTTTTTACAACAGAGCGTGAGCGCTTTGAAAAGATGTGGTCTGATATGAAGCTCTTCTGTGAGTTTGCCTGTATGAGAGATCAAAAGTTCTTTGACAAGGTTAAGAACGCTATGCTCCTTGAGCTGACCGACGGCAGACACGTTACCGTTGACGAGTACCTTGAAGAAGCAAAGGAAAAGCACGAAAACGTGGTTTACTACGCAAACGATCCTGTTGCATCTGCTTTCTATATTAAGATGTATACTGATGCGGGTATGAAGGTGGCTATCCTTGACCGCCATATAGATACCCAGTATATTACCCTTGTGGAGAACGACAAGAATATCAAGTTCAAGCGTGTTGACTCTGATATAGATGAGAGCTTTAAGGGTGACGGCGAGGTTATGGAGGACGAGGAGCTGGTTACACTCTTCAAGAAGTTCGGCGGTGAGAGCCTTACGGTTAAGTTTGAGAGCTTAAAGAACACCTCTGTTCCTGCGGTTATGAACATCTCCGAGGAGAGTAGAAGACTTCGTGACGTTATGCAGATGTACGGCGGAGCTATGCCTCATATTCCCGATGAGTTCACACTTATACTTAACCCCGAAAGTAAGATAGTAAAGCATCTCCACGAGACTCACGACGAAGCGGTGGCAAAGCACGTTTATACTCTTGCCAAGGCAAGCCAAAGACAGCTTAGTGCTGATGAGATGAGCGAGTTCTTAGCTGCAAGCTATGAGCTGCTTGAAAAGAGTCTTTAATGGAGCTTGAAAGAGCATTAAGGGTCACAAAGGCCAACCTTGACCGCCTTGAAAAAGCAAAATATTCGATAAACACAAGACGATATGCCCACATCCGTGAGTTAGGCATTATCCTCGCAGAGCTTTTGCCCGAAAAGGGAGAGGATTTTGAGGATTTCAGGCACAGATATTCTGAAATTATCACAAACCTGTCTCCGACAGAGGAGGAAAACGTTCTTCTTTGCCGTGCCATAGCAGAGAAGGCAGGAGATATGAGGGATAATATCCCTCTTGTTCTCGCTAAAAGACGGTGCAGGTTAAGCTATGTCAAAAATCCCTTAAGCGATCTTGCATACGACAGCTTTTCTGTGTTTTTTGATAAGGCGGCGGTGTCCTACGCAGATGACTTTATATCTGCCGTTGAGGACGTATACCACGGACAAAGCGATTATGCCATCCTTCCCGTATATTCGGAAAAGGGAGGCAGGCTCAAAAGCTTCTGCGACCTTGCGGACAAGTATGAGTTGAAAAAGGTTCTGACCTGCCGCGTTTATTCAAATACAGAGGACACGGAGACCGAGTTTGCCCTGTTTTCAAAAAGCTGTGAGAGGTTTTCGGGTAACAGAAGAAAAGAGGTATTCTTTGAGTTGTCCCTGCCCCTTGCCGATATCCTTGGAATATTGGAATACGTGAGGGTAACCGAGTGCGACGTTATCTTTATAAGTACAACAGAGGACAGAGCGGATATCTGCCTTGAAATACCCGAAAACGGAGTTTCATCTCTGTACGTCTATCTTATGCTTTGCTTACCCGATCACGAAATTAAAGGAATATATTGAATAATAACAGAGAAGGGTTTACCTTCTCTGTTGTTATTCAAATGTAAAATGTAAAATGTATAATTAAGGATGAAAACAGTTGCTACGGCAACTGTTTTCTGCATTTTATACTTGACAAAAACAGACTATTGTGATAGTATAGACTATAGAAGTAGTCTGGAGGCAATGTTATGAAAAATTTATTTGACAGTGAATTGAAGGTTATGGAGATAATCTGGGAAAAGGAGCCTGTTTCTGCAAAGGAGATAAGCCTTATAGCGGCGGAAAACATCGGCTGGAACAAGAACACCACCTACACCGTTATAAAAAAATTAGAAGCAAAGGGTTTTATAAAGAGAGAGGAGCCGGGCTTTATCTGTACCTCGGTTTGTAAAAGGGAAGAGATACAGAGAAGTGAAGCAAATTCTCTTGTAGACAAGCTGTTCGGAGGGTCAAAAAAAGCGCTCTTTTCCGCCCTTATCGGGGATGAAAAGCTTTCCCGGGAGGAGATAGCCGAGCTTAAAGAGCTTATAGAAAAGAAGCTATGATCGTCGGTGATATATTTTACTGGGTACTTAATATGTCCCTTGTCGCATCTCTTACGGGCATAGTCATCCTGTTGTTACGATGCATAAAGAGGATACCGAGAAGGTTGATTTGTGTGCTGTGGGCACTGCCTCTTATAAGGATGATGATCCCCGTAGGTCTTTCGGGCAGGTACAGTCTTATGTCCTTTATTTCCGAGTTTGCTACAAGGACCGTAACGGTTTACAACGAACCGTCTGTAACGATGACAAATTGTATAATGGCGGCAGACAGCTATTTTCCCATTACATATAAGGTAAATATACTTGAGGATGTGATGAGGGTAGGATTTTTTGTATGGGTGACGGTAGGACTTGCTCTGATAACAGCTCTTATATTGGTATACACAGCCACAATAAAGGAGCTTCGTGATGCCGTACACATCAAAGATAATATTTATATATCGCATAAGGTCAATTCCCCTGCGGTATACGGCATATTCAAGCCGAGGATAATTCAGCCGTCCGGGAAAACCGACAAATACGTTCTGCTCCACGAAAACGCCCATATAAAAAGACTGGACAATCTGTGGCGTATCATAGCTGTAACGGCAGCCTGTGTTCATTGGTTCAATCCGCTTGTATGGCTGTTTTTAAAGCTTTTTATAAAGGACAGCGAGCTTGCCTGTGATGAGGCGGTCATAGCAAGGCTGCCGCGGACAGAGCATAAGGAATACGCATTGACCCTGTTGCGTCATACCGAGTCAAGGACTGTCTATGCCTCGCCCTTCGGGGGTGCCGTGGTCAAGACCCGAATCGAGCGCATCCTTTCTTATAAAAAGCTTTCTGCAATTTCGGTTATCGCTTTTATAATACTTTCGGTATTTATCGCATATTTTTTACTTACAAATTCGGTTTAGGAGGTTATTATGAAGAAGCTGAACAGATATTGGATATTTACGTTGCTCGGTACACTTTTGGTGTCGTCATACCCCATATATATGGGAGTTAAAGTGATATACCATATGTCAACAGAGGGCGGCGTTCCAAAGCAGAGCTTTCCTAAATACATAATTCCCTATACGCCTATAGCAATCTCTATTTTGTTTGCGGTGATATTTATGCCGCTTATAATAAGGCTGACAAAGAAATTTGCCACCTTATGCGCTGCCCTTTCCTCTTTAGGAGTCTTTCTCGCGGCAGAGCTGGTTTTTGAAAGTAAGGTAATCGTGACCGACAAGGTTATGGTACCTCTTGAGGCGTGGCAGATGTATATGTGTTATGTTCCGCCCACTCAGTATGAAACGCGCAGCTGGACAGCTATAGACGTGCTGATGGGAGAATACAGTCCTTGGTTCAAGCTGCATTTTTATCTTATCTCGGCGGTGATCATTGTTGCTGTGATAAACGTACTTTACGGCTTTGCTACGGCGGACAAGAGCAGATACAAGGCACTTATTCTGCAGGCAGCGTCTGCCCTTGATCTTATAGGGCTTGCCTTGCTTGCCTGCTTTACCGCCTTTTTCAGAGACGGAGAGCTGACGGTTGCTCCCATATCTGCGATTCTTATGGCAATGTTCTTTATATCACTGGGTGCAACAGCGGGAATATTCGTTGCTACCTTTCTTGCAAAAAAGAACAAGACACTTTCGGTGCTTGTTCCGTCTGTCACCGCATCCGCTGTCACTCTCTTGATGTACATAGGCGAAATGTGTCTTTTGAGCGGAAATCTTTATATTTTAGGTAAAGGATTTTTCTTTGAGCAGTTGCCCTTCGTCGTGCTGTCGGTTGCTGACATACTTATAGTTATCGCAAGCGGAGTATTGACAGCACTTGTATGTGGATTAATAAGAACGGATAAGCTTCGCAACCGTTAGTTGCGTAGAAGAAACCGTGCTTTTCTTGATTTTTGGGTCCGTTTGTTGTATCATATAGTCAACGGAGGTGATCTGATGACTATAGAGATCGCAAACAGACTTTGTGCATATAGAAAGAACAGCGGTATGTCTCAGGAGGAACTGGCTGAAAAGGTGGGGGTATCCCGTCAGGCAGTATCCAAATGGGAACGGGGAGAGGCTTCGCCCGATACGGATAATCTTATACTTTTATCGAAGATATACGGTGTTACCCTTGACGAGTTGATCAACAAAGATCCCGAAACTAAAAAAACGGAGCAAGAAGCTACAGAAGATAAAGTATCTTTTGATCACGGTATACATGTTCACTCAAAAGAGGGGGATAAGGTGGATATCGGTTTATCGGGGATACATGTTAAGGACAGTGACGGAGACAAGGTACACATAGGCTGGAATGGAATTTATGTTGAAGAGGACGGAGAGGTTCATCTATCTGTAGGAAAAAGCGATAACGATCATGTGTTCTACTTTGACCGCAAGGAAAAACGTTGGTATAAGATATGGAAGGGTATACCCTGGCCGATAATCTGTTTGATCTTTTATCTTATTGATGGATTTGTTGGAAATTTCGGCGGTTGGCGCTACAGTTGGATAATATTCTTAACTGTTCCCCTGTATTACACTCTTGGCGAGGCTATATATAAAAGAAACGCAGGGCATTTTGCATACCCCGTGCTTTTGCTGATGGTATATCTTATCTTCGGTATGTATATAGGGATGTGGCATCCTACATGGATCGTTTTTGTTACGATTCCCATTTACTATTACATTTGTAAATTATTCAAAAAGCCGTCTCAGCGATGAGACGACTTTTTGTTATTTTTATGAAGCGATGCGCAAAAGTATGCCGTTATCGGTACTGTCAGAATTACCGCAAAGGAGCCTGTCAGGGCTTGCAGTATTTCAAGCGCCAGAAAATCCGAGGACAGGAAGCGGTGCAGTGACGTACCGTATGCAAGCATTACGAGGATAGATGCTACGGCACCTCCCGTAAACGCAAGCACAAGAGTCTGACACATAGTTCCGATCATATCACGGCCGATATTCATACCGCTTGTATACAATTCCTTTTGGGTAATGTCTTTTTTTGCATCCGCTATCTCAAAGAGGGCAGAGGCTATAGACATTGCGGTATCCATAACCGCACCGAGAGATGCAAGAAGTATTCCGGAGAAGAGAAGCTCACCGATCTTAAGTCCCGTTTCTCTGGTTATGAGGATCATCGTTTCCGTTTCCTCAAGGTTATAGCCCGTTATACTCAGCAGTCTTGCCACTATGACATAGAGGATCGCCGAAGCACCCAGACCTATAAGAGTAGAGAATATTGCGGCTCCTGTTTTCGGCGAGAAGCCGTTTAACAGGATAAGCGTTACCGCCGATATTGCCATACAGGCAACAAGTGTTGCTGCAACGGGTGAGTATCCGTTGAATACGGCAGGGATAAGACCACCGCCTATTATAAACATAGATACTATAAGCGCTACAGCGGCATACAGACCCTTCATCTTGCCGACAAAACAGATCACTGCAATGAATATTACAAGGGCGGCAAGTATACCTGAAGACCTGTCATAGTTATAGATACTGTAACCAGGAGTGATGCCCTCAGGCTCGTCGCATTTAACAACTACTCTCGTACCCGCACCAACTTCTATGGAATGGGTGGAACTGAGTATGTTATCAAAGGTAACCTCTCTTTTATCCGACAGTCTGACCGTGACGTTCTGTACGCCTACGTTTCTGCCGGGCAGGTCTGTGCTGGGCTCAAGCTCTTGTGAATGAACCGCTGTAACCTTGCCTCTGACATAGGAGATGCTTTCATTGTTGTAGAGCTGATAATCTATCGGATTCGTTATCCATACGGCAACGATGCCGATAAGGATAATCGCAACCATAATGATAGGAATAAATTTTTTCATAAATATTAATTTCGGAATTCATCAAAGGCTTTGAACATAACAGCAGCCTGCGCTCGGGTAGCCGTTCCGTTGGGGTCAAGATAGCTTACGCCGTCCTTTGCTACACCCGAGATAAGTCCTGCCGCAACAGCCCACTCCACCGACGTCTTGGCCCATTCCTGAAGCTTTGATACGTCGGGGAAGACGTTAAGATCAGCCTTGATATCGGTATTTATTCCCTTGCTCTCTGAATATACGTAGAAGAACCTTGCAAGCTGAGATCTTGTGATATTGTTACCCGGACCGAATTTTGTTTCGGATATACCGCTTGTATAACCCTTTTCAACTGCCCAGCAGACTACCTCGTTATACCAATGGGAGGTCTTAACGTCCTCAAAGCCTGCTTCGGTAGTATGGTAGCTTCTGAGATCAACACCGTCCAGCTTTGCAAGTATGGTTAAAAACTGCGCTCTTGTGAGCTTGCCCGAGGGAACGAACGTTGTCTCGGTCATACCCGCAACGTAACCCTTGTTTACGCAGTAGCTTACTGCGGGATAGAACCAATGATCTGACTTAACGTCTGTAAAAGGAAGCTCCTTTATGCTTCTCTGAACTCTCAGAGAGGTAAGGTCAAAGTATATATCGTCCGAATATGCGCTGCACTGATAGAGCTCAACTGCAATTAAATTGCCCTCTTCCTTAAGATTGAGAGAATCAAGCAGGGTGGGGTCGTCTATCTTGAAGGGAAGATGCTGAGAGGTTATATCAAGAGGAGTCTCTCTGTCACAGCCGGAGTAACCGATGTTCTCACCGCCCATAAAGCAGTTGTACTGACGCACCATAACACCGTTGATATAGACGGTCACCGCATCGTCAAACCACATATCAAAGAGAAGAGCTTCTACGCTTTCGGGATCGGGAAGGTCAAAGGTCGTTCTGAAGAAAAAGTTGGGAAGGATCTCCCCATCCTGATCGTGACCCTCGGGGAACCAGAGATTAATAAGAGTATTTGGAACGCCTGCAGTATGCTCGGCAAGCTCGCCGTTTATCGAACCGAAAGGACCCTTGGCAGTTTTCCAGTCCTCGGGAACATAGGCTTCGGTGGTCCAACGGTATTCGTCATATCCGTCCTCAAAGTCAAAGGGCCAAACGCCGAAATCGTTATATTCCCATACGGTTTCTTCAGAGCTGATAAGCTTTTGTTCGTCAAGGGGGATAAATTTACGCTCAACCGTTGCAGTGTTGCCCGCCTTGTCTGTAACCGTATATGTAACGGTTGATACTGCATAAGGATCGATACTGCCGCTGTACTTAATAGCAGAGCTTACGTCACCGTCTACGTTGTCGTAAGCTGTTATGCCTGCCATAAGCTCGGGAATATCGTCGGTATAATAATATGTAGTGTTGGGAACGTTGAGAGCGGGAGCGTACTTATCCTCCTCCACACTTCTGTGGATGGCAAAGAAGTCCACAAGATCACCTACCTCGTTGTTCTGTCCGCAACGATAGGTATATACCGCCATATAATCGGGGGTAACGTCTACCTTTGTGATGTTTGCTATATTCTCCTGGTTTGCGTTAGCCGCAAAGGGCAGAGCCTTGCTTGTCATCTCATAGAACTTGGATCCCGAGGATGAGTTCATAGTGAAGAACACTACGTCGCCGTCCTTTACGTTACGCATGCTTCCGTAGGGATCACCCCAAACAGGTTCGTATCTTTCGGCATCGTCAATGATGTCGGAATTATTGATCATATAGGTTCTTGTGTATATATGATCGTGACCCATAAACACCGCATCAACGTCCATACGGGAGAATGCCGCAGAGTAGTTGTCTCTCTTTTCGTTGGTCTCAAGGTAACGGGAAGCCGCACCCGAGAACAGAGAATCGTGGAAGGCGACGACAGTCCATACGGGCTTACCGTAGACAGCGGTATATTCTTTTATTGCTTTCTCGGTATAGGCTATATGAGCAGCCTCGCTCTCATACTGGAAGTTGAGAACGATAACAAGCATTTTGTCATGAGCCACCCAGTAGTTACCGCCGTATACACCGCCCTCGGTCAGGGTGGTCTGATCTACTTCGGTGTATGTGAAATGCTCACTGTAGTTTGCACCTCTGTCATCGTGGTTGCCGAGAACGGTAACCATAGGCAGAGAACGCAGATATTCGGGATATGTAAAATAATCAAATTCCGCTTCAACGTCTCCCGAGTTTGTCTGGTCACCTAGACTTATGATGAATTCCACGTCGTTGCCAAACCAATTCTTTGCTTTTTCGAGGGATATATTCCATGTTTCACCGTCAACGTTTGAGTTGACCTGAGGATCACCCACCGCAAGGAATGAGAAGCATCCGTCGTCGGTGTTGCCTACAGAGGTGTAATATATCTCAGACCATCCGACAAAGTCGCTTCCTACACGGTAAGCGTATTCGGTGTCGGATTTAAGGTCGGTCATTTTGCCGCGGCATACTCCGGGAGACTTGCTTGCCTGTGCGGCATAAGCATCCTCGGGGAACACGCCGTTAACAACACGGTCGGCCTCTACCCACTGGATATATTCGGTGGTGCCGTTAAGCTCGGAGGTCCAGGTAACGTGATAATAGCTATCATCCTTACCCTTGGTTATGATGGTATCATAGCCGTAGGGCTTTTGAGGTTCGGGGGCTTTCGCGTTATTTTCGGGTAAAACAGAGCTTTCGTTTCTTGCAGCGAATATAGGCAAAGATGTCAACATCAGGCATATCGCCAATATAAGCGAAAGTTTTTTTATAAAGTATTTATTCTTCATTTTTCTTCCTTATTTAATATCAAGATATTTTAACAGAAGCACAGAAGCCTCTGCTCTTGTTGCGTTGTCACGGGGGGCAAGTGATTCACCCTTGCCTACCATAAGACCTATATCTACAGCCCACATTACAGATTCCTTCGCCCAGTCAGATACCTTGTTTTCGTCTGCAAAGGATGAAAGATCGCACTCGGCAGAAGGGCTGTTTTTCATACGGTGGAGCATAGAAACGAGCTGTTCACGGGTAACGTTATCGTTGGGACGCTGTCCGTCGGACACTCCGTTTTCCATAGCCCATTCCTGATATCCGAGATACCACTTGCCCTCGCTTGCACCGATATTTTCACCTGCAATACGGCTCAGCACCGCCCAGGTCATAGCTCGGGTCATAGAGCCGCCCGGTGAGAACTTATCCTCGGAGGTGCCAACGAACAGACCCGTCATATAAGCCTTCGTTACTGCGCTATAATACCAGTGATTAGACTTTACGTCGGTAAAGGGGAAGTCTAAGCCGTCGGCATTTGCATTAAGGTATTCGAAATGGAAGAAGATGCTCTTGTCCGGCTCGGAATCAAACTGATAGAGCATTACGGCAATGATATTATCCTTTTCCTTAAGGTTGATAGTGTCAAGCGTAGCCTTATCGGAAATGTTTATTGAGCCAAGAGCAGCCTCTGCCTCGCCCGGAGCGTGGTTTCCGGTGTAGGTTATCTCGCCCTCTGCGTATACGGCAGTATTGAAATCCGCTACCTTTACACCGTTAATGTATACAAGGCAGGCATCGTTGTAGAAGAGCTTACCCTTGAGCTGACTGATCCTTTCGGGATCTTTTACATCAAACGTGGTACGGAAGAAATAACAGGGGATGTTTGCGCCTTCATCGTCCGAGCCCTCGGGGTAGTAGAGACTGATATGTGTGGAAGGGATGATACCGTCGTGTTCGCCGGGCTCGTCTCCTTTGGCACCAAAGGCGGATTTTCCTTCCTTCCAGCCGGAGTCATCAAACTCAAGGTTTCTCCAGCTCTGTCTGTCATCATAATCACCGTAGGGATCCGTGCCGTTGTCAAGATATTTCCATACGGTCTCTTCACCGGTGATAACCTTTTGGGTGTCAAGAGGAATAAACGTACGCTGCTTGGTTGCAATATTTCCCGCCGCATCTGTTACTTTATACGTCAGGGTAACGGTCTTGGATACGTCGAGGGTTCCGTCGATCTTTATTTTATCTGTAAGATCACCGTCTATGTTATCGTATGCGGAGATACCCTTGTAGAGATCAACACCGTCCTGTACCGAGTAATAGGTTACCTCGGGCACGTTGAGGGTAGGAGCGTATTTGTCCTCGTCTGTGTTTCTGTGGATGGCAAAGAAATCCATCACGTCGCCCATTTCGTTGGTTGCAGAGCAACGGTAAGTGGTAAATACCAGAGAATCAGCTGTTACGTCTACCTTTGTGATGTTGGGAACGTTTTCCTGATTTGTTACAGCCGCATAGGGAGGCTGACTGTCGAGAAGGTTGTAGAACTTAGAGCCGGAGGAAGAATTGGCTGTAAGATAGAATACATCTCCGTCTTTGGGGTCGTGATAACTTCCGTAGTTATCTCCGTTTACGGGAACATACAGATCCTTGTTGTCTATGACCTCGGTGCCGTTTATCATATAAGCACGGGTATATACGTGGTCGTGACCGGAAAGTACCGCGTCAACGCCAAGCTCGGACATATAAACACCGAGAGAGTTACGCCAGCTTGCAAATTCGCCTGCACGGGCGCCGCCTGTGTAAATGCTGAAGTGGAAGGTAACTATAGTCCACACCGGGTCACCGTATATTGCGGTATATTCGGCAATAGCTCTTTCCATAAAGGCACGGTGCTTGGCAACACTCATTTCATTCACGTTAAGAGACATTATCAGCACGCCGTCGTACTCTACCCAAAAGTCGCCGCCGTATCTGCCTGCCTCGGAGATGGTATTCTGATCGTTGTCGGTGTATGTAACGTACTGGCTGTAGCCGGGGCCGTCGTCATGGTTACCTACCGTAGTGATAAGTGTGTGGCTGCGAAGCCAATCGTGAACGATAAAGCCATTATGTTGTCTTGCAATGTCTTCGGAGTTTACCTGATCTCCTGCGGTCATAAGAAATTCAATATCCTCGCCAAACCACGCGATTGCATTGTCTAAGGTATCGGTCCAGCCGGTGAAGTCATTATCTGTTCCGCTGGCTCCTATCTGGGGGTCGCCTGCAAGAAGGAAGGAAAAGGCATTATCATCTGCTCTTGTTTTAAAGCTGTAGAGGGATGATACTGTACCGTCAAAGCGTACCATACGGTAAGTATATTCGGTGTCGGGCTTAAGACCTGTGATTTCTGCTCTTGCGGTATATCCGCGCAGGAAGCTGGCTTCCTTTTGACTGTTGACTTTGTAACAGTCGGAGGGCATACTGCCGTTGATCAGCCTTGATGTTTCCACCCATTCCACGCGGTCGGGGGATTCACCCACAGAACTCCATGTCAGATATATTGATGTGTTGTCCTTTCCCGGGGTCAACAGCACGTCACCGCCGTAGGTGAAAACGATATCATTTGCATCGGCTGTGCCCGATGCTGCGGCTACACCTATTTTGCCTACGGATAACAATGATATATTCATAGAAAGGATTATGGCAAGAATAAGCGAATATGAAAATAATTTTTTCATTTTGAATCTCCTTTACTGACAAAAGTTTTTGATGTAGCTGTCGATAGCTTGAGAAATGATCTGTATTGCATCCGACTTGCCTCTTACTTCGTTTACGGCAGTTTCTTTGTTTTCCAGGTTCTTATAGACCTCAAAGAAATGCTTCATTTCATTAAATATATGGGCTGGAAGATCGGTGATATCCTTGTAACTGTTATATGTAGGATCGCTGTAAGGGATTGCTATGATCTTTTCATCGTTTCTGCCGTTGTCGATCATTGTGATAACTCCGATGGGGTATGCTCTGCAAAGGGTCAGAGGCTCGAGTACCTCGGAACAGAGGAGCAGAACGTCCAAGGGGTCTCCGTCATCGCCGTAGGTACGGGGGATAAATCCGTAATTTGCGGGATAGTGGGTGGAGGTATAGAGGATCCTGTCAAGGATGATAAAGCCCGTCTCCTTGTCTAGCTCGTATTTCTTTTTTGAGCCTTTGGATATTTCCACAACTCCGATAAAATCCTCTGGTTTTATTCTTTTTGGAGATATATCATGCCAGATGTTAGACATAGTCTTACTCCTTTACGCTGCCGTCTGCATTGAAGAGAGGCAGAGGATTGAGATACTGTATGTCGTCTCTGTCTATTGCATCACCCTCGGCAAGAATACACATCCTGCCTGCAATGATACCGCCGGCTTTTTCTACAAGTGCCTCTATAGCCTTGAGAGATTCGCCTGTAGAGATAACGTCGTCAACTATAAGGATCTTCTTTCCTTTCATCATCTCAGCATCCGCTGTGTCAAGATAGAGCTTCTGTTCACCCTCGGTGGTGATGGAACGAACGGTCACTTCAAAAACCCCGGTCATATAGAGCTTGGGCTTTTTTCTTGCAAGAAAATATTTTTCGGCACCCGACTGACGTGCCATTTCGTGGATAAGGGGAATACCCTTGGCTTCGGCCGTAATTATGTAGTCATATTCGGGAGCGATCTTAAGCAGAGCCTCGGCGCAGGCAACGGTCAGCTCCTGATCGCCGAAGATAACAAATGCTCCTATGTAAAGGTCGTCGGTCACAGGACATATGGGGAGCTTGCGGTCGACACCTGCTATATTCATGGGATAATAATTCATACAGTTCACCTCATTTTAGTTATATATAAACAATTATATAATAAAATGAAGAAAAAATCAATATATTTAGAGTATTGTTTTAATGCCGAAGCCCTGGGAATCACACAATTCCTTCATTTTATATATAAGGGCGGTTTTGGCGGAGTCAAAATCGGCATCGTCGCATTTCTCCAGCAGCTCCACGGCATTATCTATATCACGCAGCAGATTCCGTCTGGAGGTGTAGCGGAGTATTTCCCGGGTTTTCTCCCACTTTTGCGAAAAGACGGGAGCGTTGGCTTTGGTTATAGCCTCAGCCTGCCCGAGCAGCACCCCTACACGGTCAAGGGTGATGGCATAATTGAGAAAGGCTATAGATATGCACAGAGTCAGCACAACTATTGAAATAATAAAAGACTTCATATTTATTCTTCCTTATATATAAGGGTCACCTTATCATTGGCATCCACGGTCATCAGGAATATATCCTTGATGTCAGCATTCTGCTTTTTAAGAAATTTATGCACTCTTGCTTCGTTCCAGTCCGACTCGTTGAGATTGAATTCGTTGAGGCAGCCGTCGTTTACGAGTACATATATATATTCGGCTTCCTTTTCTATTACCGAGAGTTGACCGTCCTCCTCGAAGAATGCATATCGCAGCTTATAAGGATTGGTGACTCCGTTGATACGCAGCTGGGACATAAACTCCGAGGCAGACATACGCATTTTATTAAGCTCCTTCTGATCTATGTGGCCGTTTTTGATAACGGCGTTGGGTCTGCCGGCGATAACGGAACGAAGCTTTGGACTCTTGGAGGTAAAATAGGTTACTATTACCTCTAAGGAGCTGAGAGCGAAAACAGGCAGGGTTGCGTAGGCTATGGGAATGTCGGGATCGGATATGGGAAGCACAGCTACCTCAGATAATATGAGGGTAGTAATAAGTTCGGATACCTCCAGTTCTCCCATCTGACGCTTCCCGGTGAGCCGCAGAGCTCCTACCAATAGTGCATAAATTACAATACAACGAAATAATACAGTGATCATATTGGTATTATTGCCGGTATATAAAAAAATATGAGTTTTTTGAAAAAAGGGGTTGACAAAATGAATGCAATCGGTTATACTATAAATCCCGCATGACACGGGGCACAACAAGCCGAAAACAAGCACGAAAAAAACTTTAAAAAAGTTGAAAAAAGTACTTGACAAACGGAAAACGTTGTGATATAATAGTCAAGCTGTCCACGAGACAGCGACGCGATCCTTGAAAATTGAACAACAAAGATGAGTACAAGCACGAAGGTATAAGATATACTGTGTGTGAAGGAAAATCTCGTCAAGCAAAATCCTTTAAGGAACATTAAATAAAAGAGCAAACAAACTTATAAATTTTTTTAGAGAGTTTGATCCTGGCTCAGGATGAA
>JAFQDF010000008.1 GCA_017416185.1 Clostridia bacterium
ACGGTGAAATAATTTACTCCGTAAATTGTGAAATTTGATGCTATCGCATCAAGTGAAATTAAATCCACCCACTCGCCGTCGAGGCGAATTTCACACGCCGCAGGCGTATTTCACATTGCAAAGCAATATTTCACCCACCCTCAAGGGTGGATTTAGTTGAAAACGACAGATTCCTGTCGGAATCTGTCGTTTTCTGGTGGAGGCGAGGGGAATCGAACCCCTGTCCGAAAACATATTCATCTCGCTTTCTACGGGTGTAGTTTGTTTCAAGATCTCGCTCCCGGGGTCAAAACAAACAAAAGCCGAAAGAGCCAGTCTTTTAATTCATGAGCACTACAAAGACAAACTTATGCTTCACGTTCACCACTGAAATGACACCCTCGGGAAGCCGTGGTCCTCAACCGTCGGATGCAGGCGCGCTTAGGCAGCCTGAGCTACGAGATTGTCGTTAGCGTTTAATTTTAAAATGTTGCAGTTGTTTAAAGAGTTACTGCATCTCTACCCGCTTACAAGACTTCAATATCCCCGTCGAAACCTTTACGCCCCCATATAGGCAGGTCTGTGACCTGCAGTTATGAGTTTAGAGTGATGAGTTATGAGTTTAGGTTGATTTCGGCTGTGCCGAAATCTTCATTAATACTTTTCTTTAAGGCTGCGCTCGATGTAGCGTTGGTCATCTCGGCGAGCCATATCGTCACGCTTGTCATAGAGTTTTTTACCTCTGCAGAGACCAACTTCCATTTTGACTCTCGAACCGCTGAAATACAGAGAGAGAGGAACAAGGGTATAGCCTTTCTGTGATACAAGGCCGAAAAGTTTGTTAATCTCCTTTTTATGCATTAGGAGCTTTTTTTCTCTCAAAGGATCGCGGTTGAATATGTTACCCTGTTCGTATGGAGAGATGTGTACACCTGAGGCGAACAGTTCGCCCTTATAAATATGGCAGTAGGAATCCTTAAGATTAACATTGCCGTTGCGAAGAGACTTTACCTCTGTACCGAAAAGCTCTATACCGGCTTCATATGTTTCATCAACAAAATAATCGTGTCTTGCTTTTTTATTTTGTGCTATTATTTTGCCGTCAGTTTTCTTTGCCATATACACACCTCCTTCAGGGTTAAAATAGGAGAGTGTCACCACTCTCCTATATAATATATCATACTTTTGCTTGGTTGTCAATCAGTTACGTTCGTCAATTTTCGTGTATTCACGAGCCTCTCCGACACCCATATAACCGGGACGGATGATCTTGTCTGCATTGATAAGACCTTCAATACGGTGCGCACTCCAGCCTACTATACGAGCTATGGCAAATATAGGCGTAAGAAGTTCTGCGGGGAGATTAAGCATACTGTAAACAAATCCGCTGAAGAAGTCAACGTTGGGGCTTACACCCTTATAGATCTTACGTTTTTCAGAAATGAGCTTTGTGCCGATCTTGGCAACGTTCTTGTAAAGTGCATACTCGTCATCGCGGCCCTTTTCGGCACTGAGATCCTTTACACAACGCTCAAGGATGCAGGCTCGGGGATCGGAAATTGAGTATACCGCATGTCCCATACCGTATATAAGACCGGTGCGGTCAAAGGCTCTTTTTTCAAGTATAGCTGTGAGATAATCTGCAATCTCAGCTTCGTTTGTCCAGTCCTTGACGTTTTCTTTGATATCGTCAAACATACGAACTACCTTGATGTTGGCACCGCCGTGCTTCGGACCCTTAAGTGAGCCGAGAGCTGCTGCAACTGCTGAATACGTGTCTGTACCTGAGGAGGATACAACATGTGCGGTAAAGGTGGAGTTATTACCACCGCCGTGCTCTGCGTGGAGAACGAGAGCAAGGTCAAGTATCTTTGCCTCAAGATCTGTATACTTACCGTCGGGACGTAGCATATGAAGTATATTTTCGGCGGTAGACAGATCTGTGCGGGGCTGATTGATGTGAAGGTCTTTGCCGTAATGATAATACTGGGATGAAAGATATCCGTAAACAGCCCAGATAGGGAACTGAGAAATAAGCTGTAAGGACTGACGAAGAACATTGGGTATAGCTATGTTATCCGCCATATCATCGTAAACGTACATAGTGAGAACGCATCTTGCCATAGTGTTCATCACTTCACGGCTTGGCGCCTTGAGAATAACATCACGAACAAAGTTTTTGGGGAGCTTGCGGTAGGATGCAAGAAGCTCAGTAAAGCTTGCGAGCTTTTCGCGTGTAGGGAGCTCACCGAGAAGGAGAAGATAGGTTATCTCTTCAAACCCGAAACGATCTTCATCCATAAACCCGTCAACCAACTTGTATATATCATAGCCTCTGTATTTAAGAATTCCTTCACAAGGAATACGCTCGCCATCCTTTTCTTCGAAGGAAATAATATCGGATATTTCAGTAAGACCTGTGAGTATACCCTGACCGTTTACGTCACGAAGACCCAAATTGACTTTATGCTTTGCGTAAAGTTCTTTATCTATATGATTGTTATGTGCACATTCTTTCGCTAATTCGAAAATCTGCGGAGTTACTTCACTGTAGGGATTATTGCTGTTCATAATTACCTCCGTTTGTCAATTTTATCTATTATAGCATATTTATTCAGAATGTACAATATATTTTTTGAAAAAAATACAGCCGCTTTTTGCGGCTGTATGATAATTATGCTAAAGGTTTTTCGCTGTTTACGGGAGAAAATGATATATTAGCATACATCATAATGATACGTGCTGCCTGAGCTCTTGTTGCTGTTGCATTGGGAGCCAGCGTGGTAGCCGTTGTACCTGTGATAAGGCCCTCCGCTACTGCCCACTTAACTGGAGTAAGTGCCCAATCCTGGATTTTGTTTGCATCTTCAAAAGCGGAAAGATCAGCCTCCGAGGATACCAAAAGCCCTTTCTTCTCCGTGTAAACATAGAAGAATCTTGCAAGCTGCGAACGTGTGATGTTGTTGTTGGGACCGAACTTGGTAGCACTGAGTCCGCTGGTGTATTCGTTTTCAACTGCCCAGCATACGACCTCATTAAACCAATGGTCTGTTTTAACATCCTCAAAGCCTGATTCAACTGTGTCATACATAGTGAGATCAGCTCCGTCTAACTTTGCAAGAAGGGTAAGGAACTGAGCTCTGGTAAGGTTATTGTTTGGAGCAAATGTTGTTTCGGTCATACCGGATACATATCCTTGTTTTACGCAGAATGCAACCTCGGACATAAACCAGGAATTTTCCTTTACATCGGTAAAATGATCAACATAACCGTACATATCGACATTCTTTTCGATTATGTTACCGCAACCGGTACAGGAACCTGTAACCTTGCCGTACCAATCGGTAGCAGAATCGACGGTTTCGATAATAGGAGTTTCATTATGGAGAACGTGAGAATTCGAATTCACAGGGACAACTACCTCATAATCCTTTGCGCATTTGTTGCAGTGTTTGACAACAAGCCCCTCCTTATCGCAGGTCGCTTCTGTAATAACGGAAACAACTTCATCAGCAAATATATGCTCGGTCTTAGGAATAGCATAGGAATCAACGATACGTCTGCAAACCGTACAGTGAGCTGCCATCGTACCGTAGTTGTCGCATGTAGGTGCTTCAAATTCCTTCATTTCACCGCTTATATGCTCGATATGAGGTATTATATTGTCTGTTTTATGCTTACCGCAGACGGAGCATCTGTAGTAGTCATAACCGTCACGGGTACAGTTAGCTGCAACAGTCTCGATAAACTCGTAGCTGCATACGTGATCGGGTGTATTTTCGCCGTTCCAGCTTGCAGCAGGAGTGCCGTTGATGGTATCTACGGTATAGTTACAACCGTGCTCGGCAAGATTCTGGTCATTGTTGGAAACCGCACCGACAGTTACGTAGCCTTCGCCGGCGCTCTTGAGGCCGGAAAGGTCAACGTCCGCCTTTGCATAGGTCATTGTGCTGAGGTAGAGAGGATCACTTTCTTCTATTTTATCATCGGTCAGGTCCTTTGTTTTATAACCGTACCAGTCCTGTTTTGCATCAGGAAAATATCCGACGTCCTCGCCTCTATAATAATCATAGCCGTTAATATTAACTATAAAGCCAAGCTCCTCATCCGCTCTTACATTGATTGCAAGACCTTTTGATAGGTCAACAGATTCATATGGCTGTGAAAGACGGGTGGAATCCGAATTCAGCGTGTCGGGATGGTTTCTTGCCGTAAATATCCACCTGTAGCCGGGGTTTCCGTCGTCATTCATATAGTAGCCGTCGTAATATACGATTCTTACAGATGTAGCTATAGGTGCATTGTCCTCTTGTGCTACATTACAGGTAAGAGATATATACAACGCCTGTCCTATTGGAGTAGCTGCGGTATCAAAGGCGGGTGTAAGAGGTGTAGCGTTCTCGGCAGTGGGAATGAGATGTCGAAGACCTGTATCATATGCCTGAACGGCAGTATAAAGTCCTTTATCATATGATGAGGATGTTTCGTTGAATTTAGCGATCTCGTTAATTTTTTCTTCTGTCCAGAGCACACCTATGATGTTACCTGCTTTTAAAGAATCCAACATAGAGTCGTATTCATCGGGGGTTATAACTACACTCAGACCGTCGAGACTTGTTTTTGCGTTACTTGTAACAGCAGATACACCGTAGGTTCCCGCAAATGTCTTATAGTCGGGAGTTGTGACTTTGATACCTCCGTTATCGGCTGTATTGAAGGTAAATCCTTCGGTCTTGATAACGTTTCCGCTTGCTTTAGGTGCTATGATCTTCCAGGTGCCTTTGGAATACTTTGCTGCCAAAGTACACCAGTTAGCAGCAACCTCTGTGTCTACAGTTAAAGCAAATGACTGTAGAGCCATAGAGATTAACATTACAAGGGTAAGAGCCAATGCTGATAATTTTTTCATTTTCATAATAATTCTCCTTTCGGATTTTGTGATAAAATAATTATAGCACAGAATATTCAAATTTTCAAGTAATCAAGAAAAAACAACCTCCAGAATCGGAGGTTGTTGTATGTATTAAATTAATATGCGATACCCTGAGCGAGCATTGCATCTGCAACTTTTTCGAAGCCTGCAATGTTAGCACCAGCAACGAGATCATCACCGAGACCGTACTTGTTAGCAGCCTTAACGGATGTAGCAAAGATATCGGACATTATCTGGTGAAGCTTAGCGTCAACCTCTTCTGCAGTCCAGCTGTATCTCATGGAGTTCTGGCTCATCTCGAGACCGGAAACTGCAACACCGCCTGCGTTAACCGCCTTAGAGGGAGCAACGATAACGTTGTTCTCCTTGAGGTAAGAGATAGCATCATTTGTAGTAGGCATATTTGAAACCTCTACATAGTACTTGATACCGTTTTCTACGATCTTCTTAGCATCTTCAAGATTGACCTCGTTCTGAGTAGCGCAGGGCATAATGATATCAACCTTAGTACCCCAAGGCTTCTGACCTGCAAAGAACTCTACACCGAACTTGTCAGCGTAATCCTGAACTCTGTTACGGCAGGAAGCTCGCATCTCAAGCATAAAGTTGATCTTCTCTTCGGTTGCAACACCGTCAGGATCATATATATAACCGTCAGGACCGGAAATAGTAACTACCTTACCGCCGAGCTCATTGATCTTCTTAACGGTACCCCATGCTACGTTACCGAAACCGGATACAGCGAATGTCTTGCCCTTGATGTCATCACCAAAGTACTTAAGCATTTCTACAGCATAGTAAACAGCGCCGTAGCCTGTTGCCTCGGGACGGATAAGAGAACCGCCGTAGGAGAGACCCTTACCTGTAAGAACACCGGTAAACTCGTTGCGGAGTCTCTTGTACTGGCCGTAGAGATAGCCTACCTCACGCGCACCAACACCGATATCACCTGCAGGAACGTCTGTATCTGCTCCGATATGCTTTGCAAGCTCTGTCATAAAGCTCTGGCAGAAACGCATAACCTCTGCGTCAGACTTACCCTGAGGATCAAAGTCTGAGCCGCCCTTACCGCCGCCCATAGGAAGACCAGTAAGGCTGTTCTTGAAGGTCTGCTCAAAGCCGAGGAACTTGATAACAGATTCGTTTACTGTGGGGTGGAAACGAAGACCGCCCTTGTAAGGACCGATAGCAGAGTTGAACTGAACTCTGTAACCACGGTTTACCTGTACCTTGCCTGCGTCATCAACCCAGCTTACACGGAAGCTGATTGCTCTTTCGGGCTCGGGGATTCTGTCAAATACGCCTGCCGCAATAAGGTCGGGACGCTGATCTGCCACAGGAGAAAGGGTTGCAAGAACCTCCTCTACTGTCTGAAGAAACTCAGGCTGGTGAGAATTACGCTTAACGGTATCCTCATACACCTTCTGAAGATAGCTGTTTTTGATTTCCATTGTAGAATACCTCTCTTTATATTTTTTATTTTTAACTTATTTATAAAATCATCTGCATAGAATTCTATGAGGTGAATTTTTTTGAAAAGAACTAAGGCTATGTTTTATAACCTTTTGTTAATGACCGCAGTATCCTTGGTAATGCGATTTGTATCTTTAGGGTTTAACGTGTACGTTACCGGAAGGATAGGTGCGGGCGGTATTGGTTTGTATTCCTTGATAATGAGCGTAGGGGGATTTGCCATAACATTTGCAACGTCGGGTATTAATCTTGCCTCTACAAGAATGACCGCAGAGGCAATAGGTAAGGGAAATGAAACTGATATCCGGCATATAATGCTGCGTTGTATCATATACAGCCTTTGCTTTGGATGTGTAGCAATGATACTGCTGTATTCATTTTCGGGTCCTGTCTCGCGTTATTTGCTCTGTGATGAACGCTGTGTAATGCCTTTGCGATTACTTTCCTTTGCGTTGCCGTTTATTTCATTATCATCTGCCTTATCCGGTTATTTTACTGCAGTAAGACGTGTCTATAAGAGTTCACTTGTGCAGCTCGGAGAGCAGATTGTTACAATCGCCGTTACAGTCAGACTTCTGGCAGTATTATTACCCAAAGGTGCGGCGTATGCGTGTGCAGCTTTGATCGGTGGAACTGTAATCAGCGAATGTGCTGCGTTTTTTATTTCATATTTAATGTACAAATACGATCTGAAAAGGCATATTGAAAAGGGTAGACCTGTTGAAAAGAATCTTGCTAAAAAGCTTTTGTCTATATCGCTTCCAATTGCCTTCAGCGCTTATGTGCGCAGTGCCTTGGTAAGTGTTGAGCATATGCTTATCCCGGCAGGTCTTCGTAAATTTGGAGCAAGTAACGATAATGCACTGGTTTCATACGGTACACTACAGGGAATGGTAATGCCGATAGTTTTGTTTCCGATGGCTATAATGAGTGCTTTTGCCGGTCTGCTTGTACCTGAAATCGCCCAGTCACTTGCCGCAGGAGAAAATAAAAGAGTAGACAGTATAGTAGAACGTGTATTTCAGACGGCACTTAGTTTTTCGATCGGTGTATCAGGTATCATGATCTGCTTTTCAGGTGAACTCGGACGGATGATTTATAACTCTTTGGATGCCGGCGTGTTTATAAGAATTATGGCACCGCTTATACCTGTAATGTATCTTGACCACGTAGTTGACGGAATGCTGAAGGGGATGGGTGAACAGATATATTCAATGCGAGTGAATATATTTGACGCATCATTAAGTGTTGTCCTTGTGTATTTACTCGTTCCCATATGGGGAGTGTACGGTTATGTAGTCGTAATTTTTATTATGGAGGTTATAAACGCCTCTCTAAGTGTGGTAAGGCTGTTTAAGAGATGCAATGCAGGTGTAAAGATAATAAAATGGTTAATTAAACCATTATTTTGCATTGTGTTTTCTACTGTTATAGTTAAACTTATTATTAATACCCGGATTTTTATGGGTGTGAAAACAAAAGCTGTGGGAATAATTGGAATAATTATGACAGCACTGATTTATTTCTTGTTGCTTTTGATGACCCGTGCGATAACGGGAAAGGATATAAAATGGTTGAAATCGGCAATAAAATAATGAAAAAAGGCGTAGTTTTAAAAGGGCAATATCAATTGCTCTAAACGACGCCTTTGTCACATTATCATTCGAGAATATATACTCGCATCGAACGACGTCCAAACTGACGAAGCAGATTGTAATCGTCGCCTAAATAAACATCTATCCTGTTACCCTTGATAGATCCACCGGTATCCTCAGCGGCGTGGACACCCATGTCCCCCCATGAGCCGGTAAGATATACCTTAGTGCCAAGCGGAATTACTCTGGGGTCAACTGCTATCATGCCTAACTGTATAGCTTTACCTGAAGCGGTTATTCCCGAAAGAGTGCCGTATGCTGTAGCTGTTACGTCGATGTAATAGGAATAAGCATAACTGTTTCCGTTGCTGTCTGTGTAGACTCCGCCTACACCTACCTCAACAATCTCCTCGGTGGGAGCGATGTTGGTAGCTTCTTCGGATACGTCACGTTTTTGCAGTTCACCGTTAACGTATGTTTCTGTGATGGACTGCGTTGTCGATCCGTCAACACCGGCCTGAACTATCTTTCTTGTGCCCTTAGGTATTGTTTGTGATTCAACAACCTTGGTGGTATAGGGAATTGTTACTGTTTCTGTATGAGCTTTTGTTTCAACACGGTCGATGCGGATCTGCATGCCATCAAAAACCTTGTCTGTGCGATTGTGATTGACGGTGTCATTAGCATCAAGTGTGAGCGAAAGCTGATCGATTATCTCTCCTACGGTAACGTCCTTGGTGTATACGGAAAATTCCTGCTTACCGTGTACTGAAAGTTTGACAGTAGCAAGGTCGCTGTATTTTCCAAACATAGAGTTTACTGAGGAATAAGATGTGTGTTGATTTTGAAAATCCGGTGTAAATCCGACGTTAATGGACCCCTCGATACAATACGCAGCCATAACAAAGCCTACGAATAAGACTACTGTAATTAGGATTACGAAAACTGATTTAATGGGTTTTGCAAATTTGGAAAGCAGGGAAGTGCTGTTCCTCTTTGCGGTCGGGAAGTTCACTTGGGAAAACAAATTGGGAAATTTGCGTGAATTTGTTCGGATTGGATTTTCGGAGCTGTGCTGAGAGTACATAAGCATTACCTCCTATGATACCAAAACCAATTGGATTGATATTTGATCTGTACGAATATCCAAAAAGATAAAGTATCGAAATATATAATATATATTCGGTTTGGTGGGAAATTATCTCTTGGAGAACTGGGGTGCACGACGAGCTGCTTTGAGACCGTACTTCTTTCTCTCCTTCATACGAGGGTCACGGGTGAGAAAACCGGCCTTCTTAAGAGTAGCTCTATAGCTTTCATCTGCCTGGAGAAGTGCTCTTGCAACACCGTGACGGATAGCACCTGCCTGACCGGAGAAGCCGCCGCCGTTAACTCTGCAAATGATATCAAACTTACCAACAGTGTTTGTAACACCAAAGGGCTGGTTTACGATAAGCTTAAGGGTCTCAAGACCGAAATAATCGTCGATGTCACGGTTGTTAATGGTTACAACACCTGTACCGGGAACAAGACGTACACGAGCAACAGAGCTCTTTCTTCTGCCTGTGCCGTAGAAATAAGGTTTTGCGGACTGATAGTTAACTGCCATTATTCTTTACTCCTTTCCCGATAATTAAAGCTGGGTGGGCTTCTGAGCAGCATGCTTGTGCTCTGCACCGCGAACTGTCTTAAGTCTTGTAAGAGACTTAGCGCCGATAGAATTCTTGGGGAGCATACCCTTAACTGCGAGCTGCATAGCAAACTCGGGCTTTGTAGCCATAAGCTTACGGTACTGGATCTCCTTAAGACCACCGATGTAACCGGAATGGTGACGGTAGTACTTCTGATCGAGCTTCTTACCTGTGAGAACTGCCTTCTCGCAGTTGATGATGATAACGAACTCACCGCAGTCTACGTGAGGTGTAAACTCAGGGCGATGCTTGCCGCGAAGAATGTTAGCAGCAGCAGCAGCGGTCTTACCGAGGGGCTTGCCAGCCGCGTCGATAACGTACCAGTTGCGTTCAATGGTTTCTTTCTTTGCCATGAATGTGGACATTGATCTGAATCCTCCTGCAAATTTTCACATAAATTATTTCATAACGGGTAAAATTATAGCACAAGAGTTGGGCTGTGTCAATATATTTTAATAAAAATCTTTTATAAATTTCAATTTATAAACATACTATCTTCCAAAAGCTCAATAATACTCGATTATTCTCTGCTATAGATAAGTGCGGATACAAAAAATTAATATTTGTAGAATCATAAAATCCACTTGAATTTAATACTAATATCATTGAATTAACAAATAACGGAGGTTAAATATGATATCAAAATATCTACCTGAGGGAAGACGTATAGGAACTGCTCATAATAATGAGTATATATCTACACTTTCGGGGTTAGAGCTTGCTATGGCAAAAGGTGTTATACTGGAGGGGGTCGCTGACAGATGTACAGGGGATATGACTCTGGAGTTCAGAGTAGGTGGAATAACAGGGATAATGAAAAGGGAAGAATGTGCTCTCTCAACCCAATCCGATGTTAAGGATATAGCTGTGATAACCCGTGTGGGCAAGGCTGTATGCTTCAAGGTGGTAAATATAATCTATAATGAAAATTCCCGTCCGGTTGCCATATTGTCAAGAAGAGCAGCCCAGCTTGACTGTCTTAATAATTATCTATACGATCTCATCCCTGGTGACGTGATCCCGGCACGGGTTACTCATCTTGAACATTTTGGTGCCTTCGTAGACGTAGGGTGCGGAATTGTCTCGTTGTTGCCTATTGATGCTATTTCAGTATCGCGTATTTCTCATCCCTCGGACCGTTTTGATGTCGGTATGTACATAAACGCTGTAATAAGGTCTATAGATTTTGACGATACACGAATATATGTATCACATAAGGAGCTTTTGGGTACTTGGGAACAGAATGCCGCACGGTTTGCGGTAGGGCAGACTGTTGCAGGAATTGTCAGAAGCATAGAGGACTATGGGATCTTCGTTGAGCTTGCTCCTAATCTTGCGGGACTTGCAGAGTACAGAGGCGGCGTGGAGGTTGGTAAAGGTGCGTCTGTATACATTAAAAACATATATGCTGACCGTATGAAGATTAAACTTGTATTGATTGATACCTGTGAAAGTAAGATCCACAGAAGTGTCACAGATTACTACACCTCCGGTGTAACGCATATTGACAACTGGAGATATTCACCTCTTGAATGCAACAGGGTTATTGAATCATGCTTTGCATAAAAAAATGGTCGCACAGGCGACCATTTTAAGTTATTTAAGCATTCCTGCAACAATTCCTGTTACCTGAGCGATAGCCTCAGCTACCTTGGAAGTATCCTTTGCTCCTGCAACAGCAGAGTCGGGACGTCCGCCGCCCTTACCGTCACAGACAGCTGCAACGTTTCTAACGATATTACCGGCGTGAGCACCTGCCGCTACTGCATCCTTACCGCATGCACATACAAAATTGAGCTTTCCGTCAGCATAGGTGGAGAGAACGACAACAACAGATGCATCCTCAGCCTTAAGGTTATCTGACATTGTTCTTGCTACGTCAACTGTTATATCCTTGGTTTCGGCAGCTATTACTTTAACTGCGCCGACCTGTGTTGCCTTTGACATAAGGTCAGAGGAACGGGAAGCCGCGATCTTGCCGTTGAGAGCCTCGATCTCGTGCTTTGCACTCTTGAGTTCGGTCTGGAGAGAAGCAGCACGGTTTGCGATCTCGTTGATGTTAGCGGATTTGAGTTCCTTTGCTGTGTCAAGGATAAGGTTTTCCTTTTCCTTAAGAAGATCAAGTACTCCGAGAGCAGATGTTCCCTCAATACGTCTTACACCTGCTGCAACTGAGGTCTCAGCGATGATCTTGAAAAGACCTGCCTTTGCGGTATTGTCAATATGTGTACCGCCGCAAAGCTCGGTAGAGAAGTCACCCATCTTGACAACTCTTACTACCTTGCCGTACTTTTCACCAAAGAGAGCCATAGCACCCATAGAGCGTGCTGTGTCAACGTCGGTCTCGGTTACGGTGATATCAAGAGCTTCCATAAGCTTTTCATTTACAAGGTCTTCTACAGCCTTGAGCTCGTCAGCGGTAAGTGCTGCAAAATGAGAAAAGTCAAAACGGAGTCTTTTGTCATCAACATAAGAGCCTGCCTGTTCAACGTGGTTACCAAGCACCTGACGAAGAGCTGCCTGAAGAAGATGAACACAGGAGTGATTACGTCCTATAGCACCGCGGCGCTTTGCGCAAACAGATGCGGTAACGGTATCACCTACGGATATCATACCTTCCTTAACTTCGGCTACATGCATATATACGCCGTCGTGCTTCTTTGTGTCGTTAACCTTAACCGCAAGGTTATCAGCATTAAGTGATCCGCGGTCACCAACCTGACCGCCGCCTTCTCCGTAGAAGGGAGTCTTGTCAAGGATAACAAGAACCTTGCCCTCGGTAACATTGTCAATCTCTGCATTGGTTTCGGGATCAACTATCTTAACTACCTTTGCTTCTGTTGTAAGCTCATCGTAGCCTGTAAATACAGTTTCAGCTACACCCTCAAGGAAATCAAAGCTTTCGCCTACCCAACCGAAGTCACCGAGTGCTGCTGTTGCTGCTCTTGAGCGCTCCTTCTGTTCGTCAAGACACTTCTTAAAGCCATCTTCGTCGATAGTGAGACCTGCCTCAGATGCGATCTCACGGGTAAGGTCGATAGGGAAGCCGTAGGTGTCATTGAGCTTAAATACACCTTCTCCGGAAAGCACGGTGCTTCCTGCCTTCTTGGTTTCGTCAATGAGATCGTTAAGGAGCGCAAGACCCGAGTCGATGGTCTGTGCGAATTTGTTCTCCTCGTTGCCGATGATCTTCTGTATATAGTCGAGCTTTTCGGTAAGCTCGGGGTATGCTGTTTCGTTTTCCTTTGCTACAACTGCAACTATATCGGTAAGGAAGGTACCCTTGATACCGAGAAGTCTGCCGTGACGTGCAGCACGGCGAAGCAGTCTGCGGAGCACGTAGCCGCGTCCTTCATTTGTGGGAACGACACCGTCACAAACGAGGAATGTGGTACTTCTGATATGGTCGGTGATGATACGCAGTGAGATATCCGACTCCTTATCCTCACCGTACTTAACTCCAGCCTTGTCGCTGATAGCCTTCATTATGTTCTGGATGGTGTCTACCTCGAAGAGGTTGTTAACACCCTGCATAAGGCAAGCAAGTCTCTCGAGACCCATACCTGTATCTATGTTGGGGTTGGCAAGGGGAGCGTAGTTTCCTTCTCCATCTCCGTCAAACTGTGTGAATACGAGGTTCCAGAATTCCATAAATCTGTCACAGTCACAGCCGGGCTTACAGTCGGGGGAGCCGCAGCCGAATTCCTCACCGCGGTCAAAGTGGATCTCGCTGCAGGGGCCGCAAGGACCTGAACCGATCTCCCAGAAATTATCCTCCTTGCCAAGACGGACGATTCTTTCTTCGGGAACACCGATCTCCTTGTTCCAAAGTTCAAACGCCTCGTCATCGTTTTCGTATATGGATACCCAGAGCTTGTCTACAGGAAGCTCAAGTACTTCAGTGCAGAATTCCCAAGCCCAATGGATAGCTTCGGTCTTGAAATAGTCACCGAAGGAGAAGTTGCCCAGCATCTCAAAGAAGGTGCCGTGGCGTGCGGTGTAGCCGATACGTTCAATATCGGGTGTACGGATACACTTCTGGCAGGTTGTCATACGGTGACGGGGAGGCTCTTCCTCTCCCGTAAAGTATTTCTTTAAGGGTGCCATGCCTGCATTGATAAGCAGGAGGGATTTATCGTTTATAGGTACAAGAGGAAAGCTCTTGTGCTTTAAGTGTCCTTTGGACTCAAAAAAGTTGAGGTATTTTTCGCGCAGCTCGTTAAGACCTGTCCATTTCATAATATATAATCCTCCAAAGTAATTTACAATAAAATATATTATAACCTTATTTTTTTTATCTGTCAATATCTATTTCTAATTAATAAAAATATGAAGAAAAAAGACCGGGTCATTTCCCGGTCTTTGTGTTATTGTGCTTTCTTTGAGAGAACTTCATTCTTGTCGCCTCACCGCCGCGAAGGTGTCGTTCTGCTTTGTTTCTTTCAAGAATTTTCTTTACCTTTGTATATAGCGTATAATTTGTATTTTTTAACTTTTCAGTAACGTCTTTATGTACTGTTGACTTGCTGATGCCAAAGGCAGAGGCGCAGCTTCTGACAGTGGCACTGTTGTCTACCATATATTCAGCCAACAGCACACAACGGGATTTAATATCAAGGTTATCTATCATATATGCACCGACCTTACGTTTAGTTGTTACATTATATGATAGATATTTGATTATTATATCAAGGTACGAACAAATTCTCTTATTCAGCTGATATGGAATCCCCGTCCGTGGATTTTGGAGTGACTTCAATTATAAAGCCTGTATGGTCAATGTCTGAATTTAACGTATATTCTATATAGTTGTCACTATGTCCGCGGTTGACACCGTTTTTAAAGGTTTCAAAAAGCACGGGCACTTTCGTTCTGGTAAGTTCCTTTTTGAGAATGTCTGCCTTGATACTTTTTTGTACCTCCTCGAGCTCTGTACAACGTCGGGATTTAATGTTTTCTGGTATCTGATCCGTCATTTCAGCTGCAACTGTCTCAGGTCGTTTGGAATATGGGAAGATATGGGCATGAAGGAATTTGTTTCTCATTAAAAATTCCTTTGTCTGTTCAAATTCTAAATCACTTTCGCCCGGAAAACCGACAATAATATCGCACGTCAGTTGGATATGTGGAATATATTCTCTCAGATGACGGATGCTTGCTTCAAGCATATTGACATTATACTTTCTTCTCATACGGTTAAGAACGGTTGTGCATCCGCTTTGTACTGAAATATGAAAATGCGGTGTTAGCTTTTTAACTTTTGCCAGCTTTTTTGCAAATTCTTCTGTAATAAGAGTCGGTTCAAGAGAACCCATAGATATTCTCTCTATGCCGTCTATTTGATCGGTTTGCGATAAAAGATCTGAGAGATCATATTCGTAAGAAGCGATCTCAATGCCTGTAAATATGATTTCCTTTACTCCGTTATCGGCAAGATTGTAAACTTCTTGAATAACCGATGCTTTGGGCTTTGAGCGAATAGGGCCTCTGGCTCTCGGTATGACACAGTAAGTGCATTTACCTTCGCATCCGTCCTGTATCTTAATATATTCTCTGGCTCTTGTTGGTTGTGTTAAACTGAAGTTTTCATATTCTGCCCCATCAAAGCTTTCAACCTTTGTGCAGGGAGATGAATGTTGAACTATATTGATTACATCATTTATTTTGTTTTTATTACCTATTATATGCCTTATATCTCCGAGACTCTCGACCTCATTTGCGGAGACCTGGGCAAGGCATCCGGTAACTATTATTTTGGCGTTATGATTCAGCTTTTTTGCCCTACGTATAATTTGTTTTGATTTACGCACACTTTCTGCTGTTACTGCGCAACTGTTGATGATATATATATTGCATACAGATGAAAAGGAAAGCTCTTGGTATCCCATCTCTGCGAGTTTTTCTGATATAATACGACTCTCGTATTGGTTTACTCTGCATCCAAGTGTGTATATTCCAAATGTCATTACTTCACCTCCATAAATATATTTTATCATTAATTTTAATTTGTGTAAATAGTTTTGTATTAATACTTGAAAAAATGTCGAAATGGGTATATAATAAATAAAAAAAGTTATAGGAGATATAAATATGAGCACACTTCACATTATAGACCACCCCCTTATTCAGCACAAACTTACTATTATGAGAGATGTTAATACAGGTACTAAGGATTTTCGTATTTTATTAAACGAAATCTCTATGCTTATGGGATATGAGATAACACGAGATCTTCCTCTTCACGATATTCAGATAGAAACTCCTATATGTGAAATGACAGGTAAGTATATCGACGGTAAGAAGGTTGCTATCGTTCCTGTTCTTCGTGCAGGGCTTGGTATGGTTGACGGACTCCTTTCACTTATGCCTGTTGCTAAGGTGGGTCATATTGGTCTTTATCGTGACGAGGAGACCCATATACCGGTTGAGTATTATTGTAAGCTTCCTTTTGACATTGAACAGCGTATGGTTATAATCACCGATCCTATGCTTGCTACGGGCGGCAGTGCTTCGGATGCTATTGCTAAAATTAAGGAAAGAGGTGTCAGCAACATTAAGCTTATGTGTCTCGTTGCCGCACCCGAGGGCGTTGAAAAAGTGCAGGCTGATCATCCCGATGTTGATATTTACGTTGCTGCTCTTGACGAAAAACTCAACGAAAACGCTTATATCGTTCCCGGCTTGGGCGATGCAGGCGACAGAATAATCGGAACAAAATAATAACAAGTCCTGCAAAGGACTTGTTTTGATGTAATATGAAAGAATTTATAATTAACAAAAATGATGCAGAGCAGAGGCTTGATAAATTTATTGAAAAAGCTACCGTCGGTATGCCTAAATCACTTATATATAAGTCAATACGTACAAAGAAGATAAAGGTCAACCGTAAACGAGCTGAGGCAAATTACGTTCTCAAGCAAGGGGACGTCGTATTGATGTTTGTCAAGGATGAGTTTTTCGTCTCCACCGATCCGGATGCATATTTTCTTACCCTTACACCCAGGATAGATATCGTTCATGAGGATAACGACCTGTTGCTTGTAAACAAGCCTATGGGTGTAAGCTGTATTCCTGACGAAAGGGAAGACCGTGATACCCTCATAAACCAAATCAAAGCATACCTCTACCGTAAGGGCGAGTTTGTCCCTGAAGCCGAAAACTCCTTTGAACCTGCACTGTGCAACCGTATTGACAGAAACACCTGTGGTATAGTTATTGCGGCCAAAAATGCTGAAACTCTGCGGAAGATTAACGATGATATTAAGCACAGGCGGATCGATAAGAAGTATCTCTGTATAGTTCACGGTACTCCAAAGCCTGAAAGTAATATTATAGAAGGTTATCTGATAAAGGATTCGAAAACCAACACCGTAAAGGTATACGATTCAAAGCCTTCAAAAGGTGATGCGAAATCGATCAAAACAGGCTACAAGGTGCTAAAAAGTAAGAATGGATTTTCGCTTGTCGAGGTAGAGCTGTATACCGGAAGAACCCACCAGATCAGAGCTCATATGGCGCATATCGGACACCCGTTGCTTGGTGACGGGAAGTACGGTATCAACAAAGAAGATAAAAAGTTGGGATACAAATATCAGGCTCTTTGCTCCTATTCCACGACCATAGACGGCATCGAATACAGTATTGATCCCGACACTATATGGTTTGTAAAGGATTTCAATAAATAAAACACCCGTACAAAAGTACGGGTGAAATTTTGTTTATGCAATTGCATCTGCAGGTGCTTCTTCGGGCAGCCAGCCGGTGAATCCGGTCTGAGGCATAGCAATTATTGCGGCCATATCCTCAGCTGAAAGCTCAAAGTCGAAAATCTTCGTGTTTTCAAGAATACGTGCGGGGGTCACGGATTTGCTGAGTACATTAAGACCTGACTGAAGAACGAAACGCAGACAGATCTGTGCTACGGATTTGTTGTACTTTCCCGCTATAGCCTTGAGTGTTTCGTTCTGAAGAACAGCACCACATCCGAGCGGGCTGAATGCCTGTACAAGCATATTCTTTTCTCTTGAATATTCAACGGTCTCCATCTGTGTATATCCGGGATGGAACTCTATCTGGTTTACCATAGGGGCAACGTCGCACATATCAAGCAGAGCGTCTATGTGCTTCTTCTGGAAGTTGCTGACACCGATAGCTCTTATCTTACCTGCCTTGTATGCTTCTTCAAAGCCCTTCCAGGTAGAAGCGTTTACTTCCTTCCAATCGGGAGTAACCTTCTCAACGCAAGGCCAATGAATGAGATAAAGGTCGATGTAATCAAGACCGAGGTTCTTGAGGGAAATGTCGATAGCTTCAACAGTCTTGTCATAACCTCTCATAGTTACCCAGTGCTTGGTTGTCACAAAAATCTCGTCACGGTTAACTCCGCTTTCACGGATACCTTCACCAACCGATGCCTCATTGCCGTATGCAAAGGCGGTATCTACGTGGCGGTAGCCGATGTTAAGAGCTTCCTTTACACCGTTCTTGGTGACGTCTCCGTCGGGGGAAAGGTATGTACCGTAACCGATACAGGGAACCTTGACTCCGTTTGAAAGCTCGAAGCAATCTGTCAATTTGTTCATTGCAATATCTCCTTTCGAAATTAACATAATTAAACACAGCGGCTGTATCACAAGACACAGCCGCCAAGTTTATAAATTAGTCTGTTGTGTAGGGGAGAAGCGCGATCTGACGTGCTCTCTTGATAGCAACAGTGAGCTGACGCTGATGATAAGCGCATGTGCCGGTGATTCTTCTGGGAAGGATCTTTGCACGCTCGCTGGTGCACTTGCGAAGTCTTGCAACATCCTTGTAATCGATATGGTCGATCTTATCCTGACAGAATATGCAAACCTTCTTCTTTCTCTTCATATTGTTACGAAAAGGTCTCTGAGTGTTGTTTTCTCTTTCCATTTTATGCTTCCTCCTTATAAATTTTAGAACGGAAGATCGTCATCATTTGACAATTCTTCAAATTTGGGCGCTTCGTTTTCCTGAGAAGAATAAGCGGGTGCATTATATGCATCGTTGGTTGCAGGAGCAGAATAACCGGGCTCCTTGCTATCAACAAAATTTGCTTCATCTACCACGATATCTGTAGCGTATCTCTTCTGACCTGTCTGTTGATCGGTCCAGCTTCTGTTCTGGAGCGTTCCTACAACACAGATTGAGTTACCCTTCTTGAAATAGCGGGTGATGAACTCAGCATTGGATCTCCACGCGGTGCAGTTGAAAAAATCAGCGGTGGGCTGAGAGCCGTCGTTGTTTCTTGAAAATCTGCGGTTAACAGCGATAGAGAATGTTGTTACAGATATACCCTGGGGTGTCTGTCTGAGCTCAGGGTCGGCAGTTAGTCTGCCACCCAGAATAACTTTGTTGAAATTAAAGTTAGCCATTTGCTTACTCCTTCTGAGACTTACTCTGCTGCTTCTTCAGCAGCGGTCTCTTCAACTGCAGGAGCTTCTTCCTTTGCTTCTTCAGCAACGGGGGCAGCTTCTGCAACTGCTCTCTGGGGCATAGAAGCCTTGTCGTCAGCCTTGACAACGATGGAACGCATGATACCGTCGTTGATGTGGTATCTACGCTCAAGCTCTGCTACGAACGCCTGAGGAGCACTGAATGTTACGAATGTGTAGTAACCCTCGGTCATATCGTTGATGGGGTATGCAAGTCTACGCTTGCCCCACTCATTAACCTCGGTCACCTCGCCGTTAGACTTGATAAGAGTAACGAACTTATCAATAAGAGCCTTAACAGCCTCTTCGCCGCGAGTAATGTCGCAAACGAAAATGGTTTCGTAATTAGTGTATGCCTTTGCCATTTTTGTTACACCTCCCTATGGACTTATGACCGACAGCATTAAGTAGATTTTACTGCCGGTAAGGAGAAGTCGGTTCCAAAATAATGTACTATGACCTCTAAACTATGACATTATACACGATAATTTTATTTTTGTCAAGAGTATTGACATATTATTTTTTATCTTTTATAATAATAGAAATTGAACCTTATATGGAGGTGTTATTACGAAAATATTGTTTCAGGGTGACAGTATCACCGATTGCGGCAGAGAGCGTTCTGATATTAAGGCTCTCGGCTCCGGTTACCCTAAGTATGTAAGACAGTATCTTAAAGAATGTTATCCTCAAATTGAATTTGAACTTATAAATAAAGGAATAAGCGGACATCAGACCAAGGACCTTCTTGCAAGGTGGCAGAAGGACGCGGTTGATCTTCAGCCTGATGTTATATCCATACTTGTCGGAGTAAATGACACCTGGCATCATACCGAGGCAAAGGATTGGGTCCCTAACGATCTGTTTGAGGCCAATTACAGATCTATGCTTGAAGATATAAAGGATAAGACAAGCGCTAAAATAATCATGCTTGAGCCTTTCGTTCTTGATTTTCCTGAAATGAAATGCTTCCATAATGATATTGACGAAAAGATTCAGATCGTGCGACGTCTTGCTGCAGCGTATGCTGACAGATATATTCCGCTTGACGGCCTTTTTGCAGCTGCATGTGTCTCTGATCCTCCTTCACATTGGACTGTTGAGGGTGTTCATCCTACCGATGAAGGTCATAAGCTTATAGCTGATTATTACTTTGACGCAATATCCGACATAATTGAAGAGAATTTTATTACCTATGAAAATATATAAGTTTTTCAACGGAGTTATTACCGGACTTTTGGCGATAATATATTTGATGTTCATCATAGTTGTAAGTGCAATGTTCAAAATTTTTCCATGGCATGACCCTGATGGGGGGTATATGCTGCGTTTGCTTGTGCTTTGGTTACCTATGTGCTTTGTAACGATAATTCAAATTGTGTTGTCCCTTATAGCAAAACGCTTCAATAAGCCCCTTGTAACTCTTGTATCTCTCAATGCTATATATATCCCGATGATTTTTTTACTGGGATTTGTAAATATATCTTTGATAGCATTAAAGCTGATATGCATTCTTGCTACTGTTACAATGATAATCTATACTGTTCTGGCTTTCGGACGGTTGAAAAAAATTAAATTAAAGAAAAATGGTGAAAAAAATGTTTAAACTTCCTTTTAGTATTGATCTTAAAGATAAAGTTGCTGTCGTTACAGGCGGCGGCGGTGTTCTTTGCAGCGAATTTGCAAAGGCTCTTGCTGCATGCGGTGCTAAGGTTGCTGTATGCGATCTCAGACCCGAAAACGCGCAGAAAACTGTTGATGCTATTACCGCAGACGGCGGAATTGCTGTCGCTGTAGAGGCAAATGTGCTTGACAAGGACAGCCTCAATAACGCGAGAGAAAAAATCAATAACGAGCTTGGCACATGCGACATTCTCATAAACGGTGCCGGCGGCAATAACCCCAGGGGAACTACAACCAAGGAATATCTTTTCCCCGAGGATCTTGATGCAGAGACCACAAAGGATATAACTACATTCTTCGATCTTGATCCCAAGGGCGTTGAATTTGTGTTTAATCTCAATTTCCTTGGCACATTGCTTCCTACACAGGTGTTCGCTCGCGATATGGCTGCGAAGGATGGATGCTGTATTATCAACGTTTCCAGTATGAATGCTTTTACACCTCTTACAAAGATACCTGCATATTCAGGTGCGAAGGCAGCTGTTTCCAATTTCACACAGTGGCTTGCAGTCCATTTTGCTCCCGTGGGTGTTCGTGTGAATGCAATAGCCCCCGGCTTTTTTGTGACTGAGCAGAACAGAACTCTGCTTCTTAATCCCGACGGAAGCTTTACAGCACGTTCACAGAAGATCCTCAACAGCACACCTATGAACCGCTTTGGTAAGCCCGAAGAGCTTATCGGAACACTCCTTTGGCTTGTCAATGAGGACGCTGCAGGCTTTGTGAACGGTGTCGTTGTACCGGTTGACGGCGGCTTCTCCGCTTATTCCGGCGTATAAAATGTCAGTAAGCTTTAACAAAATTTACGGTAACGATTTATTGAAGAGGGTATTTTCTGAGAGTATAGAGAATGGTAAGCTTCCGCACGCTATGATCTTAAGCGGCGAGAAGGGGAGCGGTAGATACAGCTTTGCTTTGAACATTGCCGCTGCCTCTCTTTGCACAGCCTCGGATAAGCCGTGTGGGTCATGTAAGAACTGCAGACAGATATTTGAAGGCGTTGCCCCGGACGTAATGACTGTTTCGTTACCTGAAGACAAAGCGACTGTTTCTGTTGAGTCTGTCAGATTCATTAAAAGCGATGCTCAGAACGTTCCGGTTGAATCGGACCTTAAATATTACATCATCCGTGACGCGGATAAAATGACTGTGCAGGCACAGAATGCTCTTTTGAAGATATTAGAGGAACCACCATCCTTTGTTATTTTTGTTCTGATATGCGAAAATGAAAATCTCCTTCTTCCGACAATTCGCTCCAGGGCCTGTGTTTTCCGTATGCAGCGATTCGAGGACGAGGAGCTGGCACGTTATGTGGTTTCTGTCAATGCTGATGCCCAAAGCTTGCTGGCATCGGATGAGGCTCTGTTTAATCGTATCATGAAATCTGCCAACGGTTGCATTGGTGCGGTTCTTGGTAACCTGAACAAACAAAATATCAACAGAATCCGTAATGAATATCAGAACATTAATCATATGTTGACGGCACTTTTTGGAAATAACAAAGCTGAATATTTAAGCTTTGAGGATGAATTGCCCTCGAAAAGGGAGGAGCTTAGAGCCTTTCTTTTTGTATTTAGGAACTCTGTGCGTGATATTCTGTCGGTGAAAAAAGGATCATCGTCCGACCTGTTGTTTTTTGAGGGCTCTGAGGATATTAAAAAAATCTCTAAAACCGCAACGCTTTTGTCGGTGGTGTCTCTTCTTGATGTTATTGACGAAGCACTTAATGCAAATGAACAGAATGCAAATATTAATCTGTTAAGGATAAATCTTATGAATACGATGTGGAAATGTATTCATTGAAAGGATATATAATGTCAGAAATTAACGAAACACTTACACAGCAGGAACTTGATGAGCTTCGCGACTCTTTGCCTCAGGAGGTAGAGATAGTCGGTATAAGATTCAAGAAATCCGGGAAAGTATATTATTTTCTCCCTGATGGTATAGAATTAAAGCAGGGGGATAACGTTATAGTTAAGACCGCTCGTGGTCTTGAATACGGAAATGTTGCCATTGCAAACAGACTTGTAAATAAAAAGAATCTTGTTCTTCCTCTCAGGAATGTTGTGCGCCGTGCTACTAAGGCTGACGATCAGCAGTATGAGGCGAATCTTGAAAGTGAAAGAGAAGCATTTAGTATCTGTCAGGAAAAGATCAACGATCATAAGCTGGATATGAAGCTTGTCGACGTTGAGTATACCTTTGACAACAACAAGCTTTTATTTTATTTTACTGCGGACGGTCGTATTGATTTCCGCGAATTGGTAAAGGATCTTGCCTCTGTATTTAAAACCAGAATCGAGCTTCGCCAGATAGGTATCAGGGATGAAACTAAACTCATGGGCGGACTTGGGGTATGTGGAAGGCCTTTCTGCTGTAAGAGCTTCCTTTCGGAATTTGCGCAGGTTTCCATCAAAATGGCCAAGGAGCAGAACCTCTCCCTGAATTCTTCAAAGATCTCCGGTGCATGCGGTAAGCTTATGTGCTGCCTTCGTTATGAGCACGAGTGCTATGATGAAGCTATCAAGCGTACCCCAAAGGTTGATTCAAAGGTAAGAACACCCGACGGTGACGGAGTGGTCATAGAAACTAATCCCCTTGCCGGTTTGATCCGTGTCAAACTTGATAAGGAACAGGACAAATCGGTAAAGGTTTTTAAATGTGATGATGTCACAAAGATATAAGGGCAGACAAAAATCTGCTCTTTTTTTCATTTTACTATTGCAAAATTATCTGAAATGTAATATAATATCCATATATTTTCTTTATGTCTGAGAGGTATACAGATGAAGCTTCTTGAGGATAAAATAATTAATGATGGGAAAATTGGAGAAGGCGACGTTTTGAAGGTAGACGGCTTCCTTAACCATTGTATGGATGTTGAGTTTTTGTCTGAGCTTGGTAAAGAGTTTTACAGACTGTATAAGGATTGTGGTGTTACCAAGATTCTGACCATTGAAGCCTCCGGTATTGGTATCGCTGCTCTTACGGCTCAGTATTTTAAGGTTCCAATGCTTTTTGCTAAGAAGACTAAAACGGTCAATATTTTTTCGGATGTATATACAAGCCGTGTTGAATCCTTCACTCACAAGCGTGTATATGATATAATAGTTTCTAAGGAATATCTCAGACCCGAGGACAGGGTTCTTATTATTGATGATTTTCTTGCACAGGGAAGTGCACTTCAGGGGCTTATAAGCCTTGTTAATGATGCAGGAGCTGAGGTCGTCGGTGCAGGAATAGTAATCGAAAAGGCTTTTCAGCCCGGCGGTGATCTTATACGCGGTATGGGCGTGCGCGTGGAATCTCTTGCCCGTATTGCACATATGTCCTGTAAGGACGGTATAACCTTCGTTGACTGATTTTTGAATTATACCCGTATGGGATAATTAAATAAACATTATAAGGAGAAACAGAATGAAAAAGTTACTCTCTCTTGTTCTCGTAGCTGTTATGATGCTTACAATGCTCGCAGCATGCGGAACACAGAAGGAAAACGACGGTGCACAGGGTGATGCTCCTAAGAGCAGCCTCAAGGTCGGTTTCATTTTCCTTCACGACGAAAACTCCACCTATGACAAGAACTTCATGGATGCAGCTAAAGAGGCTTGCGAGACCATGAACGTTGAGTATGCTCAGAAGACTCAGATTCCCGAGTCTACCGCTTGCTATGATGCAGCTGTAGAGCTTATCGAGTCCGACGGCTGTGATATCATTTTTGCAGACAGCTTTGGTCACGAAGCTTTCCTTATGCAGGCTGCAGAGGAATATCCTGACATCCAGTTCTGTCATGCAACTGGTACCCAGGCGCACACCGCTGGTCTTGACAACTTCCATAACGCATTTGCTTCCATCTATCAGGGCAGATATCTCGCAGGTGTTGCTGCAGGTATGAAGCTCAATGAGATGATCGCTGCAGGCGAGATCACCGCTGAAGAAGCAAAGATGGGTTATGTTGGTGCCTTCACATTTGCCGAGGTTATCTCCGGTTATACCTCCTTCTACCTTGGTGCTAAGTCCGTATGTCCTTCTGTTACTATGGACGTTAAGTTTACAGGTTCTTGGTATGACGAGCAGAAGGAAAAGGAAGCAGCTAACTCCCTTATCGGCGGCGGTTGCGTTCTTATCAGCCAGCACGCTGACTCTATGGGTGCTCCTACCGCTTGTGAGACAGCAGGTGTTCCTAACGTTTCCTACAACGGCAGCACAGTAGCGGCTTGCCCCAACACCTTTATCGTATCTTCCAGAATCAACTGGGCTCCTTACTTTGAGTATATGATCAAGTGCGTTGCTGACGGTACTGCTATTGATACTGACTGGACAGGTACTCTTGAGACCGGTTCCGTTGTGCTTACAGACGTAAATGAAGCAGTGGCTGCTGAAGGTACCGTAGCTAAGCTTGAAGAGGTTAAGGCTGCACTTAACGACGGTTCTCTTCAGGTATTTGATACTGCTAACTTTACAGTTGGCGGCGAGACACTCACCAGCTATACAGCTGACGTTGATACTGATGATGCTTTCACACCCGATACCGAAGTTATCGAAGGCGGCGTCTTCTACGAGTCCAAGTTCCGTTCCGGTCCTTACTTTGACGTAAGAATTGACGGCATTACTCTTCTCGACGAGGCTTATTAATTTCAGATAGGAAAAGGCGAGGCATATGTCTCGCCTTATCCTAATTTTGAAGATTGCGCTTCAGGCTTGAAACGCGATCTTGAGAATTATAATTTACGGAGGCTTGAAGTGACAAACAAACCTGCTATCGAGTTGAAAAATATAACCAAAAGATTTGGTACAAAAGTCATAGCTAATAAGAATGTCTGCCTAACCGCAAACCACGGAGAGATACTTTCTATCCTTGGCGAAAACGGTAGTGGTAAGACAACTCTTATGAATATGATATCAGGCATCTATTTTCCTGACGAAGGACAGATATTTGTCAACGGCGAGGAAGTCATTATTACCTCTCCCAAGGACGCATTTTTTTATAAGATAGGTATGATACATCAGCATTTTAAGCTTGTTGATGTTTTCACCGCTGCTGAGAACATAGTTCTCGGTATAGACGACGGCAAGTACAATCTTAAGGAGTCTACCAAACAGATTAAGGAGATAAGCGAGCAATACGGCTTTGAGCTTGATCCGGAGAAGAAGATATACACTATGTCTGTATCCGAAAAGCAGACTGTTGAGATAATCAAGGTACTTTACCGTGGTGCTGATATTTTGATTCTTGATGAACCCACAGCGGTTCTTACTCCTCAGGAAACAGAAAAGCTTTTTGCAATACTCCGCCGTATGCGCGATGCAGGCAAGTGTATCATTATCATCACACATAAACTTCACGAAGTTATGTCTCTGTCTGACAGAGTCTCTGTTCTTCGCAAGGGCGAATATGTCGGTACTGTAGAAACTAAGAATACTACAGAATCCGAGCTTACAGAGATGATGGTGGGCAAGAAGATCTCCCTCAACATTGAAAGAAGTGATGTTAAGGATTCAGAGGACAGGCTTGTCGTTAAGGATCTTAACTGCTTTAACCGCGAGGGTACGCAGGTGCTTCACAATATTTCTTTTACCGTAAAATCCGGTGAGATACTCGGTATTGCGGGTATTGCTGGTAGCGGTCAGCGAGAGCTTCTTGAATCAATTGCAGGACTTCAGCATCTCGCGGGCGGAGAGATATTGTATTATAATCCTAAAACCGGAAGTGTTGATAATCTACGTGACAAAACTCCTGTTCAAATAAGAGATCTTGGAGTGCGTCTTTCCTTTGTTCCCGAGGACCGTCTCGGTATGGGTCTTGTAGGTAATATGGATATTGTTGACAATATGATGCTTCGCAGCTACCGCAAGGGTCATAGTATGTTCTTGAAACGCAAGGGACCTAAGGATCTGGCAACGAGGATAATCAACGATCTGGAGGTCGTTACCCCTGGTACCAACACACCGGTACGCCGTCTGTCGGGCGGTAACGTACAGAAGGTGCTTGTAGGTCGTGAGATAGCAGCATCACCTACCGTGCTTATGGTTGCTTATCCCGTAAGAGGTCTTGATATAAATTCATCCTATCTCATCTATAATCTTCTCAACGAACAGAAGGAAAAGGGAGTAGCTATTATATTTGTAGGCGAGGACCTTGACGTACTTATTGAGCTTTGCGACAGAATTATGGTTATCGGTTCGGGCAGAGTTACCGGAACTGTAGATGCAAGAACGGTCACTAAGGACGAGATCGGACTTCTTATGACTAAAACCATAGGATAGAAAGGAGATAAAAATGGCTGATAAAACTATGGTAAAGCATCATCACGAGCCGCTTTTTCACGTGGCAAAGCGTGATGATATGATATGGTGGAAAGCGTGGCTTATCCGCTGTGCTGCTATTCTTCTTTCTGTTTTCGTTATGAGCCTTGTATCTATGGCTTTAACCGAAAAAACTTTATTTGAAACACTTGAGATTATGTATCGCGGTGTGTTCGGCAGGATCGAAGAAGGTTCAACCGTAATGCTTTGGAAATATCTGCAGCAGATCGCTATACTTCTTTGTCTTGCTCTTGCACTTACACCCGCGTTCAAGATGAAATTCTGGAACTGCGGAGCTGAGGGTCAGGCGCTGATCGGCGGTCTCGGTGCGATGGTCGTTATGATCGAGCTTGGTCCCAAGCTTCCTTATGGCGTGCTTATGGTTGTTATCGTAGTTGTAAGTATACTTGCAGGTGCGATCTGGGGGTTGATTCCCGCTGTATTCAAAGCTTTTTTCAATACCAACGAAACTCTGTTCACTCTTATGATGAACTATATTGCTACCCAGATAATCGCTTACTATGTTTACATCAAGGGCGGCGGATCAAACGTTATTCAGCCTGTCGAATTTGGTAATTTCCCTAAAATAGGCGATAATAAATATCTTATAAACATTCTTATCGTTGCTATTCTTACCGTTGTAATGTATCTATATCTCAGATACAGCAAGCAAGGATATGAGATATCGGTCGTAGGTGAAAGCCAGAATACAGCAAGATATATCGGAATCAACGTAAAGAAGGTTATTATCCGTACTATGTGTATATCGGGTGCTCTTTGTGGTGTTGCCGGCCTCCTTCTCGTTTCGGGAACCGACCATACCATCCGTACTGATACGGTAGGCGGACAGGGATTTACGGCAATTATGATGTCGTGGCTCGGTCAGTTTAACCCATTCATTATGGTAATTATGACTGCGCTTATAATATTCCTTAAATTAGGTGCAGGTAAGGTTGCCGACACCTGCAGGCTTAACGCCTCCTTTGCCGATATTTTTATCGGCGTTGTAATTCTTTGCGTTGTAGGCTGTGAGTTCTTTATCCGTTATACTATTAAATTCCGTCATCGCAAGAAGGAGGGCAACGTATGATAGTTCAGTTTATATGTCGTGCTATTTTACTTGGTGTTCCTCTTTTGTACGGTTCAACAGGTGAGATAATCACAGAAAAATCCGGTCATCTCAATCTCGGAATTCCGGGTATTATGTACGTTGGTGCAATAAGCGGTGTTATCGGTTCTTTCTTATATGAAATGTCCTGCGGCAATGATCTGTCAAGGATGAATGCATTTTTAGCAATCATCATTCCGCTTCTTTGTGCGATCGCGGGGTCTATGTTAATGGGTCTGATATACAGCTTCCTTACCGTAACTTTAAAAGCTAATCAGAACGTAACCGGTCTTGCTATCACTACATTCGGTATAGGTATGGGTAACTTCTTCGGCGGATCTCTTATCAAGCTTACCGAAAGTGATATGCCTTCTATTGCACTTACCAGAACGAGCGGTTTCTTTTCTGCGAAGCTTCCTTTTGCGGAAAAGCTTGGATGGTTCGGTGAGATATTCCTTTCCCATGACTTTTTGACGTACGTTGCTGTAGCTGTCGCAATAATCACATCCGTAGTTCTCAACCGTACCCGTGTAGGACTTAATCTCCGTGCTGTTGGCGAAAATCCCGCGACAGCAGATGCAGCAGGTATCAATGTTACAAGATATAAGTATGTTGCAACAATGATCGGTAGTGCCGTGGCGGGTCTTGGCGGTCTTCAGTATGTTATGGCATATGCAAACGGCGTATGGTCAAATAATGCTTTTGGTGACCGTGGTTGGCTTGCTATTGCACTTGTAATATTTGCTTTGTGGAAGCCTTCGCTTGCAATTCTCGGTTCCTTCTTGTTCGGAGCACTCTGTAATGCCAACAACTATATTCAGGGTCTGGGTACAGAGACACAGGAGCTTTTCAAGATGCTACCTTACGTGGTTACAATCGTTGTTCTTGTGTTTACCAGTATGCGTAAAAAGAGAGAGCATCAGCCTCCGGAAAGTCTCGGTCTTACTTATTTCAGAGAAGAGAGATAATAGAAAAACAAGCGTGTCGATGACACGCTTGTTTTGTGTTTAAATCTTCTCTTTGATATTTTTTATATATTCAGGACTCGATCCGCAACAGCCGCCGAGATAAACCGCACCGTGTTCAATAGCAGGAATGACGTTTGATACAAAGGATTCAACATCAAACTCCGTGACGGTCTTGCCATCCTTTACAGTTTGCACACCTGCGTTGGGCTTGAAAATTAAAGGAAGGTTTGTATATTCCTTGAATTGGGCAATAACCGGCAGGGCAAGGTCAGGACCAAGAGAACAGTTAAGACCGATTGCAGAAACCTTGAGATCACTTAAGCCTTCAACCATATCCTTAACAGAGTTTCCCATTATGGTTCTTCCGTTTTTGTCAAAGCTCATTGTGCAAAAAACAGGAACGTCATATTCGTTTGCAACAGATACTGCGATTTTCAGCATTTCTATGTCCATAAAGGTTTCGCATATTATTAGATCGGGATTTTCGCTCATTCCTGCACCGATCTGCTCGCGGTATATCTCATAGCAGGTTTCTTCTTCAAGATCGCCATAGGGTTCTAAAAGCTCGGTTAATGGACCTATGTCAAGGGCAACCTTAACGTCTGTTCCTTCTGCGGCTTTTTTTGCAAGTCGAACTCCCGCCTTAACGATTTCGTCTACTGTATAGTCGGTCTTTTCAACAGCCTCGCGGTTCGCACTGAAGGTGTTTGTGAATATGATATCTGATCCTGCGTTGATATATTCTTTGTGAAGCTCCACCACGATATCGGGATTTTCAATATTAAATCTCCATACAGGTATTGTTTTCTTCGCCTTATCCCAAAGGCAGGTACCGCTGGCACCGTCCAGCAGAAAAATCTTCTTGTCCATATTAGTCCTCCGTAATGTATTGATAGAAATTTGTATTTAATATTGTTCTTGATAAATTAAGAATACTTTTTATGTAGCTCTTTTTACTTTCAATTTCTATATCGCTTATCTCACGGTCTGTTGTTAGAATAAGCTCATTTGTTTTTGCGTTAAAGCGGTAATCGCTACATATAAAGCTTTGGTTTGCAAGAATAGCTGTGTTTTCACCTTCCGCCAGAATATCTCTGCCCATTATTAATCTTGAATCATATTCAAAACCAAATAAATTAAGAAGTGTAGGGAGAATGTCGATAGTTGAACATATTTCGTTCACGTTTACGGCTTGTTTAATAGATCCGCTCCAACAAATAAAGCTATTTCTATACTTTTCAAATACCGTATCGATCTGCTTACCTGAAAGCACGTTATAGTTATTCTCGTCCAAACCGTAGGGATAATGATCGGTAGTAAGTACAATAACTGTTTTATCGGCAATTTTCGCTTTCTCCAGCTCGTCCAAAAGATAGGTCAAAGCTTTTTCAAGCTCAAGATTGCAGGAAAGGTATGCCTTAACCGTGGTAGGATAATTAAGATGCTTGACAGCGGTTCTGTTTCTGAGACACATAATATTTGCCCAGTTATATTGATAATGACCGCTGAAGGTCATATAATATGCGTGAAACTGTTTTTCACTGTTAATGTAATCCCCAACACTTTCGACCATCATATCATAATCGGATGATGGCCAGGTAGGGGCAATGTCAAGTCCGTTTTCCGGAGTTTTGAACGTATCATAACCCATATTCGGATGGGTTATGTTTCTTGAGTAGTATGTACCGAGGAAATTATGGTATGCATAGGTATCGGCACCGATACTTTTAAATTGATTTCCTAAAGCAAAGGGAAGTTCGTTTTCTGCTGAGGCAATAAAACTGTTATTCTTTTTTGATCTGGACAGATCAGGAAACATTCCGAGACAGTAGGTGTACTCACCGTTTGTTGTTACAGCATCATAGGAAGCGTAGAAGTTGTTGAATATAAAGCCCTCGTTTGCCAATCTGTAAAGTGTCGGAGTTCTTTTCTTATCAATAATATAGGGAGAAAACGATTCGGCGCATATCGTGATCAGGTTGTGATTCTTGAAAATCCCGGTATATTCGTTTTTTTTGGTAGGCTCGATTCTTGACAGCTGAGCCGCAAGATGTGCCGCATCCAGGGAATCACAGTTGTCAACTATTTCCTTGAAATCAATATTCAAAACGTTATATTCTGCTTGGGAATAATCCCGTTCTTCTATCACCAAGGATGCTTTTTTTATTGATTTTTGGGCATAGTGTTTTTTAAATATAGTATGTTGTGCCTCAAGTCTTGTTGTTGTTATAAGTCCGAGATTTTGGACGGTTGCATCTGTTGAAGAATCGGTGGAGTAATAAACGTCATAAACTGTATATGCTCCCGTTCCTCCGATTCCTAAAAGCATAACACAGGACGTATGCACGATAAACGCTGCAATAAGGTTGATTACAGTAAAACGAAGTTTATATCTTTCAAAGCACAGACAGTCTGCAACTGTGATAAGCAGTGTAATTAAGAGTATTGCAATTATTGCAACATTACACCATATAGAATCCTTGATGCCTTGCTGCAACTGTTCTGTGAAATTATCAATTGCATCCTCACCCATATTTATAAGGGAAAAGGACATATATGTTCCGAAGACAGAGTAGTATACGTTTTGCACGCAAAAATACATACCTATTATAAATACAGTGATGTTATAAATGATCTTATTAACAATCGGTCTGAACAGTGACGATAGTATGTAAAGGATGATAGCAGCAGGAATCATGAACAAAATTGTGTACAGAAAATGTTTTGTTACAGTACAAATGGTGAATAGGTTTAGTATCAGCTCAAGATATACGAGCAAAAAATAACTGTATATAAGTGTGAATATCCTTTTTCTGCTCATATGCTGCTCCTCTGATAATTTTCATTGATTATAACACATAAATGTATAAATAATGTGAACAATCAATGTTTTTATCGGTTATCTGTACACTCATAATGATATTGCAAAAATGGTATACGTGTCAATTAACAAATATGTAGAATTTTATCCGTTTTTTTTGTTGAATATTTTAATATAAAATCGCTTTACAAAAAACGATATTTAGAGTATAATAATTATCGGTTACATAACAGCAGCACGACAGATATAATTCTTACGGTAAATATCAATCTTATGGTATCGAAGAGTAATTATTTTACCTGTTGTGCTATTTTTTTCCTTAATTTGGAGGCTATTTATGACACATATGGAACGAGTGCTGACCGCAATGTCGCACAAGGAACCTGATTATACCCCTGTATATCCTATTCTCAGCGGTGTTACCCGTAGATTGGTAAATGCAACCTATGAAGAATGGTCAAATAACGCTGATATTTGTGCCAACGCTCTTATTAAAGCAGCTGATGAGTATGATCTCGACTGTATCTGTACTCTTATAGACCTGTCCGTAGAGTGTGATGCTTGGGGACAGAAGCTTATTTTTCCTGAAAACGAAGCGGCACATCCCGATTATAAGAATCTTATAATTGAAGATATCGAGGATTATGCTAAGATAAAAAAGGTCGATTACAGAAACTCCAAGCGTATGATGATGCATATTGATGTCTGTAAGAAGCTGGTCGAGGAAAAGAAGGGTGAGATTCCTGTAATCGCATTTGTTTTCGGACCTCTCGGTACTCTATCTATGATGCGTAGTCAGCAGGAGATGTATATGGATCTCTATGATGATCCTGATGCTCTTAAGGCGGCAGTTGAGGCCGTAAACGAGACCTTGTACGAGTACTGCGAGGCTATAGCAGATACAGGCGTTGATGCTATTATGTTTGACACACTTTTCGCTTCAGGTTCTATTATGTCAGCGGATATGTGGTGTGAGTTCGAGGGTGAATATATCAAAAAGATCTGTGATATGCTTCATTCCCGCGGTGTTAACGTTATGATACACAACTGCGGTAAAGATATATATTTTGATGAACAGATCGAATATATGGATCCCTGTGCCATATCCTTCCTTTATCCCCCCAAGGGTTGTAAGACCTTCAAGGAATGTAAGGAAAAATACGGCGACAAGCTTACTCTTATCGGTGCCGTTACTCCTGCATCTGCTGCTATCGGTACAGATGAAGAATGGATCGCAGAGTGTAAATCTAACATTGACGATATGAAGGCAAACGGTGGTTTTATTCTTGCGACAGGATGTGAATATCCCGCAAACGCAAGCTTTGACAGAGCAAAGCTTATGGTTGAGATAGCAAAGACATATGGCAAATATTGATCTTATTACCGGCTTCCTTGGAGCCGGTAAGACTACTTTTATAAGAAAATATGCCCAATATCTAAATTCTATCGGCGAGAGCTATGTTGTCATTGAAAACGAATACGGAAACAAGGGTATAGATTCAATGATACTCGAGGCGGACGGTATTACTACTGACGAGCTGTACGGCGGATGCATTTGCTGTACCTTAAAGGTTGGTTTTCACGATATGCTTATGTCCTTTGCTGACAAGGTGGATCGTGTTATTGTGGAACCTTCGGGTGTATATGATATATCTCAGTTTTATACAGTTATGTCAAGCGAATCTCTCAATGGTAAATGCGAGATTGGTAACGTAATTTGTGTTGTTGATCCAACCAAGCTTAACGTTCTTGATTCTTTATCTCTTGATATGCTGCACCGTCAGGTCGTTTCATCCGGAGCGATAGTGTTTTCGATGGATGATGACGACAGATATATACCCACTTTAAACAAGCTTATAGGTGTAAGTTCAAATGTCGTCAGATATAATGATATGCAGACACTTTACAAATGCGGTTATAAAAAAACAGATCTTACAGCAGAGACAACACATACTGCAGAGTATTTGTCTACACTTGTAAAACCATCACCTTGTGATGATATTAAAAAGCGGATCGAAACGCTTTTTGCCACATCGGAGGCAGGTCGTATCTTACGTGTTAAGGGGTTTTGGAACGGATTTTTAGTTAATGCTGTAGAAGGTCATATAGAAGTTTACAAGTGCAGCGGTGATGAGGGGCTTAATATTATCGGTCTCGGTATCAGCCGAAAAATAATTACAGAGGTATTAAATAATGGAACTATCAGAAAAGAAGATAAGCGGTGAGGAGATATTCGACGGTGTGGTTCTCCACGTACGCAAGGATACAGTTGAGCTCCCTAACGGTAATACATCCACCCGTGAATATATAAAGCACAACGGAGCAGTATGTGTAATTCCGATAACGGATGACGGACAGGTCGTACTTGAAAAGCAGTACAGATATGCAATCGGTAAGGTTCTGACCGAGATTCCTGCCGGAAAGCTGGAGCCCGGCGAAGACAGATTAGCAGCAGCCGCACGTGAACTAAAAGAAGAAACCGGATACGTTGCGGGAAAGATGCAATATATAGGTGAGTTCTACGGTTCTCCGGCGTTGTTGGAAGAACGTGTTACTATGTACCTTGCGACAGAACTTACAAAGTCTGAAATGAATCTCGATGAAGATGAATTTCTCGAGGTGTTTACGATGCCTCTTGAAGAAGCATATGAAAAGGTTATGGCAAATGAATTTGATGATGCCAAAACTCAGCTTTGTATACTTAAAGCATATAATATATTAAAAAAATGAAGCGGAATTTCCGCTTCATTTTTAATATTCATCGATAAAGTCCTTAGGATCGCCTGTGAACTTAAAGAATACCGAATAGTTCTCCACCTCAAATTCGTTATATTTCGCATTTTCTTCGTATTTCATGCTATATTCGTCGTACACGTTGACTCTGCAGTATATATCATCAGGACCTATACTGTCGCAGGGAACAAGATATTCTATGATCTTATTTAATCTGTCAAAGTCCTTGTCATCATCTTCAAGGTAATAATAGTAATCATACAAATCCGTTGCGTTGAAGAAACTGATACTAATTTCTTCGAGTTCGTCCGGATTCTTGAGTAGTTCGACAACTTTGTCCGTTGTTGCTTTGTCATATGTCAGTTTAACAAACTCATTTGCGGTTTCATCGAAAACGGTGTAGATGGGGATATAGAAATCATAGGTCTTTGCGCCGTCGATTATAGTTACGTTGAAATCGCTCATGGCGTTGCTTGTTGTGTTTCCGTATGCCAACATATACCAATCCTCAAAGCTTAGCTCAGCTACCTCTTTTCTCATAAGGCTGTACATACGCTCGGCTTCGGAGTCGGATATAGATTTACTCATATCGTACGTGTCGATAGATACCGAGCTTGCATCGGGAAGCGTACAAAATGTTTCCTTATATTCGTTGCTATCCTTGAGACCGCTGAGAATCGTATTGAGGTTTTCCTCGCTCAAGATAAGATATCTCTGGTGTTCGATACCGTCAACGCATATCGTTACGGTAATTCTTGAGCTGAAGTTTTCATAGAATCTGTCGCTATGTATTTTCTTAATATTCTCACTCAATACACCCGAGATAATCTCCTTGATATTGTCATCCTTAAGTTTTATCTTAGAGCATTTCATCTCAAGATAAGATGAAATATCGTATACGTATTCATCACTTTGATCCACGGTTATATACTCTATCTCAGATGCGGTAGGTTCAAAGTCAAGATAAGAATTGTACATCGAAGACATACCTAATACACAAGCTACGTTCAGTACGACTACGATAAGAAGTGCAGGGATTGTTCTGAAAGCGGTCTTAAATTTCCTTGTTGTAATGATCTCGTACAGAAAATATACGATAAGAGCTGCTATATATATCATTACAAGAGCAAATATATCAGGGCCGCCGAATGTCTCCAAACCTGTGGACAGAACAAATATACCTCCACAGGCGAATATACATACTACCATACAGAACGTAATACGGATCGCTGCCTGAAGATACTTGTTGAGGGCGGGATAGCCTGCACTCTCACTCTTACGGAATTTGAAGATCACAAGAGCTATTGCTGCAATAATGAGAGTAAGTACGATAGTGTAGATCGCATTACTTATGTTGGTAAAGCTGATCTCAAAGTCAACCGACAGAAAATTGAATCCTACCGGCAGTGCATCACCAAAGCTACCGTTACGGGGGGCTATAGGAATGTTTGACATAACCATCTCTTTGAACATAAAGGTCAGATAATCAGGGAGTATAAGTATAAGTCCCGAGACGGCTATATTTGTAACAAGCGTGCCTGTTAAGGTCATAGCAAGGGTAACGGCAGCACCGCTGTAAAGGGATGCGGCAAGAATATTCAGTGTTGTGAGCCAAATATTGACCGAGTTAAGAGTAAAAAACTGAGGGAATATGCTGTTAGTGATAACACCGATAAGAGTTGTGAGGGTACATATACCAATGATCCAGGTACATATAGCAGCATAATAACTTAAGAAAAGGCATATACGTGTATCTGCTATTGAGTGGTAAAAATCGGATGACTTCCGTTTGTTCAAAAAGTTGAACAGGCTGAGTGCCAACAGAGGTGCAACAATATATATCACAGCATAGAGCATCGGATTCAATTCAATAAAATCAACACCTCTTGCGCCGCCGGAATAATCATATGATATCTTATCTATAGCGTTTCCGACGGGTATGGCGATCGCTTGAATCGTAAGTATTATAAATGACACAATACCTACCAGTTTGGTTTGCCTCAGCCCTTCAAGATAAAGCTTTAATGAAAATATTCTTTTCTTCATTTTGATCACACCTCCTCAAACAAGCCTTCAAACGAATAACCCAATGCTTCCATTTCATATGTAAATATCTCCTCAAGTGAGAGAGGGAGTACGTCCAGAATGAGGGGCTGCATCATTGAGAGCTTTGTTACCGTCTCCTCTCGTTCACCCTTGATGATCATATTTGTCACACTTCCGGACTTATGGAATGATACTATATCTATACCGTCAAACTTGGATTTATCATATTCATCCGAAAAGGCTATCTGTACCTTAAATTGCTTTGTCTTTAGATTTCCGATATCACTTTCAAGTACAAGGCCGCCTTTGTGCAGCAATGCAAGCTGGTCACAGGTGTCCTCAAGTTCACGTAAGGAATGAGATGTTATGATGGCGGTTGCCTTGCGTTCAACAACATCGTTGCATATAAGCTTCTTTACGAGGTTTCTCATAACGGGATCAAGTCCGTCAAATGTCTCGTCAAAGAATATATACTTTGTTCTTGCGGCAAGAGCAAGTATAGTAGATGCTTGACGGCGCATACCCTTGGAGAAGGAGTTGAGATTTTTCTTGGGATCCAGATTGAAAGTGTTTGTAAGATACTTAAATGTATTATAATCAAAACTCGGATAAACCGTACTGTAGAGATCGGCCATTCGATTCATATTTGAATTGGCGAGATAATACACGTCATCAGGTATGAAAGCGATCTGACATTTAGCTGCGGGATTTTCCCATATGCTCTCATCATCTATAGTTACTTCGCCCGAATCAGGTCTGTATACACCTGATATCATACGCAGAAAGGTTGATTTACCGGCACCGTTTGAACCTACCATACCGTATATACAACCGTCGGGGATGGTGCAGCTCAGATTGTCTATGGCTGTGAATGTATCAAACTTTTTAACTGCATTTTTTGATACTATCATTATTTACCTCCTTAATCCTTATAAATAGAGTTGATAAGACTTAATATATCCTCTTTACAGGTACCTGCAATTTTAAGTTCCTTTATCAAAGAGGAAAGCTCGTCAAGTCTTTTGCGTTTGTTTTGATTTACGATTTCCTTTGCGTTTTCTGTTATAAAACAGCCCTTGCCCGGAACAGAGAATACTATTCCTCTCAGATCAAGCTCGGAATATGCCTTTTGGATCGTATTTGGATTTACTGACAGGGAAACAGACAGATTGCGCACGGACGGTATCTTGTCTCCGGCTTTAAGTAAACCGCTTGATACGTAGTCCTCTGCCTGTTTGATTATCTGCTCGTAGACCGCAACTCTTGAAAAGACATCAATAGAAAACATTATTACCTCCTTAAGTGTACTATGTATGATAGTACACTTATTATAACAAGAGGTTTCCGATTTGTCAATATAATTATAAAAAATTTATGATTAAGAAAATAGTATCAAATTACTTAAGATTTTATTAAGGTGTTATAAAAGAAAAAATGCAGCAAATCAATTGCCGCATCTTTTCATAAGTTCATTTACGTATTCATATATACGCTCATATTTACCGTGATCGACATCATCACGTTTAAGTATAAGCTCAAGTGCTTCGATATCTCCTGCATCTGCAGCAAGAGTAAGCCAGGGAAGAGCCTTTTCGCCGCCCCTGTACATCTTTGCGATAGCTGTATAAGCTGATATATATCCAAGCTTACCTGCTTCCTCGTAGCGTTCGCGCTTGTTTTTTGCATTTTTCGGTATAGAGTGGTATAATTCCTCGCCCCGAACAAGCTCTGTATGTATTGCGCTTAATTTAGCCTTATTTGCACAGGCTTTATCGTACCAGTATTCAGCTACGCTCCAAGCACTTGGAATATCCTTATCCATTGTATAACGGGTAATAAGAACAAGCTGAGAGGGAAGATGACCCAGCTTCGCCGCCTCTGTATACAGATCAACAGCTTTTGTTTTACTCTGTGGAACACCGTTACCTTTGAAATAACAGTTGGCAAGGGTGTATATAGCTTTAACGTCCCCGTTATCTGCAAGGCTTTCAAGCTCTGTGATTTCAGCCTCTGTTTTTTCGGTATATTCTTTTGGTAAGGTTGACAGAGCCTTCACCGCAGGAGCAAGACCTTTTGCGGCGGCTGATTTGATATAGTTAACTGCTCTGTCGATATCCTTCTTACAGCCTATACCTCTCATATACAGCATTGCAAGATTATATTCACTTGCGGCATTGCCCATATCAGCAGAGAGAGTCCACAGCTCGATTGCTTTAGTTATGTTTTTTGTTGCGCCCCTACCATCTGCATACATAGAAGCAAGCATTGCATAGGATTCTGCAGTTGCAGATCTTTCGAGATAATTCATCGCTTTTTTATATGACTGCGGGACCCCAAGACCGTTGTGATACATAACTCCGAGAAGATAACAGGCCTTAGCTGATTTTTTCTCACATAAGCCTTCAAGGAGCTTTACTGCAGGATCGTATTCCTTACGTGAAACGTGAGCTTTGGCATCCTCGATAAGCTGCGCTTCGGTCTTTTCTTTACCAAAGCCGTAGCCGAACGCAACACAAAATGCCGTTACGACATCTATCGCAACATCCTTGTCTATACCCTCGGCAATAAGAATTTCTATTGCTATTCTTGAGGCGTTGGTCTGTCCTTCGTCATCATCGTTTTTTGCCTGTGCTATTATCATTACAGCACCGCTTGACAATGCAAGCTCTATGGCTGGACAAACATCCTCACAGCCCTTGGTGCTGGCTGTGAAGATATTCATAAAGACTTCTTTGTTGTCGATTACGTTTTCGCCTTTAGCATCTATTATGGATGTAATGGCTGAAGCTAAATAATGATTCATATTATTCCTTATTGATAATTCCGAATTTTTTAAGTGCATATCTGTCGGTGAAGAGATCGCATTTATCACCGTCCCATTTTTTCTCAAGTGAGAAGGTATCGGGAGCAGCGACAACCTCAATGTCCTTGTGGTGATGTACACCAAGCAGATTATAGTTTGAGGTATAAAGTCTTACGCCTATCTTGTCGCCAACCTTGATATTTTCAAGTGAACAATGTTGATTAAAAAGAAGCTTATTGGTGAGTGTTCCGTTGATATATATATCAGCACATACAAACGAACCGTCAAGATACAGTTCTTTTCCTCCGCCCGTATATTCAGCCTCCAGCATAATGCTTCCGGTAAGGAATGGGTATCCGCTTTCGGTTATGTTGGCAAGGTCTATGGAATTCTCAGACTTCCTGATAGAGAAACCGCCTGTATAAGCGATATAATCGTGGGGATGGTATGTAAACTTATCTGCTTCGGTATTTACCTCAAAGTCACCGAAGAGGTATATTGATTCGATCTCAGTGTCAAAGCAGAGACAGTTACGCAGAGACTCGGAAACACCGCCGTAGAGAACGTAGTATACATAGTCTCTCTGGAAATAATCTATTTCACATACGACTTCATTGATGCCCTCTTTGAGAAGCTTGGTTATATTCACAGCAGCAATATGTCTGTCAAGCCACCAGTCATCACCTAAAGCTATCTCCGTGCCGTTTATATAGACTTTCTGAGATGCCAATCTTTCGATAGCGCAGGACATATCGGAGGGAATCGATTTTAAATCAAATTCATATTTTACCCACAGCTTGCCCTCGTAGCGTTCATAGAGAAGATTATCCTTTATACGAATTATCGGACGAAGGTCTGTGTATTCCTTGCCATCGTAGGATATACGTGCATAGTCAAGGGTAAAGGAGTTTTCAATTTTTTCAGCAACCTTGAAGGGGGTATGCCTAGCAGGTGTAATATCTTTTATCGGTTTACACTCATTTTCACTTTCATAAAGGATATATGACTGTACCTTTTCAAAATCAAGAGTAAAGCTGATACCGTCTTCGGTCTTTTCGGCGTTGATACCCGTAGCCTCAAGGGTCTGCATATCAATGACAGACATACAGTCAACTCCCTTGATATCGAATTTAACATTTTTATATTCTTCTTTATGAGAGAGATTGAGTATATAGTAAAGGCGCTTGCCATCGACACGGCGGCTCTGTACTCTGATATTGAGCGCTTCTGAACCGTTATAGCTGACATTTATCTCGTTTTGGTTACGGTAATCAGCGATAGTGCAGTTAGGCTTAAGCCAGCTCATATCAGCCTTTCTGCCCTCGATATGCGTGGGAAGAGTATCACCGTAAAGTGCCAGCTTTCCGCCGTTTGCAAGATAAACCCGAAGAAGCTCTGCAGTAGACTCGTCAAGAGTCTGTGTCAGGGGAAGAACGACCTTGTCATATGTGCAGTTGCCTATGATTATCTTGTTGCCCTCGACTCTGCCGTATTTTGCCATAAGCGTTTCATCGCCGTAATGATAAAGAAGCTGATTTTGTGACAGACAGTTAGTGCAGTCCGCAAAATTGATCTCGAGAGCTTCCATATCCTTGGTAGTTTTATCACGGAAATATGACATATATGCCGAGCGGATAGGATGAAGGACCAATATATCAGCTTTTTCTTCACCTCTCGAGAGAGTATATCCAAGATTATTAAAGTATTCGTTAAATTCCTTCAGCGCAGAATGCCAGGTCGAATGCTCAGAGTAGAAGGCAGGGTAATCACGCTTACGCTGACCTCTCAGCGACAACGGATATAGGTGCTGACACATAAAGTTGACGCCGCCGTAATACTGATGCTCTGCAACCTGCTTAAGTCTCATAGGGGTAATGTCCCAGCCGCAGCAGGCAAACATCTCGGACATAACCTTTTTTTTGCCGAGCTGAGCTGCAACAGAACCAACCTGCTTGTGGGAAATATCGTTACCTGTTATCTTTCCGAGATAATCTACACCGGGAATGGTCATATATTCATAGAAGGGCATAATACCGCCGCAGCACCACATCTGACCTGCAAGGAATTTTTCCTCTATTGCGTGACCTGTTATCTGTACTCCGTTTTCTTCGCACCATTCATAAATAATTTTGATGAAGTTTTCGGTGAAAAGCTCATTACAAAGCTTGTAATAATCAAATCTGAACTCCTCCGAGCCTTCATAATCAACAAAGAGAGCCAGCAGCCCGTCAAGCACGTCATATCCGTAACGGGGCTCAAACTCGGTGTACATCATATCAGACCATACGGTGTGCCAACGGTAATACTGAGGCTCGTCCGTGAAGAAGCCGGGCATAGCACCGCCGAACTCGTCGCCACAGCGTTTTTTGTAATCCTCGTGGGTCGCCTCGATAAATTCTTTGGTTATACGTGGGTTCATCGTATCAACATAAGAAGAATCAGCACGTCGGTAAATAGTATGATATTCCTTTACACCGCACTCTGCCTTCACTCTTGTGCATTTGTTATTTTCGAGCGCATACACAGCAAGAGCCTCAGGGTCGAAATGCTCAAGGATCTGATAATCAAGCCAATGGGCATAGTTTTCATCACAGGTCAGAAGCTTTCCGCCGGCAAAGCCGCTGGGCCAGCCGTTCTCGTCATATGCCCAGGCTTCCATATCCAGCTTTTTTGCTTCCTCAATGCAAGCGTTGATACAGTCGTACCATTCGTCGCTTAAGTATTCGGTCTCAAGTCCGCTCCTTGCATGCATAAAGAAGCCTTTCATTCCGATACGCTTCATATCGTGGATCTGTCTTATCAGATCCTCTTTATTCAGCCTGTCATTCCAGCTCCAGAAAGGGATAGAACCGTACTCATAGCTGTTATTTTTGATATCTTCGATAAACTTTTTCATAAGATTTCCATCCTTGGTTTATAGTTATTTAATTTTAACATATTTCTTAGTTTTAGTCAATGATTTACAGTTGACAAGATAAATAAAAACAGGTAACATATAAGCATAACGATAGCGGAGAGTATTATGAAAAGATTTGTTTTTATATTATTAATAACACTTGCATCACTTTTATCCTGTGCTTCAAAAGAAGAGTCCTATGGAAATCCTGTTCAAACAGCTGAAATTCAACTTCAGGAAGCCGTTAAAGAGGATGTGTTTGTTGAATTCATAAACCATAATGACTATGTCGAGTTGGGTATTAATGATGGTATGAATGAGGTTATCAAAGAATATTTTGTAAGGTATTTTTCTGCTTTTGGAGATTTTACCGATGTTTCCTTTGATGATATATATTATTTTGATACAGAGTATGAACGCGGCATCATCAATACAATGGTAGCGTATCAGAATCAGATACGCCGTGATATGGCTATAGATCTTGGATACGGTTCAGCCACAGTTGGTGTTACTTACAGATCAGTAACCGAAACACCTGACGGTCTTGACGTATATCTTTCTCAGAATAATAGTATGAAATATAATTTTGTGCCGGATTCAATATCTTATACCAGTGACGTTGAGCATCATTTCATATTGAAGGAGATCGAAGGAAAATATTATATTGTCAAGCACAGTGAAATCAGCGGAGTGTATGAGCTTATAACACAAAAGTATGATGATTATTTACGTGGTAAAAAGCTGACATTAGCTAACCTTACCCCCGTACAGATAAGAAATACTCTTGAGGATCTGAAAACAAGGCTTGTTCACAATGTTACAAATGAGCTTAAAAGTGCAACAGAACAAAGAGATGAATATAATTCGGATCCAAATAAATTTAATTCAACACTTACAGCTTCAAACACATATAACGTCAGTGAAGCTCTTAGATATTCATACGAATGGGTAGGACAAGTTGAGTATAAAAGGAATCCGGAATTTTCAATATACGATGAATACGGCGGTAACTGTAACAATTACACCTCTCAGTGTCTTCTGGCGGGAGGAATCCCTATGGATATCAGCGGCAAGCAATGGAAATGGTATGGAGACGGATTAAATAATATGGGCGGACGATATGGCAGATCTTCAAGCTGGACGGCATGTGAATACTTTTATGATTACTGCAAAGAAAACACAGGATTTGGACTTGTGTGTGATGTTGAAGGAAATTTGTATAGTGGCAGACCTGGTGACATAATTCAATATGTTTCTGACGGTGTAGGTGTGCATTCGGTTATAATTACAAAGGTTATATACGATAATGATGGTAATGTTGTTGACTATCTTGTGAACTCAAATACAACAGATCAGATTGATTGTCCGATGAGTTTGTATGGATATACAGAGTTCAGGCTTATTAAGATAATAGGCTATAATAACTAAAAGGGCGGAGTTATCCGCCCTTTAAAAATCCCTTCTCATTTGTTCAATAGCACCTTTTTCTACTCTTGATACCTGTGCTTGTGATATACCAATTTCTTCAGCTATCTCCATCTGTGTTTTACCTTCGAAAAATCTCATTGAGATTATTGATTTTTCTCGATCACTTAGCTTTTTTATCGCTTCGGATAATGCAATACTTTCAAGCCATATTTCATCGCTTGAGGACGTGTCGCTTATCTGATCAAGAACAAAAAGAGAGTCTCCGCTTCCTTGGTCGTTATATACAGGTTCGTAGAGGGAAACAGGATCTACTATTGCTTCAAGTGCAGCTGTTACCTTGTCACAGTTGCACTCAATATCAGCTTTATTCAGATATTCTGTGATCTCCGCAATTAACGGATCCCTGTTCATTTTTTTCGAGAGCTTTTCCTTAGCAGAGAGTGCGTGGTATGCGAGATCCCTGACAGACCGACTTACTCTGATCATATTATTATCTCTAAGATACCTTCGCACCTCGCCAATTATCATCGGTACTGCATAGGTGCTGAATTTTACGTCAAGCTCTGTATTGAAATTATCGACAGCCTTGATTAATCCCACGCAACCGATTTGAAAGAGATCGTCAGCGTTTTCACCTCTGTTAGTAAATCTTTGTATAATACTTAATACAAGCCTTAGATTTCCGTTAATTAGATCCTGCCTTGCATAAGAATCTCCGTTTCTTGCTTTAATCAACAGCTCCTTTTTTTCATCATCGGTTAAAATCTTTAATTCAGCGGTGTTGACTCCGCATAGTTCTACTTTATTATAGTACATATAAAAGTCCTCCGTTAATACTATTAAAAGTATTGACATAGGACTTATATTGTTATGCAAGTAAGTATTGGCAATAAATAAACGGCTCAAATGAGCCGTTTATTATTAAAATTCAGTTTTTGTAATCTACAAAAGCAACAGCCGGAATAGCATAGCCGGCGGTTTCGTTATAACTTCCGAGAGTAACCTGTGCGTAGAACATAGCCTCGGTATTTCTGTTATAACGTACGCCTTCGATTACACCGCCGTCGTACTCAACGGTTACGGTATCCTCATCTGTTATAACAGCGTCAAGGTATTCTATCCACTGACCGTCAATAAGAATCTCAAGACCGTAGATGATATCATCACCCGAATCGTCAAAGGATCTTAATCCGTCTGCAACGTAATTGAAATTGATCTCAATCTTGTTATCATTTACGTAATCTACATCTTTAAGTACGGGACCGGAGGTATAATTTATATCATAACCCTCGATGTCATAACCTACAGACAGTACCATATTTGCAAGACGTGCAGCCTGAAGATGCTTGATATAGGGATGAATGTTGTTTTCCCAGTTTACGTCAATAAAGAAGTCGGAGGAAGCAACCACGTAGGAGTTCTCAAGAATCTGAGGAACAATACCTACCTCGGTGCGTACTGCACCTGTTGGAATATAGTGCTGTATCTTATTGGGGTTGTAGCTCGGAAAACAGGAGGGGAACTCCATAATATAAACAGGAAAATCACTGTTGCCCATATTATTACGGAAATAAGTCATAAGCTCAGCAAACTGAGTCTGGAAAGTACCCTTGGAGGAGTCAAGAAGTGTCTCTCTTGTGCTTGCCCAGTCGCTTTCGCCCTGATACCAGAGAATGCCTGCGGTAGAGAAGTTTATGAGAGGATAGATCTGCTGATTATAAGCAAATCTTGTATACATTGTGGGGTTTGCGAGGTCTCCCGTTGCATACCCCTCCATGTTTACACCCTTGAGATAGTAGAAATACTGACCGGTAGCTTCATTATAAGCTTCTGTACCCCATTTTTCTGCAAGCTCATTGGGAGCAAACGCGATAAGAGGAAAACCTGAAGCATCTATTTCAATAACACCTATTGGCGTGTCAGTTACTTCTGACATATTGTATGCAAAAAGGTAACCGAGGGCAGAGAACACCTCAGAGCTTGCAACTGCTCTGGGAAAGTTATTTATATCTTCAGGATAGTTGACGTCATAGTCGATTTTAACATCAGAAGGCTTCTGCCATCCTTTAGGTACCTCTGCATCCTTATATAGGGTGGTCGTGCCTTGTGCACGGTCTCCTGTATTGGTCATATGATATGTGCTGGAGTTTCTGAAGAATCTGATGTCTCTTTCATCGTCAAAGTCAAATACTACATCGTCTTCAAATCTCTTGGTGATGGAGTCTATCTTCATCTCAAGAAGGCTGTAGTGAACATTTGACTGACCTATAACATAATATACATCACCGAAAAGCACTCTTTTAACGTACTCTCTGTCGTTAATATATATCCCGGTGCCCCTTTTGTTTTCAGGAAAGTTTTCGGAAAATGTGGCCTTCCACTCACCCTTTTTGATCTGTGCATAAGCGGTTTTGCCGCTTATGGTAACCTTTATAAACTTTCCGTTTTCAGAGTCGGGCGCCCAACCCCATACAGAGCAAGGCTGATCCTTCTGCAATACCATATCATCCGAAAATGCAGACGAAACGGTAAAGTTAGAGGAAAGGTTCTTATCGGGATTAACAGGACCTACAGGATCCGTGGGCTTCTTGTTATCGTGACGGAAATCTATAAAGGCAACACAGGGTATATTTTCGGAGTTACCTAAGGTTACAGAGACCATAAACATAGCCCAGGGTGTACGGTTGTATCTTATACCGTCGATTTTGCCTTCGTTATAGGTTACAAGCACTGTATCTTCGTCAATTATCTTGGCATCATTATATGAGATCCATATACCGTTAACAAGCAACTCCATACCAAGGATGATATCTTCTCCTGCCTCGTCACAAACCTTGAGTCCGTCGCCAACATAGTTGAAATTAAGCTCAACATTATTGTCATCAAGGTAGTAGGATTCCTTAAGCACAGGTCCTGATGTGTAGTTTATGTCATATCCTTCTATATTATAATTACCGGTAGAGAGTGTGATGTTTGTCAGACGTTCTGCCTGCCAATGCTTGATATAGGGATGGATGTTATTGAGCCAGGTATTATCGGTAAAATAATCGGAGGAGGAAACGATATACGAGTTGTCGAGTACCTGAGGTATCGTGCCAAGCTCGGCTCTTACTGAACCGAAATCAAAATACGAAAGAGCTTCGCCGTTATATGTTCCCTCAAAGCAGGAGGGATACTCCATAATATATACGGGGAAATCATCGTTACCCATATGCTCACGGAAATATGTCATCAGCTCAGCAAACTGATTAGTGAAGGTGTTCTTATATTCAGCCCCCACGATCTCACGGCAGTTGATCCAGTCGCTTTCGCCTTGATACCACAGAATACCTGCAGTAGAGAAGTTGATAAGAGGGTAGAGCTGCTGATTGTATGCAAATCTTGTTTTCAGCCAGTCTGCAATAAGACCGTTACACTGGTAGTAATATGTACCGGTTGCAGGGTCGTAGCTTTCGTGTCCCCACTTCTCGGCAAGTTCGTTTGGAGCAAAGGAGATAAGGGGATGACCTGAAGCGTCGATCTCGATAACGCCTATCGGAACATCAGTCTCATTTGACATATTGTATGCAAAGAGATATCCGAGAGCTGAGAAGACCTCCGCGCTTACAGCGTTACGGTCAAACCCGTTTTGTGTTGGAGGCGTGAAGCTTTCGTAGGCTTCCATCTGTTTACCGATATAAGAGGGCTTTTGCCAGGATTCGCCGTGGTATACGTCCTTAAAAAGCTTATCAGTGCCGCGGGCATCCTCGCCTGTGAAATTATAATCTGTATTTGATACACGGAAGAAGCGTATATCTCTGTTGTCGTCATAATCCACTTTAAGAGTATTGCGAAGTCCCTTATAATTCAGGTCGATTACAAGCTCAGCGAGGCTGTAATACGCATTGGACTGACCGAATATGTAATACATATCGCCGAAAAGAATATTTTTATATTCTCTTTCCTCAATACCGTCGATTACCCAGAGTGAGGTTCCTTCACCGTTTGCAGGGAAGGTTTCAGAGAAGGTAGCCTTCCACTCTCCGTTTTCAACACGAGCTATAGCTACGTGGCCGTCGATTTCAACCTTGACGATCCTGCCGTTCTGTGTTTTGTCGGCAAATCCCCATACAGAGCATTTTTCGTCTCTCTGGAGAAGCATATCGTCCGTGAATGCTGCAGAAACGGTAATATCTTCAGCAAACTGATTAAACTTCTTATCAAAGTTCATTATCATTACCGCAAGCTCTGCTCTTGTAGCGGTGCCGCGGGGATTAAGAGTGCCGTTTGCGTTACCGGAGATAATACCGTTTTCAACAGCCCAGTTCATAGAGTCTTTTGCCCAGCTTGCTATTTTGGAATTATCGCTGAACACATCTACGGCATTATCGTTTTTCGGTGTAACAATGCTTCCGGTAAACTTAGCATAATTCTGAAGGAACATTGCGAGCTCCTGGCGTGTAACCGCAGTAAGAGGCTCGAACTTTTCGCCCTTGCCGTTTGCAACACCGTTTTCATAAGCCCAGTGAATTGTCTTTGCAAACCAATGGTTTGTTTTAACATCAGGGAACGAGGTATTGCCGTCATATGCATCAGAATAATATTCTGCCATATTTGCAAGGATAGTAACAACCATTGCACGGTTGACGGTTGTTGTGGGACCGTATGTTGTCTCGGTCATACCGTCAACAAAATCGTTATTATAGCAATAATCGACCGCTTCATTGTACCAGTAATCAGCCTTTACATCGGTAAAGGGATGCGCAGCGCTTACCGTACAGGAAAGTATGCATATAAGTGTGATTACGATTGCTATAAAGGGAGCGGATTTTTTAAACATAATTTCCTCCTTAGAACGCCCAGTTGCCGTCCTTGAATATCTGAACCTTCTTACCGTCAGCGCAGATAGCTTCAATGCTGAGATCCTCTGAACCGATCATAAAGTCCTCATGGATCATAGAATCGTTTACGCCGAGCTGGGCAAACTGTTCAAGATTGTACTTTTCATATTCTCTGATAGTATTTGTGAAGCCTCTGCCCATAGCTAAGTGGCAGCAAGCGTTTTCATCAAAGAGTGTGTTATAGAATGTAAGTCCTGAATTGTTGATAGGAGAATCAAAGGGAACGAGTGCACATTCACCAAGATAAGCGGCACCCTCGTCCATATTGAGCATTTCGGAGAGAAGGTCCTCGTTGCGCTCTGCACCCCATTTAACAGCCTTACCTTCCTTGAACTCAATAAAAAAGTTCTCAATGACCTCACCTCTGTAGGAAAGAGGCTTGGTGGAATATACGATACCCTCTGCTTCACCCTTCTTGGGAGAGATAAAGCACTCCTCTGTAGGAATATTTGCGTTGAAATAAATTCCCTGCAATGATTCTTCACCACCGCCCAAGAACTGTGCTTCGGGGATCATACCAACCGTAAGGTCTGTTCCGTTGGAGGATGTATAGTGAAGCTTTTCGATGCCGAGAGAGTTCAGATACTGACATCTGTCATGGAGATCCTTGTTATGCTCCTTCCAGTTTTCAATGGGGTTAGAGTCTGCTCGGGATGTGTATAGGATAGCCTCCCACAGCTTTTCAACAGCCTGATGCTTTGAAAGGTTCGGGAACATCTTCTTTGCCCACTTAACACCGGGAACAGCGGCGATTGTCCACTGATACTTGTTGTCCATTTCATCTCTGAAAGGCTTGATGATCTTATATTTTGCCTGTGTAGCTTTGGACATCTTTGCCTGATTGATACCGTTGAGTCCGTCAGGATCCTCTGAAAGCAGGTAGATCATACAAGGAAGCACCTTTGTTCTGTATCTGAGCTTTTCAACCTCCCATTCCTCAAGTGTGGAAAGAGTTTTGAGAGACTTGTGTCTTACATTGATCTTGGTAAGGGGCTGGTGTGTCCACTGAACCTCAACCTTTCGAGCACCTGCCTTGTAACACTGGTCAACTACCATTTCTACAAATTCCGGTTGGTCAAGCTCAGCCATAACGATTACGTCCTGGCCCTTCTGTACGTTTGCGCCTACTGTGGCTATAAGCTTTGCGTATTCTCTTAAAACTGTTTTCTTCATAATTCACCTCATAAATTTTCAAGTGCCTGTGCAATATCCTCTATGATATCATCAGCGTTTTCGATACCTACGGAAAGTCTGATAAGGTCCGGTGTTGTACCTGACTCTATGAGCTGTTCATCGCTCATCTGTCTGTGGGTTGTACTTGCGGGATGCAGACAGCAGGTTCTTGCATCTGCAACGTGAGTAACAACTGCCGCGAGCTTAAGTGAGTCCATAAACTTTGTAGCAGCCTCTCTTCCGCCTGCAACACCGAAGGATATTACGCCACTGGAGCCGTTAGGAAGATATTTTTTAGCAAGCTTGTTGTATTTATTATCTTCAAGGTCGGGGTAATTTACCCAGGTAACCTTTGAGTTTGTTGTGAGATATTCGGCGATCTTTCTTGCGTTTTCACAATGACGCTGTACTCTCAAGTGCAGAGATTCAAGACCGAGATTAAGCATAAATGATGTTATTGCAGGAGGGATAGATCCAAGGTCACGCATAAGCTGAACCGTAAGCTTTGTCATATATGCAACGTTTCCGAACTGCTTGGTATAGCTTACACCGTGATAGGACTCGTCAGGCTTAACCAGACAAGCGAACCTTTCGGGATATTTAGCCCAATCGAACTTACCCGAATCAACTACAACTCCACCGACCACCGATGCATGACCGTCCATATATTTCGTTGTTGAATGTGTAACTATATCCGCACCGTATTCGATAGGTCTGCAATTAATGGGAGTAGGGAAGGTATTATCAACGATAAGGGGCAGTCCGTTATCGTGAGCAGCCTTAGCAAATGTTTCAATATCAAGTACAGCAAGGGAAGGATTTGCCAGTGTTTCACCGAAAACAGCTTTGGTATTAGGTTTGATTGCTGCACAAATTTCTTCGTAGCTTGAGTCGGGAGAAACGAAGGTAGCGTCTATACCCATCTTTTTCATTGTCACATTTATAAGGTTAAAGGTACCTCCGTAAATGGTTGAGGACGAAACGATATGGTCACCTGCATTTACGATATTAAACAATGCAAAGAAGTTAGCAGCCTGACCCGAGGAGGTCAGTGTTGCTGCCGCACCGCCCTCGAGGTCGGCTATTTTTGCTGCAACAGCGTCATTTGTGGGATTAGCGAGTCTGGAGTAGAAGTAACCCTCTGCCTTCAGATCAAAGAGATCGCCCATCTCCTTGCTTGACTCATATTTATATGTTGTGGACTGAATTATCGGCAGTACACGGGGCTCACCGTTTTTAGGTGTGTAGCCCGACTGCACGCACTTTGTTTCGATCTTCTTGTTCATATTTAACCTTTCTTGAAGCTGTCCTTTAAGCCGACAATCAGATTAAAGGTGTTTTCGTTCTTTGTATCCTTTACAAAGTAGCCGTTACGTACAAACTGGAAACACTCTGCCTCTTCAGCGTCCTTAAGGGCAGGCTCAACTTTGCAGTTTTCGCATTTGGTTACTGAGTTTATATTGAGGTAATCGTCGTAGGTCTTGTCCTCGGGAATATCGCCTGTGTTTTCGATGTTAAAGAGCTTGTCATACATCATAACGGTTACATTCTCGGCGTACTTTGCACTTAACCAATGGATAGTACCCTTGATCTTACGGTCAGGCTTATTTGTGCCTGTTTCGATATCAGCGGTACATCTCAGCTCCTTGATGCTGCCGTCATCGTTTTTGATTATCTCCTCGAGCTTAATGATATATGCACCCATAAGACGAACTTCACCATCAGGCTTGAGTCTGAAGAACTTGGGCGGAGGAACCTCGGCAAAGTCGGAGCTGTCGATATAAAGCTCACGGGTAAAGGGAACCTGTCTTGTTCCTGCGGTCTCGTCGTTGGGGTTGTTGGAAATCTCGAAGTATTCTGTTTTGTCCTCGGGATAGTTTGTAACCACTACCTTTATGGGATCGATTACGGCGATACGGCGTTTAGCTGTCATATTGAGTTCTTCTCTTGCACAATGCTCAAGCAGCTCCATATCAAGAAGGCTGTAGTTCTTTGCAACACCCGCACGGCGAACAAAATCAAATATAGCGGAAGGTGTATAACCTCTTCTTCTCAGACCGCAGATAGTGGGCATTCTGGGGTCATCCCAACCGTCCACAAGATTTGTTTCAACGAGCTTTCTGAGGTAACGCTTACTCATAACGGTATGGGTAACGTTCAGTCTTGCAAACTCATACTGATGAGGTCTTGGGTCAAAGCCGCCTATGTTGTCAAGCACCCAGTCGTAGAGAGGTCTGTGGTTCTCGAATTCAAGAGAGCAGAGAGAGTATGTTATACCCTCAAGAGCATCCTGAATAGGATGTGCAAAGTCATAGAGGGGATATATACACCACTTGTCCCCCTGTCTGTGGTGGTCAGTGTGGAGAATACGGTAGATAGCCGGGTCACGCATATTCATATTGGGAGAAGCCATATCGATTTTTGCACGGAGCGTTCTTGCACCGTCCTCAAATTCACCGTTCTTCATACGTTCAAAGAGGTCAAGATTTTCTTCAATGCTTCTGTTTCTGTAGGGACTTTCCTTGCCGGGCTCGGTAAGTGTACCTCTGTATTCTCTCATTTCATCGGCACTGAGGTCGCAAACAAATGCCTTGCCGTCCTTAATGAGCTTTACTGCGTACTCATAACACTTTTCAAAGTAATCTGAGCCGTAAAACACACCGCCTGTAGGCTCGCAGCCGAGCCACTTGAGGTCCTCATAGATAGACTGTACGTATTCGTCGCCTTCCTTTGAAGGGTTGGTGTCGTCATAACGGAGATTAAACTGACCGCCGTATTTCTTTGCTGTTGAATAGTTGATCCATATAGCCTTAGCGGAGCCTATATGGAGATAACCGTTAGGCTCGGGAGGAAAACGGGTATGAACCGTATCGTTAACACCCTCCGCCAGGTCCTTGTCGATAATATCGTGGATAAAATTTGATGTTGTGATCTCTTCCATTGGTCTTATATCTCCTTAATTGCATTCTTGATTCTGTTGATAGATCTTTCCTCGCCCAGTATATTCATTACCTCATACATATCGGGAGAGTTGGTTTTGCCTGTAAGAGCTATACGGACGAACATACTGATATCGCCAACGTGGCCCTTATAATCATCGGGATTCTTCTTGTAAAGCTTTGTCTCGGGAGCGAAGCCTAACTTATCTGCGATGACCTTCATTTTAGCAAACCATTCGTTTGCGTCATCGTTTTTGTCATATCCCTCTGCAAACATTGTGAGAGCTTGTTTGATATCCTCTTTGTCGAAGGCTTCAGGATATTCTGCCTCTTTATGATACAGTTCGTCATAGAAAAGTCCTACATAAGGCTTAACATCCTTCCAGACGCAAAGATCCTTTCTGGGCTTTGCGGTTCCTCTGCCGATAGAGAGAATACGCTTTGCATATTCAGCGTCTTTTGTAAACAGCTCGTAAAGCTCTGTGTCAAACTCTTTAGCCCACTTGACGATCTCGTCATAAACCTCGTCTGCACTCATATGGGCGATCGTATTCTTACTAACGTCATTGAGCTTGTCAAAATCAAAGAGTGAGCCGGAGGCGGACATCTTTTTGATCGAGAACTGGAAGTCATTGATGTCAGCCTTGGGGTTTGCGTTTCTCCATTCCTCAAAGTTGGAATTAAGCAGAGTCATAACGTATTCCTTAACAGACTTTGCGGGATATCCCTCTGCAACGTAGAAGCTAAGACCTGCACCGAGATCTCTCTTGGAAAGCTTCTTCTTGGAGCCGCCCTCCATTTTCATAAGCTGTGAGATGTGGAGGTACTTGGGGATCTTGAAGCCCAAAGCTCTGAAAAGCTGAACGTGGAAGGGAAGACTGGGAAGCCATTCCTCACCTCTGACTACGTGCGTGGTCTTCATTAAGTGATCGTCTACCGCGTGAGCAAAGTGGTAGGTAGGAATACCGTCACTTTTTAAGAGAACGTGATCAATATCATTTTCGGTGATTTCTATAGCCCCCTTGATAAGGTCAGTGAACTTAATCTTGTTTTCTATAGAACCTTCGGAACGGAATCTTAGAACGAACGGCATACCCGCATCCAACTTTTCCTTGATGGTTTCAAGATCGCAATCGCGGTATTTAGCCCATTTTCCGTAGTAACCGGGATTCGCCTTTATAGCTTCCTGCTCCTCACGGATAGCTGTAAGCTCTTCTTCTGTACAGAAACAGGGATATGCCTTACCTTCAGCTACCAGCTTTTTTGCGTAGGTCTGATATATTTCAGCTCTTTTTGACTGACGGTAGGGGCCGTAATCACCCTTTTCTCCGTCGAGTGAAATACCTTCATCGAAGAAAATGCCGTAGGAAGCGTAAGAATTGATAATGTCGATATCGGCGCCCTCGACTTCACGCTTTGCATCGGTATCCTCTATTCTCAGGTAGAAGACACCGCCGCTTTGATGTGCAAGTCTTTCGCCTACCATAGTAGGAAACAGACTTCCGAAATGAACAAAGCCTGTGGGGCTGGGAGCAAATCTCGTTACCTTTGCACCCTCGGGAAGATTTCTTTCAGGAAATCTTGCTTCGATCTCCTCGATGGTAGTCGTGATGTTGGGGTAAAGTAATTCACTTAATGCTTTGTAGTCCATGTGTGTATCCTCATCTCATGTATATATTATATTCTTTTTCGTATGAAAGGTGGCTGGAGGGACCGTGTCCGGGATAAATGCGGTAATCGGTTTCAAGAGCCTTTATTTTTTCAAGGGATGACAGTATCGTGTTGTAGTCACCGCCGTAGAAATCATATCTTCCGATGCTTCCGCGGAAAAGTGTATCTCCGCATATCATATGCTCTCCCACAAGGTAACAGCACGAACCCTTGGTATGCCCGGGAGTATGCATTACCTTGATTATATTTCCGTGAAAATCTATCTCATCCCCGTCTTTTAAGAGAACATCTGCACTTTTAAATGGAGCTTTGTTTCCTGCATAAAAGGACATAAGACTTTTTTCAGGGTCAAGCAGCAGCTCGTTGTCTTCCTCGTGGATATAAAGGGGCGCTTTTGTTTTTTCTCTCAGTTCTTCGAGAGCCATCATATGATCGAAATGACCGTGGGTAAGTATGATCTTTTCACACTTCAATTCCTTATCGGTGAGCTTTTTCATAATAGTGTCGATATCATCTGCTGGATCGACTATTATGCAGCTTTTGGTTTGCTCGTCGATTATGAAATAGCAGTTAGTCTGCATACTTCCCAATATAAACTTTGCTATTTTCATATTAAAATCCTTCAATATTGATAATATAATATTATATCACGCAAAGCTGATATTGTCTATAGAAAAACATTAAATATAATTAGATTTTTCTCTTTATTTTTTGAATTTTTTGTGGTAAAATATACATATAAACTGATTGTGAGGTTATAGTATGAAGGCTTACGGTAAAAAGATATGGCTTATTGCCGATAATTATCTTAATTCAAAATCTTTAAATGACTGGAACAGCCATGAGGCTGTCTGCGTTTTAAACACGTCTGATGTTGATGCTGAGATCAAAATGACCCTGTTCTTTGAGGACAAAGAATCTAAAAATGATGTTGTATCCTTCTGTAAGGCGGGCAGAACTCATCATATAAGACTCGATAAGATCAGAGATTCAAAGGGAGAGCTTCTTGAAAGAGATGTTCCTTACGCATTGCTGCTTGAATCAAACACACCTGTGATCGTTCAGTATTCCCGACTCGATACGTCCAGACGCGAGCTGGCTCTTATGACTACTATGGCATACGCTATAGAGGAATAACTTGACAGGGATATATTATTGTTGTATAATAACAAGAGTTGTTTATGAGAGGTAGCCTATGAGCGGTTTTGTAGCAGTGCTCCTTTGTGCAGGAAAAGGAAGCCGTATGAATGATGACAGCACAAATAAAGTTTGTTTTCCTGTTAACGGTATTCCGGCAGTACGGCGTACTATCGATAATATGCGTAAGGCGGGAATTGATAAATTTATCGTAGTTGTTGGTCACAAGGCCGATAAGGTAATGGAGTGTCTGTCTTGTTACGATAACATCGCGTATGCATACCAGGCAGAGCAGAACGGTACCGGAAATGCCGCGCTTATGGCTTTGAATGTTCTTGATACTCTTGGTTATAACGGTGCTGCGCTTATCTGTATGGGGGATAAGATCATCTCAACAGATGTTATTACAAAGCTTATTGAATGTTACAAAACTACCGGCTCAAAAAACGTTTTTGCCGTTCAGCCCAAAGCCTTTAATGAGGGCGGTGGAAGAATAGCAATGAAGGGCGATAAGGTTTGCGGTATCTACGAGCAGACCGACTCATACATACTTAAATTAGCTGAATTATCCGAGCAAAACGAAGCTGCGTATATTTCTGCTCTTGAAGGAGTCAGCTTAAACGAAAAGAAAAAGCGCAAGGTCATCGATTACGCCGTAACTCACAAAGGTGAGCTTGATCGTTATGCTACGCTGTCAGGTGAACGCTTTAGTCACTTCGATATCGAATCCTCTGACTATGTCAACACAGCTACCTATCTTTGTGACGTGAAGGCGACCATTGCCGCAATAAATAAACTTGATAACGATAATGCACAGGGAGAGATATATCTCACCGATGCGATCAATATAATGGCAGCAGAGAACGGTGCAAAGATAATTCCGATTTCTGCAAAAGAAGAGATGCTGACATTTGCAACCAAGGACGAGTTGGCAGAGGTAAGCGATTATTTCGCATCTATCGAAAAGGAGTAAATATGATACTTAAAGCATCATCCTGGAAGGACCTATTTGTTTCAAAAGAACCGTCTGTTATGGAGTTCTTGGAATGTATTTACGGTCCTGATCAGATCAAGCTTATCGAAGACCGACGTACTACTCTTATATCGATGCTTGATACTTTTATTGAACGTTACGGAGACAACGAGGCTGTGATTACCCGTTCCCCCGGACGTGTCAATATATTAGGCAGACATATAGAGCATCGCGGAGGAAGCATCAACGTTATGAGTGTTGATCGCGAGACACTGCTTATATGCGGCAAACGTAATGATGACACGGTTAATATGTCCAATATGGATCCTAAATTTCCAAATGCAAGCTTTTCAATAAATGAAACACTAAACTGCACAGACAATGAAAATTGGATAGATTATATTGAGAGCGACGAGATTCTCAAGCTTGTTATGGAGACCAAGGGGGACTGGGCGAATTACGTTAAAGCTTCGGTGCTGCGATTAGCTCTTGAATACAGGAATAATTCCTTTGCGGGTATGGATATGCTGTTTTGCGGTAATATACCTATGGCGGCAGGTTTGTCCTCATCATCGAGTATCGTAGTTGCTACCACAGAGGCACTGGTTGCTTTAAATGATCTTAACATCAAGGCAAAGGACTTTATACATCTTTGCGGCGAGGGTGAATGGTTTGTCGGCTCCAGAGGCGGAGCGGGTGACCACGCGGCGATGAAATGCGGTAAGCGTGATATGATCACTCATCTTGATTTCTGTCCATTTAAGATAGGGAAGAGCGTCGACTTTCCGACTGACTATAATGTTGTTATTGCCAACAGCTTCGTTGAAGCCAAGAAAAGCGAGGGTGCGAGAGATAAATTCAACCAAAAGGTTGCTTGCTATGAATTCGGCTTTATGATGTTCAAAAAGCTACATCCGGCGTATGCCGATAAGCTGAAATATCTCAAGCATATCAATCCCGAGCATTTAGGCTGTGACGATGCTGATATATATGAAATGTTGCTTTCTGTTCCCGAATATATGACGGTTGATGAGGTTTATTCTGAGTTGCCTGAATATAAAAATGATATCGACAGAATACTGAAAAGTCACGTATCACCGGAAAAATACGAGATAAGAAGCACTCTTCTTTACGGTATTACCGAGTGCTTGCGTGCGAATAAATGTATCGAGCTTCTTGAAGAAAAGGATTATGAAGCTCTCGGAAGACTTATGAGCACCAGCCACGACGGAGACAGAGTGTCAAAAGGTAAAAAGCCTTATGATTATTCGGTTCCGGATTCCTATCTCAAAAAGCTGGTTGAGGATTACCGTAACGGGGATCTCGATGCTCAGCTTTATAACCAGCCGGGTGGATACGGTTGTTCTACCGAAACGATAGACAGGCTTGTTGATTTTGCTGTATCGGTAGAGGGAGTTATGGGTGCCGAGCTTTCGGGTGCCGGACTTGGCGGATGTATAATTATCCTTGTGAAAAAGGAATATACAGAGCATCTTCTTGATGAATTAAAAGAATTTTATTATGATAAAAAAGGACTGCCTATGGGCGCTGAGGTGTATATACCTGTTGCGGGCTCCTTGGCGTTTTAAATTTGGAGGTCATTATGGAAAACAAAACAATTCTTCTTACAGGCGGAGCAGGATATATCGGCTCACATACAGCAGTTGAACTGCTTAATGACGGTTGGCAGGTTGTCATTGCCGACAATTTCAATAACAGCAGTCCCGAGGTACTTTCCCGCATCGAGGAGCTTACGGGCAAGAAACCTGTATTTTATGAAATAGACGTTTGCGATGAGGCTGCGCTTAACAAACTTTTTGACGAGCAGAATATTGATGCCGTTGTTCATTTTGCGGGTTACAAGGCGGTTGGCGAATCTGTTGCAAAGCCTGAGATGTATTATGACAACAATATTAACTCTACACTCGTGCTTCTTCGTGTTATGAAAGCACACGGCTGTACAAGACTTGTCTTTTCTTCTTCCGCAACTGTTTACGGTATCCCCGAAACCGTTCCGTTGGTAGAAACAATGCCTACAGGCTGTACAAATCCCTATGGTTGGACTAAGCTTATGAACGAGCAGATCCTTACCGACGTCGCAAAAGCTAACCCCGAGATGTCTATCGTTCTTCTCAGATATTTCAATCCCATCGGTGCGCACAAGAGCGGCAGAATAGGCGAAGATCCCAACGGTATTCCCAACAACCTTGTTCCTTATATCACACAGGTTGCAGTAGGTAAGCTCGAGAAGCTGAACGTAATGGGCAATGATTACCCCACTCATGACGGTACAGGCGTTCGTGACTTTATCCATGTTGTCGATCTGGCTCTCGGACATCTTGCGGCACTTACATATTCTTTTGATAATTCCGGTGTTGAGATATTTAACCTTGGTACAGGCACGGGATACAGCGTACTTGATATTGTAAAGGCTTTTGAAAAGGTTAATGATATAAAGGTACCCTATGTCATCGCTCCAAGACGTCCCGGTGATGTTGCTGAGTGCTATGCCGATGCTTCAAAAGCTCATAAATATCTTGGTTGGAGTGCAAAACATACGCTTGAGGATATGTGCCGCGACTCCTGGAACTGGCAAAAAAATAATCCTAACGGCTATAAAGCATAAATTAAAAAGCTCTCTGCATAGAGAGCTTTTTTGATGCATATATATGTATAAAAAACTAAGGGGTAGTTATATGCAGGAGAATAGTATAGTTTCGATCAAAACACTTATTCACGATGCGGTGGATTTCAATAATGAATATACGTTACCGGATTACATAGTTGACGTACGAAAGCTTATTCGCTGTGACGGTAAAGCTGTTTTACATAATGTTTATGTTAATGGGGACTCAATAACCTTTGAAGGAGAGGTTACGTATTCAATATTGGTAATATGTGAGGATGACAGCATAAGAAACCTAATATACTCAGAAGAATTTATGCTCAACGGCAATAATACAGATGGTTGTCTTGTCTTCGTTCATGAATGTAAGCTTGAAGGCTTGACGGCAAGACTTGTAAGCCCGAGAAAGCTTAATTGCAGATGCAAGGCGGTAGTGTATAGCAAAAATAACATCACAGAGTCTGTATCAACGGAATATACAGGCATTGATATGCCGGGAGCAGAGCATACAACAGAAAGAAAACTTTCTGAGTGTAGTTATCTTACCATTTCGGAAAGCTGCATTCAAAATCAGCATGCTAGCCGTGATATAGAACTGCCTTCGGACAGAAAGGAAATATCAACTATAGTTTACTGTAAGGTTAATGTTCAGATAAATGAGCGTAAGATAGTAGAGGATAAGCTGTTTTTGAGAGGTGAAACTGTTACTGAGATCCTGTATGAAGCAACTCAGGGAGAGTATGTTAAATATTACGACAGGTCACCGTTCAGTGAGGTTATTGAAAACAGTAATGATTCCTCCGCTCATATTTGCGAGGTATACGTAACAGATGTTAAGGCATCTGTCAGAAATAATTCATTCGGTGAAATGAGACTTATAGAGCTTGACTATACTTATGGTATAAAATGTCGTTATTATATCGAGAGAAAAACCGACGTATTAACAGATGTTTATTCTGTAGAATATGACGTCAAGTGTGAAACAGGAAGTGTTTCGGCATTAAAGCTTAACAGCATTTTTTCAGGTTCTCTCAGTTTTAACGAAACCTGTGATATTGAAGAACAGTTTGATGAAGTTATCGATTGTTGTGCTACTGTAATAAGTACGAATATCGGTGTTGATCCAATCGGTAAAAAGGTGATAGTTACCGGGGATATCAAGTTTGATATCGTATACAAGAAAGAGGAGCACGGTTGCTTTTCTGTTATTAAACCCTTCAAATATGAAAGAGAATATGACGGAACAGATTCAGAGGTATATACTGAGTATTTCGTTACTGTGCAAACAGCCATGTGCAATATAGAAAAGGATAAGTTATTAATTAATGCAGAAATATTTTTTAACATTATGATTGCACAATGCTGTGAATATGAGTTCAAGGAAAATGTATGCTTTTTAAAGTCCAACGACAATAATAAGTGTCCCGTAATAATATACTATCCGGCTGAGGGTGATACGTTATGGGAAATAGCGAAAATGTATAAATCAACCTGCAAGGATATAATCAGTGTAAACTCACTTACCTCTGAAAGTCTCGAGGGGGTTAAAGTGCTTCTTTTGCCTAAAAAGAGAAAGAAATCTGTATTTAATGCAATATTATAACTAAAAAACCACCTGGAAGGTGGTTTTTGGTTGTAAGGATATATTACTTGATTTTTCTTGCCTCGCAATAATAACGCTTGCTTTCTGCCTCGCCCATCGAAAATGTCTTTCGGGGGAGAGAACCCTTTTCGCAAACAAAGGGAAAAAGCTCTGATTTATCCATGCCGTCAAAAATCAAACCAACACGGTTATCCGCTTTGCAGAGGCAAAGTGTTGAATCAATTCCGTGAATATAATCACACATAACTCCGGGATTGTCTTTAATATAAGAATCAATAAAAGGCTGTAGAGAACCAACGGTTAATCCGTTTGTATAAACGGTACCTTTTGTTTCCTTTGTATACCATTCTATAGTTTTTGATCCGTGCGGAAATGCTGCACTTAGCTTTGATATAAAATCATTGGTATCGACATTAAAAAGAACGCGGTATATGGGTTCGAATTCGAGGGCCTCGTCGTGAATGTTAACTACCTCAACAAGAGCATATCTGTTGAATTCATTGGGTTCGTTGAGATAACATGTACGTGCAGTAGCAAGGGAGTGATTTCCGTCTCCGACTGCAAACAAAAGAGGCTCATCATTTGCAGAAGCTTTTAATGTCTGTAATGCATCAAGAATTACAGCTTGTATGTCTTTGGGTATGAGAGAACCCCTAAGATGGCCTCCGCCCTGCATTAGATCAAAATCATAGAGAACTGTAAGATCGGCATTTTTCAGAGGTTCTATTACGGTTTTCTGTATATCGTCGATAAGGAGCATAATATGAGGCAATTCAAGGGGAGCATCGCGTCGAATCTCTACTCTTGGAGGTATACGTTCAAGCACGGTACCTTCTGTGGCCCTGATAAGAGACTTTGAACCAACCGAAAAATCATATTCTTTAAGGTCAACAGCACCTATGATACCGTAACGAACCTTACCATTGGGCAGAGTGCGTTCCACAAATATCATCGCGTCCTTGTATTCTTCAAAAAGACCTTCATCAAGGTATTTTGCCATCTCTCGGTTGATAGAATCTATACGTTCTGAGTTATCAGAGGCCAAAAAAGCTTCGGGAAGTATTAAATTGTATGTAGAAGGTACATTTTCAGTTATCTTAGCGGTTTCGCGCCAGTATTCAGGCTCGCTTGTGAACTGATCACAGGCAACCACAGACCATTTATTGTAATCGTAATTTACAGGCAGAAGAATATCTGCAGGATAAAATCCAATGTTATTCATAACTATGTTCCTTTCAAAATTTTATATTCATTTTAGCATATTAATCGTATCTTTTCAAGATGTTTATTGACTTTGTGTTGCTTATGATGTAAAATGTAGACGGAGGAATGATGATGAAGCGTTTTTTATCTTTTGTTTTTATATTTATTTTATTGATACCTGCTGTTTGCAGCAACGTATCTGCGTTTAGCTATACTCAGATTGCAAGTGAAAACGAGTGGCAACTGTTAGAGCTGATCAATCGCGAAAGAAGAGAAGCGGTTTCTATGTATGTGGATCTTCAAAATGCAGCCGGTAAACGTTCTCAGGAGCTTCTTTCCAACCTAAGCCATTACAGACCTGACGGTTCAGCTTGGTATACTGTTCTTACAGCTAATAAGATAGATTATGACAGCAATTGTTATGAGATAATAGGTGCGAATTTTAAGGATGCTGAATCCTTTCTGGCTTCCGTTCTCAGATCTGATATGAAGGATAAGCTTCTTGATGGCGGCTGTCATATTGGTGTTGGTTATACCGGCTCTGAATCCGCAAAGAACAAAAATGCCTGGTGTATCATAGGTGTTAGTTGTGAGGGTATCGACTCAATAGCACTGCATTATGATGATATTCATATTACGGCAGGAGGTGACCTGTCTTCTGCGGATATTATACTTGAAGCAGAATGTGAGCATACAAAATCATATATGCAGACACTACCGTATATGATAAGCGGTTACGACAAGTACAAGATAGGTACTCAGTTTCTTACCGTAACGTATAAAAACAAGTCTGCTGAGGTCGTAATTACCAACGATTATAAGGATGTAAGGCCGGGACAATGGTATTATGATCCCATAATGAACTGTACTGAGCAGGGTTACTATTCAGGTATGGGCAACGGTAGTTTTTCACCTTCCGGGCAGATGACAAGAGAGATGTTTGTTACCGTTCTTGGAAATCTTGCAGGAATAGATGAATCAAGATATACCGGTACAAGTTTTAATGACGTAAAAGCCGGCAGATGGTCAGCACCTTATATCAAATGGGCATCCGACAACGGTATTGTGTCCGGATATAAAGACGGTAGCTTTGCTCCTGCTAAAGGAATTACCCGTCAAGAGATATGCTCTGTTGTAAAACGTTATCTTGATATATCCAATATAACAATAGATCGTACAAATGCTGAAAAAGAGTTTTCGGATAACGGTAAAATAGCTTTTTGGGCAAAGGAAGCGGTGGTTTACTGCCAGACAAGAGGTATCATTTCTGGTGATGCCAAGGGAGCCTTTAATCCCACCAATACAGCCACAAGGGCTGAAGTTGCGGTGATAATAACCAATCTTGATAATAAAATGAAATGAGCAGTCATTTGACTGCTCATTTATATTTATTTCTGGATCTTGGCGATAGCTGTTTCAACGCCTGCAAGTACGTCCTTATACTTAGCCAGCTTTGCTTTTTCACCTTCGACAACTGCTGCGGGAGCCTTGGCAACAAAGCCTTCGTTGCCTAACTTCTTTTCAAGTCTTTCTATTTCACCGATAGTCTTTTCGCGTTCCTTGTTAAGACGCTCAAGCTCCTTGTCCATGTCAAGAACCTCTGCAAGAGGAATGAATACGGTACAGGAGGGAGTAACTATCTGAACAGCATCACTGTCGGCATATTCGGATACTACCTCAACCTCGGAAGCAGATGCAAGTCTCTGGAAGAATACGAAAGTTTCATTGTTGAATATGTCGGTATGCTCTGTAACGATGTAGTTCTTTGCCTTCTTTGAAGGAGGAACGTTCATTTCGTTACGGCGAACACGGATAGCCTTGATAGCTTCGATAAGTGCGTTCATCTTAGCTTCATCCTCAGGGAAGTTGAGACACTCACACGCCGTGGGATATTCGGAGATCATAATAGACTCACCCTCGTGAGGAAGGGTCTGCCATATCTCCTCTGTAATAAAGGGCATAAAGGGATGCAGAAGCTTAAGCGTGTTGGAAAGTACATAGGAGATAACCTGCTGAGCGGACTTAGAGCCTGCATTAAGTCTGGGCTTAAGAAGCTCTATATACCAGTCGCAGAAGATATCCCAGATAAAGTCGTAAAGCTTGGAGAGAGCTACACCCAGCTCATAATTCTCAATGTTCTGAGTAACCTCACTTACAAGACGGTTATAGAGAGACAGGATCCACTTGTCCTCGATCTGCATTTCAGAAACGTCCGGAAGCTCAAGCTTCTCAATATCAAGATTCATAAGAACGAATCTTGCGGCATTCCAAACCTTATTGTTGAAGTTTCTTGCTGCCTCGATCTTTTCGGGAGAGTATCTCATATCGTTTCCGGGTGAGTTACCGGTAGCCAGAGCAAATCTGAGTGCATCCGCACCGTATTTCTCTATTTCAACCAGAGGATCTATACCGTTACCCAAAGATTTTGACATCTTACGTCCCTGAGCGTCACGTACAAGACCGTGGATGAATACGTCCGGGAAGGGAATAGCTTCCTTTGTATCCTTACCCTCCATCGTATCAAGGGACATAAAGATCATCTTGGATACCCAGAAGGTGATAATGTCATATGCTGTAACAAGAACGTTTGTAGGATAGTAGTAATTGAGTTCCTTTGTATCCTCAGGCCAACCAAGGGTAGAGAAGGGCCAGAGTGCCGAGGAGAACCAGGTGTCAAGAACGTCATCCTCCTGCTTGATGTTGGTACTCTTACACTTAACACATTCGTGTACGTCTGTTTCGGAAACCATAACCTCGCCGCAATCCTTACAGTAATAAGCGGGGATACGGTGACCCCACCAAAGCTGACGGGAGATACACCAATCGTGGATGTTCTCCATCCAATGGAGATAATTCTTGGAGAAACGGTCTGGAATATATCTGATGTCGCCTTCTTTAACGACCTTGATCGCAGGTTCTGCAAGGGGCTTCATTTTTACGAACCACTGCTTTGATGCAAGAGGCTCGATAACCGTACCGCAACGGTAACAGTGTGCAACGTTATGGCTGTGTTTTTCGGTCTTAACAAGGTAACCTTCAGCCTCGAGATCTGCAACCAAAGCCTTTCTTGCTTCGTAACGGTCCATACCCTTGTATTTTCCGCCTGCCTCTGTGATCTTACCGTCCTCGTCTATGGCAAATATCATAGGCAGATCGTGGCGTGTGCCTACCTCAAAGTCGTTAGGGTCGTGGCAGGGTGTGATCTTAACACAGCCTGTACCGAATTCCTTTTCAACGTACTCGTCTGCTATAACGGGAATCTCGCGGTCTGTCATAGGCAGCTTGAGCATCTTGCCGATAAGGTGAGTATATCTTTCGTCCTCAGGATGAACTGCAACTGCAGTGTCACCAAACATTGTTTCGGGACGGGTGGTAGCTATGGTTAGGTATTCGTCGGTACCTACGATAGGGTATCTGATATGCCAGAAGGAACCCTCGAGATCCTTGTATTCAACCTCTGCATCAGAAAGAGCAGTGTTGCAGTGAGGACACCAGTTGGTGATACGAAGACCTCTGTAGATAAGACCCTTGTCGTAGAGACGTACAAAAGTCTTCTTAACGGCAGCAGAAAGAGTATCGCTCATCGTGAAGGCTTCTCTTGTCCAGTCGCAGGAGGAGCCTAACTTTTTGAGCTGACCGATGATAGTACCGCCGTACTGCTCCTTCCACTGCCATACCAGTTTAAGGAATTCCTCACGGCCGATATCGTGACGGGTAAGCCCCTGTTCCTTTCTTAGAACCTCTTCTACCTTGATCTGTGTTGCAATACCTGCATGGTCACAGCCGGGAACCCAGAGGGTAGAATAACCCTGCATACGCTTGGTACGGATGATGATATCCTGAAGTGTATTGTTCAGGGCGTGTCCCATATGGAGCTGACCTGTTACGTTAGGCGGGGGAATAACGATAGAGAAGGGCTTTTTGTTTTCATCCATTTCGGGGGTAAAGTAACCGTTATCACACCAAAACTGATATAAACGGTCCTCTATCTCCGCAGGAGAATAGGTTTTGTTTAGTTCTTTTTTCATTATATGTCTCCTTTAATCATTTATAAAATAAAAGGCACCCTGATATAACATCAGGGCGCCGTAAAACGCTGTACCACCTGAATTCGTCCGCGAAGACGCACTCTTTCCTTGCTGTAACGGGCAGGCCCCGTCAACTCATGGGCAACTTCGCAGGGGAAATAACAGATGCTCGCAGCTAAGACATCTTTCTCTGGAATTATTTCTTGTCCCGGTACTACTCCCAATCAACGCTGACATTGTGAATTTTAACATATTACGTCTGATTTGTCAATAATCAAAACGAAATAGATATTCTTTATTATCTGAAGGACGAACTGTTGTTAAGAACGATTGAACTGTACAAAAATAGCACATCGGCATCCTTAAAATTTACGAAATAACCAATCGCATCACTATATACATATCTGATATCTATTAGTGTGGTCTTAGAATAGCCCTGAGCGATCAATGGCAACAGGCTTGCTCCGAAGGAATCACGAAATACGATCAGCTCACGATCATTAGCTACCGTAGGATTCTCGATTATCTGTACAGCTTTCGCGCCGGACAGGAATATTTCATAGGGATCCTTGGATTTAGCTTTAGTTAAATCATAAACAACACCCTCTTCAGGCTTGCCGAGATCGTTTATATTGGTAACCTTGAATTCGTTGATAATATCATTTGTAAGATATGTTATCGTATCTGATCGAACAGGAAGGGCATACTGTCCGCAATATACACCGTAAAAAGGCTCTGTCAGCTGGTTTTCGGTATAATGCGATGGTATTTCAATATTTAGTTTGTCTGCAAAGATCCTTGCGACATCAATGAGATTTTCCTGTTTCCAATGTGTGTCTGTATAGTAGTAATCTTCAATACTCAGATTTTCTTTCAAGTCAATGTGCTCCATGTACGGAAGTTTGTTCTTCATATATTCAGACATTTGATTATAATCAATGTGAAGATATCCGCTATCCGTGGCCAGAAAATAATTTTTATCAGGGATCAAGCTGAAATAGATATTATCGGATACGTCGAGGAACTTGTCGTTGATCTTGTTGAATTTATCCACAGCATTATCAATCATATTCTCATTTAATGGATATTCGATTTTTGATAAATGTCCCTTTGCTTTAAATACTTTGTTATTGTCCTTTTTTAAGAAAATGTTTTGTTCGCTGAAGGCTTTTATTCCTCTAAATATATCGCGCAGAGGAAATTGATCCAGAGTGTAGCCTTCAAATTCTTTCATAAATTCACCTGATAACACTGTTTTAATACTTAACTCAGGGAATTTCTCAAGGTAACGTCGTTCGCTGTCCGAAAAACGTGTTTGTGGTTTTAATATTGCAAATATGCAAAAAACGCCTAAAATCAGTGCTAGAAGGAAAACTGTAATGATGTTTTTAATTTTCATTTTTACCTCCTAAAATCTGAAATACAGAAATGGGTTAAATGAACCGTCAATAAGATAGGCCGTACACATAATCAGAAGAATTGCGAGGAAAATAGGTTCAACGTGTTCAGCTGCCGTAATTCTGCTTATCAGTTTCTTTGGCAATGGGGTAGATCCTATAATCGCAACGAATATAACAATCGCATAGCTTCTTAGATAATAGTAAAATTCTGCTGATACAAAGGTGTGAGCACCGTAACCAAAGAGACCCCCAACGTATACAAGCGCCTCTTTGATGTCAGCTGCATTGAATAATACAAAGCTGATCATAACGAGAAACAATACGTAAATATGAGAAACTATACGATGTTTATCAAGAAACTTTTTCAGAACAAATTTTTCAAGCAGTAACAGAACTGCAAAATACAATCCCCATATAATGAAATTCCAGGCTGCACCGTGCCAGAAACCTGTAAACATCCATACTACAAAGATATTCCTTATAAATTTGATATTATTTACACGGTTGCCGCCTAAAGGGATGTATACGTAGTCTCTGAACCATGAGCCGAGGGATATATGCCAACGGCGCCAGAATTCGGTAATACTCCTTGAAATATAGGGATAATTGAAATTCTCCATAAATTTAAAACCGAAAATACTTCCCAAACCGATAGCCATATCACTATAACCCGAGAAATCAAAGTAAATATGAAGGGTAAATGCAATTGCATAAAGCCAGAAGAACAATATAGATTTGTCGTTTGATGACTTAAAAATATCGCAAAGCTCACCCAAAGCGTTTGCGATAAGAATCTTCTTTGAGAGCCCTATTATGAATCTTCTGATTCCATATGCCGCTTTTTCAAAAGAATGAGTTCTGTACTTAAGCTGTGTCTCTATATCTGTATATCTTACAATAGGTCCTGCAATCAGCTGGGGAAAGAAGGAAATATATGCGGCAAGGTTTATAAAGTTTCTCTGAGCCTTTGTATCACCGCGGTATACATCAATGTTGTAGCTTGTAAGCTGAAAGGTATAAAAGCTTATACCAATGGGAAGTGCTATTTCCAAGAGGGGTATCGATAGACCTGTTATGGCATTAAAGTTTGTAATGAAGAAATCTACGTATTTGAAATAGCAAAGCATTCCAAAGCCAACCAAAAGTGATAGGGTAAGCCATAACTTACGCCTACCGCTATGGTTCTCGTTTTCGGTCAGAAGTCCCAAAATGTAACTTGCAATAACTGCAATAAACATTATAAGAACGTATCTCGGTTCACCCCAAGCATAAAACAGAAAGCTTGCAAGCATCAGAAGTGTGTTCTTGAGAGCCTTCGGTGTGATGAAGTAAAGCAATAAAACTATCGGAAGAAAATAATACAGAAAAGGGATACTCGAAAATAACATAGTTACCTCTAAGAATTAAGGGTGCATTGCTGCACCCTTATTTTATCTGATAAATGTAATGATTATTCAGCCATCTCTCCGTCGAAAGCAGCGGGTATCTCTACATCGCCCATATCGACGTCCATATCGTCTTGAACCATATCATCAGGCTGTCCGGCGTCAAAGGACATAGGAGCCATCACGAACATAACCTTATTTCCCTCTGTAGCGGTAGCAACCTCGTCGGCTGCAACACAGATATTCCATCTGAGATCAGCATTAGCCTCCAGATCGGAAGCAAAAGCGTTTGCATCAACGCCGTCACCTACTGTGAATACGTAACCAACAAAAGCGATAGAACCGATCATAGGTGCAAAGGTGACACACTCGGTAAATCCCTTCACCTCATAGTTACCAAAGCCGTTGAGGACACCTTGCTCCATAGGCATAGTTAAAACTCCGATGGGGGAAAGAACATTGCTCGAAGCAAGCGCATCGGCAATAGCCTGAGCATCGAGGGAGGGGTCGGTTGTGAGTTGCTTGAACTCAGAAACAAGAGCCTGTGCTACGCTTTCGCTATTTGCTGCGGGTGCTTCAGGTACTTCCTCGGTTTCGTTGTCAGACTTATCGTCGGTATCATTTGCTTCGGTGTTCAGTGTAGGTTCGTTGTTTTCGGGCGTTTCGGGTGTTTCTGTTTTCTTTGTGCATGCAACTACAGAAATGGCAAGCACGATTGTTAAAAGTAATGCGATGATCTTCTTCATTGTTTTGATCTCCTTAAATTATTTTATGATAGACCAGCTACCATTGTTTTCATTGTAGGACAGTGAATAGACAGTAGTTTTAAATACATCCTTCACAGCAAGTGTGGGCTTCTCCTTAAGATCTGCTGTGAAACTCCATGTAAAATACAGATTTCCTCTGATGCTTTCACCATTATAGTTCTCAAGATTTCCATGCGAAACATAAATGGTCGAGGTACGATTAAGTTTAAGCTCTAAAGGAATTTGTATCATAATGCTTCGTGCAGAAGTTGGGAGCGAAGCGGTTACTGACACTGAAGGATTTGTTGACACAACATAAGTCGGAACAACTGCCATTATAATAACACATGCAACAAGGGAAATCAAGAGTTTCAGGTTAATTGTTTTCTTCGCCGTATTGTTCCTGAGAATTTTTGTTTTGAGATCAATAGGTGTTTTTATACTCTTATATGCTTGGGTGTATTTAAACTCTGACATTCTATTCCTCCTTTGTGAGTATTTCTCTTGTTAAATCTCTTGCTCTCATAAGCCTCATTTTAACTGCTGAGATACTAATATTCAATGCATGTGAACATTCTTCCACACTTAAGTCCTCGTAATAGTGAAGAATTATGACATCTTTATATTTGACAGGAAGCTTGCTTAATGCATCGGTTAGATGAATATAGTCGTGTGCTATACTTTCCTCAGCTATCAAGTCTGGCATATCGTAGATATCAAGATGACTTCTTATTCTACGTCGACGTTCCAGATCATGGCAACGGTTGATGCAAACGCGTATCAACCACGATTTTATATGCTCCTGATCCTTAAAGCTTTGATTATATTGAGCGTATTTAACAAAAACGTCCTGACAGGCATCCTCTGCGTCTTCACGATTTGCGGTATGGGTAAGTGCTATTCTGAACAGCATATCGCCGTACATGTCAAAAACATTTTCCAATGGAATGTATATGTGTTTATTTATAGTCAATGTCTGTCCTCCTATATTGTAAACGTTTTATGATTACAAAAGGTCACAAATAAATAATAACATTTTTTTGTATAATAAGCAAGACGGTATTTATCTGTCATTGACATAAATGTCTAAATATAATTCAATAAAAAAAGGAGAGATATGATGAATATTTTCAGATACAGACCGCTTGCAGTATGCTGTTTTACATATTTAGCAGTTTTTTATATCTGTTCATTTATTTCTCCGTTGTTAAAGTTGATTCTGATTATTATTTCAGTTATATTCTCGATATGTCTGTTCAAAAAGCGGCTTTTGTTTTCGGTAATGTTCGCTATGGCTGTATTTGCTTGTGTTTACGGATATTTCTTTTATGACGTTCAATGTAAACAGAGCCTTGAGGCGACCGATGGTATTACTGAGTTTGAAATTACTGAAATTACATACCGCAATGATTCTATTGCGTTTGTCGACGGTATAGAAAATAATGGGAATAAGTATCATTACACTCTCTATACTCCTCCTGAAATAAAACCTGGCGATACTATCAAAGGTAAGGCGGAATATAATCAAATTGTTAATGATGGTGATTTCGATAGCGTGCGATACTATAAATCTAAGGGCATATGGCTTGAAGCTGATGTAAGTGATGCAGTAATAACCGGTCATAACAAAGACCGGTTTAAAGATTTCATAAATCATATAAGAGATTATTTTTCATACACGTTCGACAGATTTGTGAATGATGATACAGCTGCTGTTTTGAACGCGCTTTCGATAGGTGATACACGTGAGCTTGACCGGAGTCTTGAAAGGGATTTTCAAAGGGCCGGAATTTCACATATGCTTGCAATAAGCGGTATGCACCTTTCGGTTGTTATGGGAAGCATAGGACTTATTTCCGATCTGCTCTGTTTAAGTCGCAAGAGAACTGCGATATTTACTTCTTTGATTTGCTTGTGCTACATTTTTATTGCAGGTACATCTCCTTCTATAGTAAGAGCGGGAATTATGTTTATAATTATGTCGCTTGGAACGGTATTTGACGGTGATTCGGATTCTCTTACCAATTTAATGCTGTCGGTGACGCTTATGGTTGTTTTTTCGCCTTATTCCGTATTTGATACAGGATTGCTGTTCTCTTTTTCTGCAACTTTAGGTATAATCGTAATAACAGGATACTATGTACGTAAGAACAGAACTGTATTTAAAAATAAAACTGTATTTTCACGTTTTCTTGAATGGTTTGCTGTACCGATAACTGCTTCGATTTCTGCCCAGGCATTTTGCTTCATTCCTGTAATTACAATCTTTGACAGCTTTTCGCTGCTATTTGTTTTGTCAAATATTGTAGTTTCGCCGATAATATCGTTAATCCTTTTCACAATACCGTTACTCATTGTTCTTTCACCGATTCCATATGTGGGTTTAGGTTTAGGGTTTATTCTTGATATACTTGCAAAAGTGTTGAAGGACATCACTTATGTATTGGCGCATATTCCCGGAACTGTAGTTAGTCTTGACCTTCCGTTTGTTGGGTATACATATTTTGCTGTCATTATCGGCATACTCCTTATGATTGTTGTTAGAAAACGTTTTTCATACGCTATGCCGTTTATGTGTTGGTTTCTTTGTCTTTCGGCTATGTTCTTATGCTATAATTTGAATTATCGGGATAAATGCGATATTGTGCTGTATTCTGAATCATCAAGTGATGCCGTATTCACTAAAACATCAGAGGGCAACGTATACTTTGATCTTGGTTCAGGCAGTAATGCTGCTCAAGAAAGAGCTTTTGATGTAATTGAGAAACAAATGTATTCGTCAGAATTGGACAGTTGGGTTATAACTCACTATTCCGACCGTATCGTAAACTGTATCGATGACTTTCTCAATGAATATCTTATACGCGAAATATATCTGCCGCCTATACATGACGGCGTAAGCAAAGTAATCGCAGAAGAGATAGAATATTACTGTGCGAAGGAAGGTACAAATGTTTTTTATTACAATTACGGCGAACGGTTGGATATCAACGGAGTGACTGCTTGCATATACGAGCCTATAAGGTTTAAAAATAAGAGTACTGTTATTCTTTCGATGGAAATATATTACGCTGATCGGGAGCTGTTCTATGCGGGGTCAGGATATTTTGAAAATTCCGAGAGTAAAATGGAATATGATATTTTATTTTCAGGAGGATTTGGCTCCAAGAAAAAATCGGAGCTTCAACCTGAAATTGATGCTACAGAGGTTATTCTCAGTGAAAATAATAGGATAACTTCAGCAAATATTAACGGAAGAGTGACGCGTTTTACTAAGTATAGTTGCCATGAAATGATCAGATTGAAAAATATTTATTAACTTGGTTGAAAAATTATTTCTTATGTAGTATAATAAATTTAATTATAGTTTTAAGGTGAAGATTTATGTCTATAAAAAGATTTGAGCCTGCAAAAGGTGTTTTTGTCAATGTATTTGATACCCCAAAGTTTAAGAATAACTATCTTTCTGTTTCCTTCGCTCAGCCTTTGAGTAAGGAAACCTCGTCAATGAATGCGCTTTTACCTCTTATTCTGACAAGAGGAACTGTTAATTATCCGACGATGGAAAAAATGAGTGCCGCACTTGACAACCTCTATGCCAGTACTATAAATACCCGTTGCTTCAAAAAGGGAGAGGTCCAGTTTATAGGCTTCAACTGTGGTATACTTTCCAACAGTTATGCAACAGATGACTGTGATATTTTTGGCGGTACTCTTGACATTCTTCATGAGGTTATATTTAAGCCATATACTGAGAATGGTGTATTCTGCGAAAAATATTTTGAAACTGAAAAGAAGAATCTTTGTGATCGTATTGCTGCACAGATAAATAACAAAACCTCATATGCGATAACACGTGCAAATCAGGAAATGTGCAAGGAAGAGAGCTACGGCATTTCAGCTATGGGTGATGAAGAGTGTGTTGCAAAGATTGATAATCATACGTTGTTTGAACACTATAAAAATGTTATTGATACCGCACAGATTGAGATTTTCTTTGTTGGTGAGTATAGTGACGAGATCGAAGCGAAGATACTCGGTGCACTTTGTTTTAAGGACAGATCCCCCGAGGTTCTTTCTACCTCAGTCGTCAGATCTGCTGCTGCGGTTAAAGAGGTAACAGAGTCTCAGAACGTAAATCAGGCAAAACTTTCGATTGGATTTAGAACCGGCAAGATCCTGTCCGATGGTGATTACTATAAGTTCGTTCTTTTCAACGAGGTATTCGGAGGTTCTCCTACAAGCAAGCTGTTTATGAATGTCCGTGAAAAGCTCAGTCTTTGTTATTACTGTAAATCTATTCCCGAACCTCAGAAGGGTGTAATGATTGTTACAGCCGGAGTTGAAGAGTCTAACAAGGAAAAGGCACAGAACGAGATCCTTGCTCAGCTCAATGATATTTGTGATTGCAATATAACTGATGAAGAGTATGAATCAGCCGTTCAGTCTATTCTTAATGCTTATAGAGAGATCGACGACAATCCTGAAAGCATAGAGAGCTGGTATCTGGGGCGGATGTTATCCGGTTTAACAACAACTCCCGCCGAGACTGCGGAGCAAATAAAATCCTGTACTAAAGAGGATGTTGCCGATATGGCAAAGGGTATTACGCTTGATACTGTTTACTTTATGAAACCTGAGGGTGATTCAAATGAATAATATTATTGAGAAATCAAGTGCACTTTTGCGTGAGAAGTATTACTATGTAAAGCATAAGAGCGGTCTTGATATTTATGTTTTTCCTAAAAAGATGGCTAGCACCTATGCTTTGTTCGGCACAAAGTATGGTTCTATTGACTCCCGTTTTAAACAGGTATCTGATGAGGATTTTATCGAGGTACCTGCAGGTATAGCCCATTTCCTTGAGCATAAAATGTTTGAAAATGAGGATGGAGTGGATACTTTTGCCAGATTTGCAAAGACAGGAGCTCAGGCAAATGCATACACCTCCTTTGGCATAACGGCATATCTGTTTTCCGCAACCGATAAAGTGTATGAATCTCTTGATATTCTTCTTGACTATGTTACACACCCTTACTTCACTAAGGAGAACGTTGACAAGGAACAGGGAATTATTGCCCAAGAGATTAAAATGTGTGAAGATAATCCCGGAAGAGCTTTGTCCTTCAACCTGTTAAAATCGATGTATTCTGATCATAACATTCGTATAGATATTGCGGGTACTGTTGAATCGATATCTCAGATTACTCCGGAGCTTTTGTACAGTTGTTATAATACTTTCTATAATCTCAACAATATGGCACTATGCGTATGCGGCGAGGTGGATATCGATAAGGTTCTCGAATCTGCCGACCGCAATCTTAAAGAGGCTGAACCTTTTAGCGTCATCAGTGAGGCAAAGCCGGAAAAACCACAGGTAGATAAAAAATACTGTACCTGTAAAATGCAGGTTTCTATGCCTATGTTCGCCATAGGTGTAAAGGACGTTGCAATAAGTGCTGATCCTATTGAACGAATGAAAAAGAATGCAGCAATATCTGTAATATCCGATATGCTTTTTGGTAAGTCCAGCTCTTTTTATAATTCAATGTATGATGAAGGTATAGTTTCCGGTGCTATTGACCTTTGGGCGGAGCATAATAAATCATATTCTTTCATAACTCTTTCCGGTGAAGCTCCTGATCCTGATGTTCTTTATAACAGATTTCTAGAGCTTGTTGAAAAAACAAAAGTAACAGGACTTGATAAGGAAGAATTTACCAGATGTAAGCGTGTTATGTATGCCGGACTTGTCAAAAGCTTTGATTCCACCGAAGAAATAGCCAATAACTTCCTTGGTTATGTTTTTGATGATGGTGATATTCTTGAGTTTACAGACATTATGGGTAATCTTGACTACGAGTATACTAACAAACAATTTAAGGATATGTTCTGTGATGATTACTATACATTATCCACAGTATATCCTGTAGATAAGGAATGACGGAATGAACGAAATTGCATTTCCTAATATCAAGCTCAGTCTAAACGTTAACGAAGTTGCCTTTTCCGTTTTTGGTAAAGATATAGCATGGTACGGCATCATCGTGACTTTAGGCATTATCAGTGCTGTCGTGTACGTTTACTTCAGGGCAAAAGAACACGGTATTATTACTGACGATTTTCTTGATATCGCTATTTTTACCGTTGTATTCGGTGTTATAGGTGCAAGACTTTACTATGTATTGACCTCTCTTGATCAATATGATTCCTTCTGGGATGTATTCAAAGTGTGGGAGGGCGGTCTTGGAATTTACGGAGGCATTATATTAGGTGCCTCAGCTGCAATATTGACTCTGGTGCATAAAAAGATGAACGTTCTGAAGTTCTTCAATGGTCTGGCTCCTGCGTGCATGTTGGGGCAGATTATAGGGCGTTGGGGGAATTTTGTTAATGCCGAGGCATACGGCTCGGTTGAATTATTTGAATTTTTCGGGAAGACCTATGATATTTCATCCTGTAAAACTCTCCCTTGGATAATGAGCGCGAATGGTGTTCTTTGTCAGCCTACGTTTCTTTATGAGTGTATCTGGAATATTATCGGATTTATACTTATTAACGTTTTTTACAAAAGAAAGAAGTACGACGGGCAACCCGTACTTTGGTATCTTGGTTGGTATGGCTTCGGCAGAATGTTTATCGAGGGGCTACGCACCGACTCACTTTATGTAGGTGGTATAAAGATATCTCAGCTTATCGGGCTTGTATGTGTGGTTGTATGCATATTTTTGCTTATATTATTTAAAATTAAAAAAGTTGCAAATGACAAGCCTCTGTACTTAGAGGCGTCTGCGATTGAGGTAAAAGATGGCGATACTGATTGATGGCAAGTCTGTTTCGGCTGCCGAAAGAGAATTAATTAAAAAGCAAATTTCAGATATGAGCGTTAAACCCGGACTTGCGGTTATCCTTGTAGGCGAGGATCCTGCATCTCAGGTATACGTAAGAAATAAAAAGAAGGCTTGTGCAGACGTAGGTATTTATTCTGAAAGCTACGATCTGTCTGCTCAAACAACACAGCAGGAGCTTCTTGCTCTTATCGATAAGCTTAACAAAAAAGCGGACATTCACGGTATTCTCGTGCAGCTTCCGTTACCGAAGCACATTGATGAAACCGCTGTCATCAATGCGATAATTCCCGAAAAAGACGTTGATGCTTTCCATCCTGTTAATGTAGGTAAGATAATGACAGGAGATTATGATTTCCTGCCTTGTACTCCTGCGGGAGTAATGTGTCTGCTCAAGCATTACAACATTGATCCGGCAGGTAAGGAATGTGTTGTTGTTGGCCGAAGCAATATTGTAGGTAAACCTCAGGCAATGCTGCTGCTTCATGCCAACGGAACTGTTACAATATGTCATTCTAAAACTAAGGACCTTAAAGAAAAATGTCTTACTGCCGATATTCTTGTAGTCGCAATTGGTAAGGCTGATTTCATTACGGGGGATATGGTCAAGGAAGGTGCGGTTGTTATAGACGTTGGTATTAACCGCAAATCTGACGGTAAGCTTACAGGTGACGTTGATTTTGCGTCTGTAGAACCTAAGGCATCTTATATAACACCTGTCCCCGGAGGAGCCGGACCGATGACAATTACTATGTTGCTTAAAAATACTGTTAAAGCTGCTGAAATAAAGGGAGAATAAGATATGTGCGGATTTGTCGGATTTGTTTCCAAAACCGAAAATAAAAAAGAGATCCTGAACCGTATGATGGACCGTATTATACATAGAGGTCCGGATATGGCTGGTGATTACATAGACGGTGACGTTGCTTTGGGATTCAGACGTCTCAGTATTCTTGATCTGAGCGAGGCGGGTAGACAGCCTATGACAAGCGAAGACGGTAATGTTACCATCACCTTCAACGGTGAGATATACAATTTTATGGATATTCGTCGTGAGCTTGAAGAAAAGGGTTATAGTTTTAAGAGTAACTGCGATACCGAAGCTCTGCTTAACGGATATAGGGAGTTTGGAGAGGATATCGTATATAAGCTTAGAGGTATGTTTGCCTTTGTTATATGGGATAAGAAGAACAAGAAACTCTTCGGAGCAAGAGATTTCTTTGGTATCAAGCCCTTTTATTATACTAAGACCAGGAAGGGAAGTCTCCTTTTCGGTTCTGAGATAAAAAGTTTTCTTGAGTATCCCGAGTTTGAAAAGGCTGTAAATAAGGACGCTCTTCGGCCTTATCTTACATTCCAGTATTCCAGCCAAGAAGAAACCTTCTTCGAAGGTGTATATAAGCTTCCTCAGGCGCACTATTTTGTGTATCAGAACGATACAATGACCGTTAAGCGATACTGGGATGTTGATTTTGAAGCCAAAGAGAAGCCTTTTGACGAATATAAGTCCGAGTTGAATCGTGTTATCAATGAATCTGTAAGCGCTCACCGTATAAGCGACGTAAAGGTTGCATCCTTCCTGTCCGGAGGTATAGACTCAAGCTATATAACGGCTGCACTTATGCCTGACAAAACTTTCTCTGTAGGATTTGATTATGATAAGTTCAACGAGACTAATTATGCAAAAGAGCTTTCCGATATTCTTGGAATCGAGAACGTAAGAAAGCTTATCACAGCAGATGAATGCTTTGATATGTTTCCAACTATTCAGTATCATATGGATGAGCCTCAGTCCAATCCTTCAAGCGTACCGCTTTATTTTCTCGCAGGGCTTGCAACAGATCACGTAACTGTTGTTCTTTCGGGAGAGGGTGCTGATGAGATATACGCAGGATACGAGGAATATAACGAGAGACCGATGATGCGTAAATATAAGAAGCTTCCCGGATTCATACGCCGTGCTGCAGCTGCTGTCGCACGAAAGCTTCCTTATTTCAAGGGTCATGACTTTATCATCAAAGGCAGCGGAAGACCAGAGGATTGGTTTATTGGTCAGGCGAAAGTTTTTGAGGAAAAGGAAGCGAACGATATCGTCAATCCCGATTTCCGCAATGCTCCTACAGTTAAGCAGATTACAAAAAAAATATATGACAGGGTTAAGGATAAGGACGAGCTAATCAAAAAACAGTATCTTGATCTTAATCTCTGGCTTCCCGGTGATATTTTGCTTAAGGCAGATAAAATGAGTATGGCCCATTCTCTTGAGCTTCGTGTTCCTTTTCTTGATAAGGTTGTTATGGAGCATGCTGCGGGTATTCCTTCGAAGTATAAGATTACTCCGGAAAACACAAAGTATATTCTTCGCCAGGCGTCAGCCCAGACTCTTCCTGAGGAATGGGTGAACCGTATCAAGGTAGGTTTCCCGGTACCGATACGCTTTTGGCTCAGAGAGGATAAGTATTATAATAAAGTCAAGGAATATTTTATGTCTGATTATGCCAAGGAGTTCTTTGATACAGACAAGCTGCTCGCACTTCTTGATGATCACAAGCAGGAAAAAGCCAATAACCAACGTAAGATATGGACTGTGTTTACATTCCTTGTATGGTATAAGAGGTTCTTTGTTGATGAAAAATAAACGGTAAAGAAGGGTCAATTGATGAAAGAAAAAATTACACCGGTACTGCTTGGAGCAGACCTTAACTGTTATAACGTTGCAAGAGCATTCCACGAAGAATACGGCGTGATAAGCTACGCCTTCGGTAGATATGCCATCGGTGCAACAATGAATTCAAAGATCATTAAGTTTACTGCTATCCCTGATTTTGATAAGCCTGAGAGGATGATACAGATTCTTAACGATTTTGCAAAGGAACATAAGGGAGAAAGACTTATAGTTATGGGTTGTACCGATGACTATGTATCTCTTATTATCACCAACAAGGACAAGCTCGCTTCGGATTATGTCGCTCCCTATACTACAAAAGAACTTATAGATGAGATAACCTTAAAGGAACATTTTTACGAATATTGTGAAAAATACGGAATTCCGTATCCCAAGACTAAGGTTATCGCAAAAGGCGATAGCCTTGACGGTCTTGACTTTGATTATCCCATTATTGTTAAGCCATCAAGTTCTGTACTGTACTGGAAGCATGAGTTTGATGGTATGAAGAAGGTGTACCGCGCAAAATCCAAGGATGATGCTCAGAAGATCGTTGATGAGATTTACGCCTCCGGATATCCTGATAAGATAATTCTTCAAGATACTATTCCCGGTAACGATAATAGTATGTATGTGCTTACATCTTATTCGGATAAGAACGCAAACGTACGTATGATGTGTCTCGGTCACGTTCTTCTGGAGGAGCATACACCAAAGGGCTTGGGAAATCACTGTGCTATCGTTACCGAGCGTAATGACGAGATTATGCAGAAGATGAAGAAATTCCTCGAGGAGATACACTTTGTAGGTTATTCCAACTTCGATATCAAGTATGACAGCCGTGACGGTCAGTATAAAGCTTTTGAGATAAACGTAAGACAGGGAAGAAGTAATTATTATGTAACAGCAAGCGGTAATAATATCGCAAGGCAGGTTGTTGAGGATAGAATCCTTGACATTCCTTTTAAGGAAACTAAATTCAATTCCAACGAAATATATTGGCGTTATGTACCCGATAAGGTTGTTTATAATTATATAACAGACGATGAAAAGGCAAAGGTGAAGTGTCTCATTAAGGCAAAAAAGGCTTATTCTTCCATGCGATATAAGTTTGATTTAAAGGGAAATCTTAAGCGTTGGGCTTTTGTGAATATCCATGAGCATAATCATATTAAGAAATTCAAGACATATTACAAAATATAATTGAGTAGGTATACAATGAAGGACGACAAAAGCAAGATGCTTGGGATACTGGGTGGCTTAGGCCCTATGTCAACTGCATATTTTTATGAAATGATTACCCGTCATACCCAGGTGAACTGCGACCAAGATCATATTGATATGGTTATTTCAAGCTCAGCTACTACTCCCGACCGTACGGGTTATATCCTTGGTACGTCATCTGACAATCCGGCAGTACGTATGTCAGAGGATGCACGCAGGCTTGTGGAATTTGGTGCTGACGTTATTGCTATCCCCTGCAATACCGCACATTATTTTTACAGTGAGGTTCAGAACAGCATAACAGTACCTATAATTCATATTATTTATGAGACTGTTAAATATTGCAAATCACTGGGAGCTGAAAAGATCGGTATTATGGCAACCGATGGAACCGTTATAAGTAACACTTATCAGCGTATTGCTGAAGAATTTTCCATTGAATGCGTGGTACCTTCTGCAGAAAACCAGCAGAAGGTGATGGATATTATTTACGGTTGCGTCAAGCAGGGAAAGCCTGTCGATATGAATAACTTTTATTCTGTATCCCGTGAGCTTACGAAAGCAGGCTGTGACAGGATCATTCTTGGCTGTACAGAGCTTTCACTGATTAAGCGTGATCACGGTCTTGACAGCTTTTATATTGATGCCCTTGAGGTTCTTGCGTGGAGATCTATCCAATATTGCGGCAAGAAGCCGATAGGATTTGAGGATTTTAAAGATGAAATATGATCTTTTAGGTATTAACGATATTGTGTATGATTCCAGAAAGGCGGCACCTGATACCGCCTTTGTATGTTTGGTAGGAGCGAAATCTGACGGACATAAATTTGCACGGATGGCATACGATAAAGGAACCAGAGTGTTTTTTGCACAAAGAGAATTATCCCTGCCGGATGATGCTAAGGTTTATATAAGTGAGGACACACGAGTAACACTTGCCGAGCTTTCAAGACAGTTCTTTGATTATCCGGATAAAAAAATAAAGATTATAGGTGTAACCGGAACAAAGGGTAAGACGACCACCTCTAATATTATAGCTCAGATACTCAATAAAAGTGGAAAAAACGCTGCGGTTATCGGTACTAACGGTATTATTATCAATGGGAAACGAACACCAACCGTCAATACCACTCCCGAAAGCTATGAACTGTATAAGTCCTTTAAAAGTATGGTTGATTCGGGATGTGATTACTGTGTAATGGAGGTTTCCTCTCAGGCGGTCAAGCTTAACCGTGTTCATGGTATAGAATTTGATATCGGAGTATTTACGAACCTTTCCCCTGATCATATCGGAGAGGGCGAGCATGCCGATTACGATGAATATCGTAGCTGTAAGGCGGGGCTTTTCTCAAGAAGTAAGATATCGATCATCAATTGTGATGAAGCCGATTCACGGTATATGCTTGAAGCCGCAACAGGAGAGGTAATAACCTATTCTGTCAAAGACGGTGATTGTTGTGCATCTGATATCTGCAAATGGTCTGAGCCGGGTGTTCTTGGTGTGAAATTCAGCTGTAGGTACGATAACATTACTACTGAACTTAAGATCGCTACCCCCGGTATTTATAGCGTTTATAACGCGTTATGTGCATATGCGGTATGTATCCGTTGCGGAATAACTTCAGCTCAAATTATTAAATATCTTCCTGAGACCAGAGTTAAGGGCAGGTTTGAGATAGTTGACGCATTACCCGATGCAACTGTTATTATAGACTATGCTCATAACGGACTTAGCCTTGAAAGTGTTCTTAAAACTATCAAGGAATATGAGCCTAAGCGTCTTGTTGTTCTGTTTGGCTCGGTTGGTGAGCGTACTCAGTTACGTCGTAAAGAGCTTGCCGAAGTTACGGAAAAATATGCAGATTTCGCTATCGTCACAAGTGACAATCCCGGAAACGAAGATCCTGACCAAATTATTGATGAGATATGCAGTTATCTCTATGATACAGAGTATGTCAGATTTTCAGACAGAGCTGAAGCGGTTGAGTACGCAGTGACTAATGCAAATAAAGGTGACGTGATTCTTCTTGCAGGCAAGGGGCATGAGGATTATCAGCTGATCGGAAACGACAAGGTGCCATTTAGCGAGTATGATATTGTTATTAATACAGCGCAAAGAATAAGAGCCATCGTTTGATGACTCTTTTTTTATTACAGTAAATTATATTATTTGAACTGCTTTTCGTACTTTTCGCTTTCGTTTTTCCTATTGGATGTAATCTTACGTACGATAAGTAAAGGTGTCGCAATAACAGCATAAAGAATGGTAACGATCATAAATACGCCGACGATAGCGCCGTTCATATTACGGGTTATAACGTATGCCATAAGAGGGATAAGTATGGACAGGTAATGTACTGAAATCTTTGCGACTGTTGAAATATCTGTTTTGAATATGTTATTTGATAATGCAATTATCATAAAATACGCAAGTATCAGCAGAAACTGTACAAGCTTCGGTGTCGCGGTGGTGCCTAATGTATTACGGGTGTTCATATAGTCGATTATATAAACGATTATATTGAATATTGTGAAAAAGAAGGATGCGGGGTAAATGATATTCTTGAATATGAATTTTAATGCTTTCATTTAACTTTTCCTCGGATGTTTTTTACTATTATAACACAAAAAAAACAAATAGTATTAAGTTTTTATAAATTTTTAATTATATACAGAATATTCAGTATATACTGTATAAATATGTTGACATTTTCTTATTTTTATTATACAATAAATTATCTATAATTATATAATCCGAAAGGGAAACAAATGGACAGACGCGGATACAGAGAAGCGGCATTTATTATGCTGTTTGAGGCAGATTTTAAGGTTGATGAGGATTTAAACGAGTTTTATACCACAGCTCTTGAGATAGGCGGTTATGAGGATGATGAATATTTAAAGACGGTTTTCTTTGGTGTTCTTGATTCTAAGCCTGAGCTTGACGCTGAGATTGAGGCCACTGCCAAGGGGTGGAAACTTTCACGTTTATCAAAGGTGGTTCTTAATATTATGCGTATATCTGTTTATGAAATGCTGAATATGAAGGATGTACCCTTTGCCGTTTCTATCAATGAAGCTGTTGAACTTGCAAAAAAGTACGATGATGAAAAGGCACCTAAGTTTGTAAACGGTGTTCTTAATACTGTAGCATCCAATAAAGGATTAAAAAATAAATGAGCTATATTCTCGGTATAGATACAAGTAACTATACTACCTCTATGGCATTATGTTCAAGCGAGGGTAAGATCGTATCAAATCTGAAAAAGCTATTGCCTGTAAAGCAGGGAGAGCGCGGTTTAAGGCAGAGTGATGCAGTCTTTGCTCATACCCTGAATCTTCCCGAGGTTGCCAGAGCATTAGGGAAGGCTGATATTGCTGCGGTTGCGTTCAGTGCATGGCCAAGGGATAACGAGGGTTCTTATATGCCTTGCTTCCTTTGCGGAAAAGGGTATGCTGAGTCTCTGTCAGCTTTGCTTGATGTTCCGTGTCTTGCTTTTTCGCACCAGAGAGGCCATATTCGTGCAGCTCTGTATTCTGCGGGTGCTGAGCATCTTCTCGGTACTGAGTATCTTGCTTTTCATCTCTCGGGCGGAACTACCGAGGTCCTGCATATCAAGAACGGTGATGTGGAATTGATCGGTGGCACCAATGACTTGACGGCAGGACAGGCTATTGACCGTGTAGGTGTTATGATGGGACTGTCTTTTCCGTGCGGCACCGAGCTTGAGAGACTTTCCGATAAAGGGACGGCAAAGAAATGCAAAATTAGTGTAAATGGTTATAGTTGCAATTTGTCAGGTCTTGAGAATCTAGCATCCAAAATGTACAGTGAAGGTTCATCTAAGGAAGACGTTGCTGCATTTACAATTGATTTTGTTTTGAGAACCCTTGATAAGATCACAGAAAACCTGATGAGGGACTATCCTGGATTGCCGTTGGTGTACTCCGGGGGTGTAATGAGTAATAGTACCATAAAAAATCATTTCAAAGAAAAATACGGTGCATATTTTGCAGAACCGGCATTTTCCTCGGATAACGCTGCCGGAACTGCTTTGCTTGCATACGATAAGTTGAAAAATGAACTTTTCTGACAATACTGTGCTGAGCGTTAAAGCACTCAATGATTTTGTAAAGAGAATAGTTGAGTCAAACAGCTATCTTTCTTCTGTAAATATCAGAGGCGAAATATCAAATTTCACCAATCATTATAAAAGCGGTCATCTGTACTTTTCTCTTAAGGATGAAGAGGCGCAGGTACGCTGTGTAATGTTTTCTTCAAACGTATCGAAACTTACCTTTACTCCCAAGGACGGAATGAAGGTAAATGCTCACGGAAGAGTATCTATGTTCGTACGCGACGGACAGTTTATATTTTACGTTGACAAGCTTGATGCTGACGGCATAGGTGACCTTTATTTGAAATTTGAAGAAATTAAAAAAAAGCTTTCAAATGAAGGCCTGTTTGATTCATCACGAAAGAAATCCATACCGAGATATCCCCGCAGAATAGGGGTGATAACCTCAGAAACAGGCGCTGCCATACAGGACATAAAAAACGTTATATCCCGCAGATATCCGATTGCCCAAATAATATTATATCCCAGCCTTGTGCAAGGCAAAGGAGCGGAGCAAGATCTGTGCGGAGGTATTGAGTATTTTTCACGTAACGGTAATACAGATACAGTTATCATAGGAAGAGGAGGCGGATCTATAGAAGATCTGTGGTCCTTTAATTCGGAGAAGCTTGCAAGAGCAATATATGCCTGTCCTGTTCCTGTCATATCTGCGGTGGGACATGAGACTGATTTCACAATTTGTGATTTTGTAAGCGATCTGCGTGCCCCCACACCCTCAGCAGCAGCTGAGCTTGCTGTCCCCGATGTCAATGATATAAAACGTCAGCTTGGAAACGTTGTTAAGAAGATGTCGAACACCTTGACTCTTCGTGTTTCTGACAGCAGACTGAAAATAGAAAAATTATCAAATAACAGAGCACTTCAATCTCCGTTGAATTTGGTTGAAGATAAGCGCTTGTATCTTGATCGCGTCAATGATAAGATGTGCACAAATATGCATCGTGTAATCGACGGTAAGATGAGGCTGCTTTCGGATTCTGAAAACTCTCTGTATAATGACATACGTTATATATATGAAAAATTCAGGACCGAATATATCAGGCTGACTGCGAAATTAGATGCACTCAACCCTATGTCTGTTATATCAAGAGGATACAGTGCGGTATTTGACGGTGGCGGAAGTCTTGTGAAATCTGTCAATGACGTCAATATCGGAGAAAAACTTAAGCTGAACGTCAGCGACGGCGTTATCGTTGCTGAGGCGATTGAAATAAAGGAGAAGGATAATGTCTGATAACAAAAAGACCTTCGAAGAAAACCTCAAACGTCTTGAAGAGATAGTACGTGCTCTTGAATCGTCAGATTCGGAGCTTGACAAATCACTTGCTCTTTTTGAGGAGGGAACGGCTCTTGTTCGTTTATGTACGAAGGAGCTTGACGAAGCAGAGACAAAAATTTCAGTTTTGACCAAGGAGCATTCAAATGAGTGACATCAAGTTAAGAATCAAAAATAACGCGGCTCTTATGGAGCGGACTCTGGAACATTATTTTTCCTTGAATGATGATAAATACCCTGTTTTATTTGAAGCGATGCGCTACGGTGTCCTTGATGGAGGTAAGCGTGTCAGACCCTTTCTTACTCTTGAATTTTGTAGATTATGGGGTGGATCCGACGAGGCAGTGCTCCCGTTTGCGGTAGCAATAGAATGTATTCATTCTTATTCATTGGTGCATGATGACTTGCCATGCATGGACAATGATACTTTGCGTCGCGGCAAACCTACCAATCATGTTAAATACGGTGAAGCGAACGCCCTGTTGTGCGGTGACGCTTTGTTGACATATGCTTTTGAGGTCGCATCTTCTAACAGGCTTGTGTCCTCCGAAAATACAGTTAAGGCAATTAATCTGCTTGCGGCAATGTCAGGACCTATGGGTATGGTGGGCGGTCAGCAGATCGACCTTCTGTCGGAAGGTAAAAGTATAGATATGGCTACGTTAAAATATCTCCACGCCAGAAAAACCGGTTGCCTTATCCGCTGTGCAGCACTTTTAGGATGCCTTGCGTCCGGTGACTTGTGTAACGAAGAACAATACAAAGCCGCTGACAGCTATGCGTCCTGTATCGGACTCGCTTTTCAGATCATCGATGATATACTTGACCGTATTGGTGATCAGGAGATATTCGGTAAGCCTATCGGAAGTGATGAGGAGCAGAACAAGACAACGTTTCTTACTTTTATGTCGGTGGAAGAAGCGTATGAGGAAGCAAGAAAGCTTACCGAAAAAGCTAAATCAGCAATCTGCAACTATCCCTCAAGCGGTATTCTCTGTGAATTCGCTGACTATCTGTTAAGCCGAAATAAATGAGAGCAGACCTATATCTCGTTGAGAAGGGAATAGCAAAAAGCCGTAAAAGAGCTCAGATCATGATCGACGGAGGCGTTGTATTTGCTGACGGCATCAAGATCACAAAAGCATCTAAAAATATAGAAGAAGCGTATATTGAGCTTCGTGGCGAGGTAATGCCCTACGTAAGCCGCGGCGGTTTGAAGCTCAAAGGAGCTATCGATAGATTCTGTATAGACGTCAAGGACAAGGTTTGTCTTGATGTTGGTGCTTCCACCGGTGGCTTTACAGACTGTTTGCTTCAGGAAGGAGCAGCGAGGGTATACGCTGTTGACTGTGGACACGGACAGCTTGACTCTGAGCTTTTAAAGGATGAAAAAGTTATATCTATCGAAGGCTGTAATGCACGTGAAATTTCCCGGGAAATAATTCCTGAGTTAATCGATATATGCGTTATGGATGTATCCTTTATTTCCCAGACTCTGATACATCCGGCTCTTGCGACTTTGCTTTGTTATGGTGCTGAACTGATAACACTTATCAAGCCTCAGTTTGAGGTTGGCAGACCGAATATCGGCAAGAACGGCATAGTCAAGGATGAAAAGGCGAGAGCCATGGCTGTTGATAAGGTGATAGAGTCAGCCTCAGCCTGTGGCTTCAAATTTATTGATAAAGACGTTTCTCCCATCAAGGGAGGTGACGGAAATATTGAATATATAGGACGTTTTCGTTATGAGGGTTTTAGTTATACCGAATAAACAGAAGGATAAAGAACTTTTATATACCAATAATTTAACCCGGTTACTTGACCGTTATGACTGCGAATATACTGTGTGTCGTGATGAATATGCTCCCCTGAGCAAAGCGGCTGATCTCTTTATTGTTCTCGGTGGTGACGGCTCAATAATGCGTGCAAGCCACGATGCGGCGAAATACGGTATACCCATACTATCCGTAAACCTTGGCAGGATGGGGTATATGGCTGAGCTTGAGAAGGATGAGATCCAACTTATAGACCGATTCTTTTCAGGAGATTACAATATCGAAGAGAGAATGATGCTCTCGGTCATAACACCTGACGGAAGAGAGCATATTGCACTGAATGATGCGGTACTTTCTAACGGACAGGTTGCTAAAATGGTCAGCTTTTCTTTGTATAGTAACGGGCAGTATCTTTCCCGCTACAATGCTGACGGTATTATAATCTCAACCCCCACCGGTTCAACCGCTTACTCCATGTCAGCCGGCGGTCCTGTTGTGGACCCATCGGTGGAGTGTCTTATTGCTACGCCCGTATGTCCTCACTCGTTAAGTAATCGACCGGTGATTTTTTCCGAAAAAACTGTATTAACCGTCAAAAACGAAACCGACAGAGATATTCCTATGTTTATTACAGTCGACGGCGGCGACAACCTGGAAATCGGTTTCGGAGAATCTGTTATCTTCAGAAAAGCTGAGCTATCAACAAAGCTGGTGCGGGTAAAGGATGAATGCTTCTACCGTACTTTAAGTAAAAAAATGAATCAGGTGTAAGCTATGAAATACAAAAGACATAATGAAATAATCAAAATTGTAAATTCTTATAATATTGAAACACAGGATGAGCTTATTGAAAAGTTAAAGGGTCGTGGTTACGATGTGACTCAGGCTACAATATCCCGTGATATACGTGAGCTTAAGCTTACAAAGGTGGCAGCAGGGCATAACGCATATAAGTATGCTGTGCCAACTCATGATTCTCAGATATATTCATCCAAGTATCAGTATATAGTCAGAGAAACCATAACCGGTGTTGAATCTGCCTGCAATATGATAGTTCTTAAGACTCTTTCGGGTATGGCTCAGGCTGCTGCCGCAGCAATAGATGCCTTGGGTTGGAACGAAATTGTTGGCAGCATTGCAGGTGACGATACGATTTTTATAGTTATGCGTACCGCAGAAAAAGCTGAGGAATACACACAGAATTTCAAAAATATACTTAATATAAGATAGGAGACGAAATGCTGTCAGCATTACACATTACAAATATAGCGGTGATCAAAAGCTGTGATATAGATTTCAGCCCCGGATTCAACGCGTTGACAGGTGAGACGGGTGCGGGTAAGTCGATGATTATTGATTCGATTTCTTTGCTTACAGGTGCAAGAACCGCCAAAGAGCTGATCCGCGACGGAGAGGATCACGCGATGGTATCTGCGTATTTTTCTGATATTTCAGATACCAATAAAAAAATAATAGCCGACCTTGGTGTTGAGTGCGATGAGGACGGCGGTATATTTGTGCAGCGTGACATATATGCAGACGGAAAATCGAAGGCAAGGCTCAATTCTCGCGTCGTTCCCGCTTCGCTTTTACGTTCTGTACTAAGAAATCTTATAAATATTCACGGACAGAACGACAATCAAACACTGCTCGATGATACAAGGCACCTCTCTTTGCTTGATGCCTACCTTTCTGATGATATAGATATAAGTGAATACAATTATGTATATAAAAAACTTTGCGAAACTAAAAATGCTTTGACATCCTTGAATATAGATGATGCAGAAAAGCAGCGTATGATCGATCTGTATAAGTATCAGATTGATGATATTGATTCGGCAAAGCTTGTGAGAAACGAGGAAGAGGAGCTTGAAGCACGTAAGCTCAAGGTCAAGAATCTGGAAAGAATCTCAAAAAACGTAAGTGTTGTATATAGAGCGTTGTATCATAATAGCAAGGGTACCAGCGCTTGTCAGCTTATAGATATGGCAAAAAAATCGATAGAGAATTTAACCGACATTTTTCCTAAAGGTGAAGAATATATAGATAAGCTGGAAGAGATATCAAGTGAGCTTACTGATATTGCTGAAACTTATTACGATATGCGAGATTCTGAGATCGAAAATCCTGACGCGGCAATTGATATCATAGAAGGCAGACTTTATACTATCAATCGGTTAAAGCGTAAATACGGAAAAAGTATTGATGATATACTTGATTACCGTGATAAGACAGCCAAGGCACTTGACATGATCGAGCTAAGCGAGATCCAAACTGAGGAATATCAAAAACAGATAACCGCACTGACTGAGAAAGCAAGGAATATCGCCTTAAGGCTTTCCGAAATCAGAGCATCGGGAGCAAAAAGACTTGAGAAAGAAATAATGTCCGAACTTAGTTATCTTGATATGGGCAAGGTGAAATTCACTGTTAAAATTAAACCCTGTGATTTAAATTCAAATGGTTCGGACGAGGTGTGCTTCCTTATTTCAACCAATCCCGGGGATGCTGCAAAGCCCTTATCAAAGATAGCTTCAGGTGGCGAACTTGCCCGTATAATGCTTGCGATGAAATCTGTCTTTGCAAAGAAAGAGGGAACTCAAACTCTTATCTACGATGAGATAGATGCCGGAATATCGGGTAAGACCGCTCAGAAGCTTGGGTTCAAGCTTAAGGCCAGTGGTGAGCATGCACAGGTATTGTGTGTCACTCACTCTGCTCAGGTAGCTTCTGCCTGTGATAATCATCTGTTTATTGAGAAGAAACAGATAGGTGATAGGGTTGAGACAACAGTCAGACCCCTCAATGAGGACGAGCGTGTTTGTGAGATTGCCCGAATTATGGGTGGATCCGAGATATCAGAAAAGCTGCTCTCCAGTGCCAGAGAACTAATCAATCAAGCAAATAATTGAAAGGACATATTAAAAAATGAACGTTTATCAGGAATTTAAAGAAAGAGGACTCTTAGCACAGTCCACAAACGAGGAGGCTATCGCAAAGCTTCTTGAAAATGAAAAGGTAACATTTTATATAGGCTTTGACCCTACTGCTGACAGTCTCCACGTAGGTCACTTTATGCAGATGAAGATTATGGCACATATGCAGCGTGCAGGCCATAGACCTATAGCTCTTTTCGGTGGCGGTACAGGTATGATCGGTGACCCTTCCGGTAAGACCGATATGCGTAAGATGCTTACTAAGGAGACTATAGCACATAATATAGATTGCTTTAAGAAGCAGATGGCGAAGTTTATTGATACATCTGATGACAAGGCTTTGTTTGTAAACAACGGTGATTGGCTTCTTGATCTTAACTACGTAGATTTTCTTCGCGATATCGGAGCTCACTTCAGTGTTAACAGAATGCTTTCGGCCGAATGCTACAAAGCAAGAATGGAAAAGGGTCTTACATTTCTTGAGTTCAACTATATGATTATGCAGAGCTATGACTTCTATAAGCTTTACAATGATTACGGATGTACTATAGAGTTTGGCGGCGATGATCAGTGGTCGAATATCATTGGCGGTGTTGAGCTTATCCGCCGTAAACTTGGTAAGGAAGCATATGGCATGACTTTCCAGCTTCTCACAAACAGCGAGGGCAAAAAAATGGGTAAGACTGAAAAGGGCGCAATCTGGCTTGATCCCGAAAAGACCTCTCCCTATGATTTCTTCCAGTATTGGAGAAATGTTGGGGATGCTGACGTTATCAAATGTCTTAAGATGCTTACATTCTTGCCTCTTGAAGAAATCAAAAAGTATGAGAGTCTCGAGGGAAGCCAGCTTAATGCAGCAAAGGAAGTTCTCGCGTATGAGCTTACCAAACTTGTTCATAATGAAGAAGAGGCCAATAAGGCACTGGATGCAGCAAGAGCGCTTTTCTCTGCGGGCGGTTCTATTGAGAATATGCCTAAAACTGAACTCAAAGAGGATAATTTCAGTGACGGTAAGATCACCGTTATTGATATGATGCTTGTTTCTAAGCTTTGTCCATCCAAGGGTGAGGCTAGACGTCTTATTCAACAGGGAGGCGTTTCTGTGGGAGACGAAAAGGTAACTGATTTTGCTAAGGAATACACTGTATCTGATTTTGAAGGTGATGGCCTTATAGTTAAGAAGGGTAAGAAGACATTCCACCGCTTTACCCTGTGATGGAGATAATGATGAAGGATCAGCTGATCAATTATATTGTAACAAATTATAACGAGAGTGTTGATGTTATAGAGAATGCCGATATGAAGGAATATACATCCTTCCGTATCGGCGGACCCTGTGACATTGCACTTTTCCCTCACGACCGTGAAAGTTTTTGTGCTGTGCTTAGATATCTTAATAAGCATTCGCTTAAACATATAGTTATAGGTAATGGCTCTAATGTGCTGTTTGCTGACGAGGGGTACAGAGGTATAGTTGTATTCACCACAAAAATGAAGAACTTCAGTTTTAACGGTGACATTCTTGAATGTGATGCTGGTGTACAGCTTACTGCTGTTTCCGTACGTGCCGTCAAAGACGGATACGAAGGCTATGCCTTTGCCTGCGGAATTCCGGGAAGTATCGGTGGTGCTGTATATATGAATGCGGGGGCTTATGAGGGCCAGATCGCCGATGTGCTTCTTTACAGCGATTACTATGACCCTGCGACAGGTGAAATATCAAGACTATCCGCCGAGGAACATAGATTCGGATACCGTTATTCCTCTTATATGGACACTGATAGAATTGTGGTATCGGCCGGTTTCAGACTTGAAAAGGCGAAGGATCCGTCCTCCGTTGTTGCTCTTATGGAGGATCACATCCGTGCCCGCAAGGAAAAGCAGCCCCTCGAATATCCCAGTGCAGGCAGTGTTTTCAAGCGTTATCCCGGTCACTTTACAGCGGCTCTTATAGATGAAGCAGGTCTTAAGGGCTTCAGAGTAGGAGGCGCGCAAGTGTCGGAGAAGCACGCGGGTTTTATTGTCAATCGCGGCTGTGCTACAGCTAAGGATGTACTTGAGCTTATACAGATCATTAAGGATAAAATTTATGAAATCAAGGGCATACACATTGAATGTGAGGTAAGATATATTGTTTAAGCTTACTGTAATGTCCTTCGGTTTTAAACACGGATTTTGCGATGATGTCAACATACTGTATGATGTAAGAGGTTTTAAGAATCCTTATTATGTTGATGAATTAAAAGATAAGACCGGTCTCGATGATGACGTATATGAGTATGTGTTTTCTGACGTTGAGGCAGAAAGATTTTTTATGCCATCTGTACAGACCGCAAGGATTGCTATCGACAAAGCAATCGCTCTCAACAAGGAAGAATTTATTCTTGCTTATGCTTGTACAGGCGGCAGACACCGTTCTGTTTCTTTTGCAAGACGAGCTAAGAAATATTTTTCCGATTCAGGCTATAATGTAGTTCTCTTTAACCGGGATTGTGATAAATTATGATTTCATTTTCTTTACAGACAAAGATTGCTCTGACAGAACTTCATACAAAATCCTTATGTTGCAAAAAATCTTTGCTGTACGGCTTGATGTTCTACGGAGCTAAGTTTGGTATCAGTGATATTACTTTCTTTACAGAATGCGAGGAGGCAGCTACGTTAATGGAACGTCTGCTTCTTGAGTGTTACGGCGGAGTTTGTGATATTGAATATCACAATGGAGGTTTTTTACTTACCATAAGTGACTTTGATACCTTGGGTGCGTTGGCTCAGGACAGATATAAATATAGACAATGTAACAAATGTCAGGCACATTATATTCGTGGTGTTTTTATTGCTTGCGGAAGCCTGAATTCTCCCGATTCCTCATACCGACTTGAACTTCGCTTTAAGCGTAACGGCGAGGAACTTGTGGAGCGTCTCCGGGGGATGAATCTCAATTTCCACACCACTTTGCGAGGCAATGATAATGTCATTTATATTAAGGAAAGTGAAAGTATAGAAGATTTTTTGAATTATATAGGTGCTATGAACGCAGCCTTTACTCTGATGAACGAAAAGATCAAGCGTGAGATAAGAAATAACGTTAACAGGGCGAAGAACTGCGACACCGCTAATATCAAAAAATCCATTACAGCAACAAATATACATATTGATGCTATTCTCAGGCTTCAGGATGATAATAGGATACAGCTTCTGCCCAAGCCCTTGCAGGAGACTGCAGGCTTAAGATTAGCCTTTCCCGACATATCTCTTTCTGATCTTGCGGATATACATGAACCTAAGATTACTAAATCGGGATTAAACCACAGACTTAAAAAGATAGTAGAATTTTCATACAATAAGGAGTAAAATATGTCTGGCTTTGTACATTTGCATTTGCATAGTGAATACAGTCTTCTTGACGGTGCTTGTCGCATTAAGGCTATTCCTGCATATGCTTTAGCTATGGGTATGAGTGCTGTTGCACTCACTGACCATGGGGCTATGTACGGAGCTGTTGAATTTTATAATGCCTGCAAATCGGTTGGTGTAAAGCCTATAATCGGTTGTGAGGTCTATCTTGCTCACGGATCAATGGCAGACCGTTCCCCGAAGGATGGAAAGCCTTATTACCATTTGCTTCTTCTGTGTAAGGATCAAATTGGTTATAAAAACTTAATTTATATGGTTTCCAAGGCATATACTGACGGTTTTTATCAGAAACCCCGTATAGATATGGAGCTTCTTAAAGAGCATTCCCGTGGATTGGTGTGTCTTTCCGGTTGTCTTGCAGGTAAGATACCTCAACTTATAATCAATAATAATATTAGCGAAGCATACGAGCATGCTCTTGAAATGAAGGAGCTTTTCGATGATGACTTTTATTTGGAAATACAAGACCACGGACTTGCTGAGGAACAGCAGGTTTTACCTATTATTGTTGATATTTCGAAAAGGTATTCTATACCTCTTGTGGCTACAAATGATGTTCATTATATCAAAAAGAAGGATGCGGAACTTCAGAACGTCCTTGTGTGCATGCAAACCAATAACGTTGTTTCCGAAAACAATCCTCTCGGATTCGAGTCTAATGAATATTATTTTAAGGATGAAGCGAAAATGCGGCAGTTGTTTTCGGATTACCCCGAGGCTATTGACAATACAGTGGTAATAGCGGATAAATGCAACTTTGAGTTTGATTTTTCAAGGTATATTTATCCGAAAATTTCCTTTGACGAAAATCTGACCGCTGAGCAATATCTAAAAAAACTAACATTCCAAGGGTTTGAGAATAAGATCGCAAAGGGAATTATAGCCTTCAACCGTATCACACGTGAAAAGTACGTGGAACGTATAAAATATGAACTTAATGTTATTTGTTCTATGGGCTATGCCGAATATTTTCTTATAGTTGCCGATTTTGTTAATTATGCAAGAAATAATGATATACCAACTTCTCCGGGTCGCGGCTCCGGTGCCGGCAGTCTTGTAGCATTCCTTATCAACATTACCGAGGTAGATTCCTTGGAATACGGTCTGTTGTTTGATGCTTTTCTTAATCCTGAGAGAGTCAGTATGCCTGATTTTGACATCGACTTTTCTGACACAAGGAGAGCTGATGTTATCAATTATGTAAAGAATAAATATGGGTATGACAGGGTTTGTCAGATAATTACCTTTGGCACGTTAGCACCCAGAGCTGCAGTAAGAAGTGTAGGTAAGGCACTCGGTATGTCATACTCTGACGTAGATGAGATTGCGAAGAAGATACCTCGGGAAAAGAAGATTACAGTAGACGATGTTATGAAATTGCCCGATGTTAAAAGAATGATGGACAACAATAACAGTGTCCGGAAATTGTTAAACTTCTCACGCCAGGTGGAGGGCATGCCGAAAAACATATCTACTCATGCAGCTGGGGTAGTGATCTGCGACAAGCCGATCTATGAATACGTTCCTCTTACCGTAAGCGGAGAGGATGTTCTTACGCAATATAATATGAATGATATTGCCTCTTTAGGTTTATTGAAATTTGATTTTCTCGGCATTCGTTATCTCACCGTTATAGATGATACTGTCAAGATGATTCAGGAAAAGGACAAGTCCTTCGATCTAACAAAGATTTCTCTTGACGATCAAAAGACCTATGAGCTTTTGTCGGCCGGCAAGACAGACGGAGTTTTCCAGCTTGAATCTGCAGGAATGAAGCAGATGTTGAGCAGGTACAGACCGTCTACAATACGACACATTATGAGTGCTATAGCACTATACAGACCCGGACCTGCAAAGTTTATAGACAAGTATATCGAAAATTCAGCTGATCCTTCAAAAATCAAGTATACACTTCCTGCTCTTGCACCGATACTTGATGAAACGTACGGATGTATCGTATATCAGGAGCAGGTAATGGAAATATTCAGAGCTATTGCTGGGTATACCTATGGTAAGGCGGATATTGTGCGTAGAGCTATATCTAAAAAGAAAGCAGACGTTATAGGTGCTGAACGCGAGAACTTTATAAATGGTGCTGTTGAACTTGGCGCAAGCAGGAATTACGCAGAGGAGTTGTTTGAGGATATGACAGGCTTCTCCGATTACGGCTTCAAAAAAGCTCACGCTGCAGGATATGCTTTCGTTTCTTACAGAACAGCGTATCTTAAAGCGAACTATCCGGCTTATTATATGGCATCTCTCCTTACGTCCGTGCTCGGTGATATGGCGAAAACCGCCGTATACGTAAATGACGCAAAAAAGCTTGGGATCAAGCTTTTACCTCCAGATGTTAATTCCAGCGGCTTGAATTTCAGCGTAACCGAGGACGGTAATATAAGATACGGCCTTCTGGCTTTACGTAACGTTGGAATTGGCTTTATAAGTGAGGTTATCCGGGAGAGAACGGGCAAACCGTTTGTATCTTTTGCAGAGTTCGTTGAAAGAATGATCGATAAGGATCTGAACAAACGGCAGGTTGAGTCTCTTATCAAAAGCGGTGCATTTGATTCCCTGGGAGTTAATCGAAGCTCTTTACTTGCGGTATATGAAAAGATCATAGACTTGTGTGCTAAAGAACAAAAGATTATTATGACCGGACAAATGGATCTATTCGGTGACTCCGGTAAAACCGAAAAAATCGAATATCCCAAACTTCCTGATTTCACCGTCAGGGAAAAGCTGGCACTTGAAAGAGAGGTTTCGGGACTTTGTTTTTCAGGTCATCTGCTCGATGAATATAAGGATGTTGTTGACCGTTTCAGCAGAATCGAAATAATGCGGATTATGACCGAATCCTCTGATCACGAGGAGGTAAGTTTGTGCGGTGTAATTAACAGTATTACCAAGAAGACTACACGAAGCGGTAAGGATATGGCATTTATCACAGTGGAGGATGACACTTCTGAGATCGAGGTGATTATTTTCCCCGAGATGTTCACGGAAAAAAGGGAGCTTTTTATTGTTGATACTCCTTTGTATATAAAGGGAAAGGTTTCTCAAAAGGAGGATGAATATCCAAAGGTGATATGCGAAAAGATTGAAAGACTCACTGATACTGCTTCGCATAAGCCTACTGATAAGGAGCCTACGTTGTACCTGAGGGTAAAGTCAATTGATGACAGTGGCTTTAAGCGTTCCCTTGCTATGATCGATATATTCAGCGGAACATGTAAGGTTGTATTCTATGATATGTCGAAAGGTAAGTATATTAAGGTGACAGATCGCGGAATTCATCCAGGAGATTTCGTTTTACGGGAACTTTCTGAGATAATCGGCAGCGAAAATGTTGTTTTACGTTAGGGAATTTATGCTGTGTTAATATGCTGTTCATAAATTTGAGTTATCATAAAATATAATTATAATTCAAAAAAGAAAGAGGTGATCGGAATAAATGGCTAACAAGGATAAGAAGAACCCTGCTTCAGAAAAAGAGCCTAAACAGACAAATTGGGGTAAAGAAGTCAAGCATTCCGGTATAATCATTCTTCGTGTAATAGGTAAGATAATCACATATACACTTAATATAATTATGACGGTTTTACTGGTAGCGTTGCTTACCGGTACTATTATCGGTGTTGCTTTTGCTTCCTATATCAACAATTATATTGAGGTTGACGTTTCTGAGATTATGATGCTTTCTCGGACTCAGGATATGACGACCCGAATCTATTATATGGATTATTCAGACCGTACCAATCGTATAGGCACGCCTGTGGAGATAGAGAATCAGCAACTTTTCTCCAGCGAGAATAGAACATGGGTTACCTATAACGATATCCCCACGTATCTCGTTGAAGCCTTTGTTTCAATTGAGGACGAACGTTTTTGGACTCATAGCGGTGTCGACTGGAAGAGAACACTTGGTGCAACTGCTTATTTTGCCGTTGGTAAAGCCAGCTTCGGCGGTTCTACAATAACACAGCAGCTGATAAAAAACGTTACAGGCGAAAATGATGTAACTATTCAGCGTAAGGTTAAAGAAATTATGACCGCTCTTGAGCTTGAGAAAACTCTCGACAAGACGGAAATACTTGAAATGTATCTTAATACCATCTACCTTTCTGAGCATTGCTATGGTATTCAGGCAGCAGCAAACGCATATTTTGATAAGGATGTTTCCGAGCTTAACCTTACCGAGTGTGCTGCACTTGCGGCTATTCCGAAATATCCCTTTAAATTTGACCCGTACGTGAATCCCGAGAACAACCTTGACAGGCGAGAGGATGTTCTTTGGAAAATGCATGAGCTTGACAAAATCACAGATGAGGAGTATCAGACCGCACTTGATACACCCCTTGTAATCAGTGAGAATGTTCGTAACTCCGCCACAAGTGCTACCACATCCTGGTATACTGACGCGGTTATAGATGATACAATAGATCTTCTCGTTGAGCATACAGGCGTGACCGAAACGGTAGCGAGCCAGATGGTTTATACAGGCGGATTGCGTATATACACCGTTATGGATCCTTTTGTTCAGAAAACCCTTGAAGATTATTTTGTCGATCCCGCAAATTTTCCGGCGATCAATAAGGGTGTTCAGCCCGAGGCTTCGATGGTAGTTATTGATCCGGCGACAGGTGACATTCTCGGACTTGTCGGTGGACGCGGAGAGAAGACTTCAAGTCGTATTCTTAATTACGCAACACAGACGACGCGTTCGCCGGGATCCTCCATTAAACCTGTTGCTGTATACGGACCTGCACTTGAGTACGGAGTTATAAACTACGGTACTCTCATTAATGATGCACCCGTAAGAGGTAACTGGCCCGCTAACTATCCCGCAGGCTACAGAGGACCGACTCCTATTTACGATGCTATCGCAAGATCTGTTAACACTGTTGCGGTAAGAACTCTTCAAAAGCTCGGTCTTGAAAATTCCTACGATTTCGTGCATAATAAGCTTGGTATGAAGAGTGTTATCGGCGAACTTACAACAAGTTCGGGACAGGTTCTTACCGATATTAATCTTTCTGCTCTGGCTCTTGGTGGTATGAATTACGGAGTTACCGTTCGAGAGTTGACAAGTGCTTATCAGATATTCGCAAATAAAGGTATATATACCGGTAACCGTACTATCATCAAGATCCTTGACAGCAATGGTAACGTTATAGTTGATAATTCTGGTGAGCCCAGCATTGTTATAAGCGAGCAGAATGCAAGCATTATGACCAAAATGCTCCAAGGAGTTATAAGCTATGGTACAGGTTCTACAATGACTGTGGATGCTTATGTGAACGTAGCCGGAAAGACAGGCACCACCTCTGACGACTGCGACAGATGGTTTATAGGGTATACCCCCCATTATATCGGTGGTGTATGGTTTGGTTATGCAATGCCTATGAGTTTGAACGGATTTTCTGAAACAAGGGCTCCTTCTCTTGCTATATGGGATAACGTTATGACTAAACTTCATAAACCTATAATTGATGCAGGGCAGATCAAACACTTTGATGTAGCAGACGGTGTGGGTAAGGTAAGCATTTGTTCGATATCCGGTAAGCTTGCAACAAGGTACTGTAACCAGGGTGTACGCTCCGTTTACTTCTCGCCTGGTAGCGTACCCGGAAGCTACTGTAATGTGCACGGTAGACCTGCAGGTACAACTGGTAAGACTACGACTGATAAGGGAACTGAAACTACTACCGGAAAAGATACAACAGGTACAGGTACAGGTACTGGTACTACGGTTGACACATCCACAGGAACTGTAACCGGTAACGATACAACAGTAACGCCTCCCGTAGATACTACCGTTGGTGACGATACAACGATTTACGAGCCTCCTGCTGTTGATACTTCAGTACCGCCCCCTGATACGGCAGCTCCCCCGGATACCGCGGCTCCGCCCGATACAGCTCCACCACCGGATACTACACCACCGGTTAATGTTCCGGATCCGGAGCCTGCGTCCAATGATCCTGATATAGAGTAAATAATTTGCATTATGCAATATAAATATGGAGGAATATTATGAAAAAGATTATTTCACTTACACTTGCACTTATGATGATTGTATGCGTATTTGCATCCTGCGGCGGTGGCAAGACTGCTTCCGGAGATGCGGTAACCGTTACAGTGAAGTTCTATGCTGACGGCAAGGAGTTCTATTCCAAGGAAGTAAGTGCTTATTCTATGGACCCTGAGCTTGATCCTACAGTACTTGATGCAGTACAGTGTCTGATGGAATCTGAAACGGATATTGACATCATCCTCGACAACGAAGATAATCCCAAGACCATCATCGGTGTAGACGAATATGTTCCCGGCGAAGACGATAAGGAATATTGGGATTTCAAGATTGACGACGACAACTACGGAGCAGGTCCTGCAAATGACACTAAGATCAAGAACGGTACAGTTATTACTTGGGGTTATATGACCCTTGATGAATTCAAAGCTCTTGATAAAGTTGAAGAGGAAATTAACTAAATAATTAAAAACACGGCATTAATGCCGTGTTTTTTTCTTATATCTGTTGACAAAATGTTCATAATATTGTAAAATAAATTAACAGTATTTAGAGAAGTGTTTTTATATAATATTATTCGCAGTTTTCATCATAATTGTCTGCTACCCGGCATACATTAAATTAAAAAGGTAGGAGATATATGATGAATAGAATAGTTTGTATAATTTCTATTATTACTGTAATGCTTTCTCTTGTTTCTCTTGAGATATCAGCAGAGGTGTCAATTGATGAATCGATAGCGTCCGCTATCCTCATTGAATCGACAACAGGACAGGTACTTTATGAAAGAAATGCTGATGAACAGCATATTCCCGCATCCGTTACCAAGGTAATGACAATGCTGCTTATTATGGAAAGCATTGAAAAAGGAAATCTATCCTATGATGATATGGTTACCGCAAGCGCTTATGCTGCTTCTATGGGCGGATCTCAAGTATATCTGAAAGAGGGAGAACAGTTCTCTGTAACCGATATGCTCAAATCTATCACAATGGCAAGTGCAAACGACGCCTGTGTAGCTATGGCTGAGCATATTGCGGGAAGTGAAGATGCATTTGTTGTTATGATGAATGACAAGGCAAAGCAACTAGGCATGGTCAATACCAATTTTCAAAACACTAATGGTCTTGATGATACTGTCACCGATCATTATACAAGTGCTCGAGATATAGCAATTATGAGCCGTGAGCTTATTAACCGATTTCCTGAAATTCTTGATTACACTTCGGTTTGGATGGACACTGTTAGAAACGGAAGTTTTGGGCTGACCAATACAAACAGGTTAGTCAGATTTTACAGAGGTGCAAACGGTCTTAAAACTGGTTCTACCTCAAAAGCAGGGTTCTGTATATCTGCCACTGCAAAACGTGATGGTATGCAGTTAATATCTGTGATAATGAAAGCACCTAACCGTGATATCCGTAACGAGGCTGCTAAGCGGCTTCTTGATTATGGCTTCGGAGCCTACGGTACTCTTACCTATGATTCAGAGGTGCTAACCGACAATTATATCAAGGGCGGGGTATGCGATACAGTTGATTTTTACATACCATCATATACAACGGTGTTGCTAAAGGATAAGCTATCCTCTGTGCAGAGAACTGTGATATTGAATGATGATGTACGCGCCCCATTATACAAAGGCGATGCTGTCGGAGAGGTAAAATTCACTCTGGACGGAGAAACGATACACAAGGACAAAATTGTCGCAAATTGCGACATTAATAAAATTACTTATTTCGGACTCATATCACGGATGTTTAAATCATTTGTTCTGGCATGACCGAAACGTATATTAAAAACCACGGAGGAAAACAAATTGGCGATCAGGATCAACAAAAGCTACCTTTCTGAATTTGTTTCAGAGGCTGAGATATCAGCAATAAAAGGTGAAGTTGAAACAGCTTACAAAACTACTAAGGAGGGAACAGGTGCAGGTAATGACTTTTTAGGCTGGTATGACCTTCCTTTAAGATATAAAACAGAGGAGTATGACGAGATCAAGAAGGCAGCCGAACAGATCAAAAAGAACTGTGACGTGCTTATCGTTATCGGTATAGGAGGCTCCTACCTCGGAGCAAGAGCAGCAATCGAATTTATTAAGAGCCCTCTTTACAATACTCTGAAAAAAGATACTCCCGAGATATACTTTTCGGGTAATAACATTTCATCCACACAGATGAAGGAGCTTCTCGATATTTGCGAGGGCAAGGATGTATGTGTTAATGTAATTTCAAAGTCCGGTAAGACTACCGAGCCTGCTGTCGCTTTCAGAATATTCAGAGAATATCTTGAAAACAAGTATGGAGAAGAAGGTGCTCGCTCAAGAATCTACGTTACCACAGACAAGGAGAAGGGTGCACTCAAGCAGTTGGCCAACCAGAAAGGTTATAAGACGTTTGTTGTTCCTGACGATATCGGAGGCAGATATTCAGTACTTACCGCAGTTGGACTTCTTCCTATAGCTGTTGCAGGTTGTGACCTCGACGCCATTATGGAGGGCGCAAAGGCTGCTTATGATGAGCTCAATTCCGCTGACTATGACAACAACTCTTGTTTCCAGTATGCGGCTGTAAGAAACATTCTTTACCGCAAGGGCAAGAAGGTTGAGATTATGGCTTGCTATGAGAGTGCATATGCGCTTATGGCAGAATGGTGGAAGCAGCTTTACGGTGAGTCAGAAGGTAAGGACGGAAAGGGAATTCTTCCCGATTCTGTTATATATTCTACAGATCTTCATTCTCTTGGACAGATAGTACAGGAGGGCGAAAGAAACATTTTCGAGACTGTTGTAGATATCACTACATCCAGAAATGAAATTCTTATCCCCATCGATGCAGAAGATCTTGACGAGCTTAACTATATTGCAGGCAAGTCAATGCATGAAGTGAACCGTACAGCTACAGAGGCTACTATAATCGCTCATTCTACAGGTCTTGTTCCTAATATAGTTCTTGAGCTTGACGGCAGAACAGAAGCTGATTTCGGTTATATGGTATACTTCTTCGAACTGGCGTGCGCAGTATCAGGTTATACTCTCGGCATCAATCCCTTCGACCAGCCCGGTGTTGAAGCATATAAGAATAATATGTTCGCGTTACTCGGTAAGAAGGGTGACAAGTTTGATGCTATCAGAGCTGAACTTAAAAAGTAATTAAACTAATATAAATTTACGGAGGTTTAAACTATGTTAAAATTCATTGTAGGCCTTAAGGGCGCAGGTAAGACCAAGGAGATCGTTGCTCAGGCCAATACTGCAGTAAAAGAGACTAATGGTTGCGTAGCATTTATTGAAAAAGGTACAAAGCTTATCCACGAGCTTGATAAGAAAATTCGTCTTGCTGATACAGAGGAATACGGCGTTGCAAATTCTTGCTCGCTTTACGGTATGGTGGTTGGAATGTATGCCAGCAACCACGACATCACTCATATCTTTATCGACTCTGCACTCAAGATCATCGGCAACGATGTTGAAAAGCTTGCTGCTCTTGCAGAGAAGCTCAATGCTTTCAGCGAAAAGAACGGTGTTACGGTTGTAGCTACTAACTCTATCGCAAAAGAAGATCTTCCCGAGTCCGCTCAGAAGTACGTATAAATTTTCAACAAAAAGTCCGCAGACGCGGACTTTTTTATTTTCTCTGCATATTATGTTAGAGAAGACATATGTCTTGTGTTTTCTATAACATATAGGAGGGAATATCCCCATGGCTGAAAATAAAAACTGTTTCTATGGAAACAATACAGAAACTGTATGCATTGATTGCAACAGAATTCTTGACAGCTGCCGTGATAAGGATTGCTTTGAAGATGTCAGGGTATATCTTACCGGCTTCGGTCAGGAGATAATAGAAAAGACATCAAGCATTAAAGTTAAGAGCACCAAGGTGGTATGGACCTGTCTTGATCTTGAACCCGTACAGTTTAATCGCGGCTTTTATCAGATCACCGTCAGATTTTATACGCGTATATGCTTTGAAGCTTGCCTGTGTCCCGGTAAGACACAGGAGTTTGACGGCATAGCTGTAAGCGAAAAGAAGATCATTCTCTACGGAAGCGAAGGTAACGTCAATATATTCAAAAGCGAAGCGGGAACATCCTGTTTCTGCGAAACACCTCAGTATAACGAAAATGCAAAGAGCAATGCGCCTACCGTTGTGTGTGAAGTAACTGATCCTATCGCACTTAGTGTTAAGGTAGCAAAGTCAGAGCAGTGTAAACCCTGTTGCTGTTGTTGTGTTGACGATATACCTAAGCATGTATGCGATTGCTTGTCATCCTGTCTTTGCGATGCAGAGGACGGTTATAAAAGTGTGTATGTGACGCTTGGCTTCTTCTCTGTGATTCGTATCGAACGTCCTTGTCAGTATATAATAAACGCTACCGAGTATACGATACCCGATAAGGTTTGTGTTGAATCCACCGATGACGATCCCTGTGCGGCATTTGCCAAGATGAGTTTTCCTGTAAGTGAATTTTATCCGCCTTCTTACCGAGATATGAACGGCGGATGCGGTTGCAAGTAGAAATGGACAGCGTAAGCTGTCCATTTTAAAATATTATACAAAAAACTTCTTTTCAAGTCTTCTTTTGATGAATTTATTGTTATCAATAAACAATAGGATACTTCCGATTATAATAAGCGATATAAAAGGATACAACGACCATCCGATTGAAATGTTATCATAAAAATTATACTTTATCAGTATATCGCTAATAACACATATGATACCTGAAGCAAACGAACCTATCGAAACAACGGTCAATACACGCTTATTTAATACTTTAATGAGAAAGGTTAAGAATATAGTCGAAACGGCAACCGCACAAAGCAGGGGCAGAGCAAAGGATAAAAACCATTTACCGCCGCTTTGTTCCTCCAGGTACACCAGCAAGAGCAGAATTGCGGCATAATCAAAGATCTGTTCAAGGATAGGTGATACACCGTGAACGGTAAACGCAGATGAAATAACCGTATATACCGCAAACAGGGAAGCGATAACATATCCTGACCATTCAAAAATTCCGTCATAAGAAAGGTCGGCTACCAGGCAAACAGCTACGGGAAGTAAAAATATAATTGCAATTATGCCGAGTATTAACTTATAGCTTACTTTATGTTTTGGCATACGATCATACTCAGGATATGGGGGTGTCGAATTGAAATCATACGGCTGATTTGGATTGAGTACTTCAGTAGAGCATAAAGGACACTTCCTTATATATTCAGCTAACTCAACACCGCAGTTTACACAGTAAGACATATTTTATCTCCTATTAGATTCAATTTTAATATGAACACCGGATTTTACAAGAGTTGTGAAGAACTCTTTTTCCAGTTTGGGTTCTTTGATTTTACGTACAAAGCTTATATAGATCTTTCCGTTATAGCTTATAACACTGCAGCCGCAGGGTTGCATAGCCTGTGGGCTGAGAATAAAATCAAATCTTTCTATATATGAATTCATAATAGCGGGGAGCTTAACATTACCGAGATTTGACATACTGATGCTTGATTTTCTCTCTCCCGTTAGATTATAAACTGCTTTCATTACGGCGTTTTTTATAAACAGAGGGACGATCCTTAACAAAGGATTGAGTTCATCCTTTACATTGGTTGCCATAATTGCGTTCATATTCTTTTCGGTCAGACCGAAGCCGATCTGGTGATGAAAGCTTTTTACGATCTCGTTGAATTCATAATGTCCAAGCTTCGTTTCAATATAGGGAATGACGTACAGTATAAAATTACGAAGTGTGGTTGAGGGATAAAAGTTTCTCAGATTTACAGGCAAGAAAATCTTTATCGGCTTTCTGTTCTTTTGCTTTGGAACATCCTTTTCCTGAAGAGACTGAAAGGCGTATGCCATAACAGCCGCAAGGTAGGTCGTAACGCTGACACCGTATTTTTTGCATATACTTTTGATCTCGTCAATGTCCGTCACACCGGTAATAAGAGGGGTAAAACCGTCTTCAATGGCATTTCCCGAGTGCATATAAGCGTCGGTATCTTTTCTGCCCGAAGCTACTTTACCGGAATATTTGAGAAAACTGTCCTCCAGCTCTTCTTTCCTTGCACGAACAGAGATATCAAGAACACCGTCGGTATGCGGGATATCTATGCCGTATCTGTTTTCAAGGTACGTTGCAACAAGAGTTTTGAGGAATATAAGCGCTCCGTTTCCGTCGGTAAGAGAATGGAAAAATTCCACAGATATTCTGTTTCGGAAATAAAGAATCCTAACGGCACATTTCTTAATTTCTGAGAACTCCATCTTCATACAGGCGTGGGGACCTTCACTTTGGACCGAAGGAGATTCTCGGGTTTCCTCTATGTAATACCAGAACAAACCATTGTCGAGGCGTACACATATGGAAGGAAATCGCTTCTTTATATCCTGCACAGATTTTTGAAGGATTGACGGTTCTATGTCTTCCGTGAGAGTTGCAGATAGTCTGAAAACGTTCGTCCAGTTCCTTGTTCTTGCGGCAGGGAATATCTTTGCGGCATTGTCAAGCTTAAGCCATCTTTGTCTACGTTTAAATTTCATAAATTTTGTCTCATTATTTCAAATGCAAGTATTGATGCGGCACTGGCGGCCGAAAGTGCCATTCCGAAATCACTTTTGTAATCAAGTCTTATGATCTTATCACAGCATTCAAGCAAGTCTTTGCTGATTCCACGTTTTTCTCCGCCGACGATAAGGAATATCGGGAACTTAAGCTCGGTTTCGTATGCTGATACCGAATTTTTTATATCCGAGCATATTACTTTATAACCTCTGTTTTTGAACAACTCGGCAGCTGCGGCACCCTCACACGTATACATAGGTATGGTTTCACTTGCACCTGCTGAAGCTCTGCAAACAACTCCTGCTGCTGACATCCAGTTACGGGGAGTAAGGATAATGCCGTCAACACCCGCAGCATATAGACTTCTTATTGCATAACCGAAATTATACGGATCCTCAATGCCGTCGAGCATTACGTAAAATCCGTTATCTTTTATAGAATCCGCCGTAAGCGTTTCGATCGTTCTTTGAGTACACTCGCAGAGCAGACCGCCGTGAGTGTTTCCTACCGTCACCGATTCAAAGGTTTCGGCAGATATTGTTTCTATGGAATATCCGATATCGTAGGATCTCGCTTTGATATAAGAAAGCTCTTTTGCGCGTTTTTTAGCTTTATCCTCTGATACGTATACTTTACTTATACGTCTGTCCGAGATCTTGTTATCATATGCGTTTATGATAGCGCGTATCGAGACCATACCTTCAAAAATATTACTTTCTACAAATCTTGATTCTTCTTTTTTCATTTCAACCTCTGAGTTTCTTGTAGAGATAACCGTCGCGTATGCCTCCTTGGGAGATATATACCGTGTCGGCATTGACCGTTTCGATTATCTGTCTGTATGCGCACATTCCGGGAATGATCGTCTCTATTCTTGCGGGTATATGCTTCTCGAGCAAAGCTGTTATCTCATCATCGGGCTGTGACAGGTAGTTAAAAAGCTCCATAAAGGTCACACTTGAAAACTCGGGTATCGTGGTATATCCCAACTCTATTGCGAGCTTACCTATAGCACTGCCCGTACCGCCTATGAGACATAATCTGCTGCAATTTTTGATCCACGGATAAGCTTTAAGTTCGTTTTCTACCTTTGATTTGATATGCTGTATCTCGTTTAAAGTTGGAAATCTGTCTTTTATATAATCACGGCGAAGAGAAAGACATCCGAATTTAAAAGAATTGAGATGTTCGGGCTTACCGTTCGCAAACTTAAGTATCTCCGTACTGCCACCGCCCATATCAACCATTATTCCGTCGGTTATACGAGGGGAATTTGCAAGAAAACCCGTAAAACTGAGAAGCGCCTCGTCCTTACCTGAAATCAGCTCTATATCAAGACCACACCTTGTCTTGACACTGAGTATTACCTCTGAAAGGTTATTTAACTTACGCAGACTCTCGGTAGCAAAGCAGTAAACTACAGCGTCAATTGCAGCCTTATACTCTTTTATAGTATCCGTAAGCTCTTTAACAGCCGATTCAGGAAGAATACCGTCTGTAATTTTTGCTATAAGTCCAAGCTGTTTGGTATAAAAGCATTTTTTGCTTATAATTTCTCCTTCGACCGAGTAGACTTGACATTTTACCGTATTTGAGCCTATATCAATGATTGAGTAGAGCATAATTATGAATCCTTATAATATAATAATTTGAGGAGTGATTATATGTTTGGAACATTGTTTGGTACGTTGATGAAATTCGTAGGAGTTTTTCTTAGGGTGTCCGGAAACAGCAACTTTCCGCCGCCTCTGCCTTCGGATAAAGAAAAAGAGTTCTTTGTTAAAGCGAGGGAGGGTGATATGGCAGCAAGAGAAAAGCTCATTGAACACAATTTGAGATTAGTGGCGCATATAGTTAAAAAATATTATACCGGAACTAAAAATCCCGAGGATCTTATGTCTATTGGTACGATCGGGCTTATCAAAGCCATAGATTCATTTGACGTATCGAACGGTGCAAGATTTGCCACATATGCCAGCCGTTGCGTACAAAACGAGATACTTATGTATTTTCGTTCACAGAAAAAACTACAGAACGAGGTTTCTATAAACGAGGCAATAGATATGGACAAAGACGGAAATCCTCTTACATATATTGATATAATAAGCTGTGATGATACTATCGCAGATGATATATACAGCCGTATCAACTGTAAAAAAGCAGTTGAAATTATTAAAAACAAACTGAACGAAAGGGAAAAGCAGATAATTGTATTGCGGTATGGTCTTAACGGGAAACCTGCCAAAACCCAGAAAGAGATCGCAGCTATGCTGGGTATATCAAGATCCTATGTTTCGCGTATCGAGAAAGCGGTGCTTGAAAAAATAAAGGAATCACTTTAATTCCGAGGCTCTTTCTATAAGAGTCTCTTTTACATTTTCTATCTCACCATCTATGACCTCATTAAGAAGGATATTTAGGATTTCACCTATCCTTTTACCGGGGAGAACTCCGAGAGCGATTATATCTTTACCTGATATATTCATATCTTTGAGAGAAAAGCAATCATTTGCTGAAATAACTTCATTTGTAATTGTTTTTAGCTTTTCTATATGCAACAATCTTTCTTCCAGCTGAAAGGGTGCTTGACCCTTGGCATCAGCGCAGTTTACCTTAAAGAGAAGCATAGTCATATCATATCCGAGCTTCATCAACAGCCTTTTAACAGACCGCGAAGTTTCGGGAATAACGCTGTCGTGGTGATATACAAGGGTGGTCACCTTACTGACGGTATCGTTGGATGCCCTTAGTCTTGACAATACTTTTTCAGCAATATCAGCACTGTATTTGTAATGACGGTAGAAATGCCCACCTCGTTCATCCTCAAAGAAGGTTTCTGGCTTTCCCGTATCGTGTAAAAACATAGTCCAACGAAGTATAGGGTCAGCTTCGACAGCTTCGACTGCAACGAGCGTGTGTTCGTATACATCATAACAATGATGGGGATTCTGTTGATCAAAACCGACCATAGGCAGTATCTCAGGGATAAAAACCGCTATAACGTCATAATATTCAGAAAGAACATTCCTTACGTTACTGCCGCACAACAGCTTTGTGAACTCGGTGTATATCCTTTCGGGTGATATGTTTTTAAGAAGCTCTCTGCACTTATGGATAGCTAAAGCGGTATATTCTTCTATCTCAAAATCGAGAACAGAGGAAAAACGCAAGGCACGGAGTATCCTCAAGCCATCCTCTGAAAATCTTTCGACAGGATCTCCGACAGCGCGTATGAGCCTATCGCCTATATCTTTTATGCCGCCGTAGGGGTCAATAAAACTATCAGCAGCGGGATCGTAGGCTATTGCATTCATAGTGAAATCACGTCTGCGCAGGTCTTCGGTCAATTCGCTTGTAAATATTACTTTATCAGGGTGTCTGTTGTCGGTGTAAGAAGTTTCGGTGCGGTGTGTAGTGATCTCGACGACCTGCTTGTCTATAACTACCGAAACGGTACCGTGCTTTAAACCCGAATCAAAGGTATTATATTCATTAAATACATCAAGGACCTGTGACGGCAATGCGTTGGTGGTCATATCGTAATCATCGGGGATCAGCCCCAAAATATGATTACGGACACAACCGCCGACAGGGTATATGTTATATCCGTTTTTTTGCATTATTTCGACAGCCTTAACGGCATAATCAGGCAGATACATAGTTTTCACCTCATATAAATTTATTATAACAGAAAAACCCTATCAAATCAACCATAAATTTAGCCATATTCTATTGACATTTAATTCACAATATTGTATCATAGTGTATATATTTATTTATTTTCTAACGGAAGGATAATAGCGTATGTTAATAGGAAATGCTATCGTCGGTCAGTCCGGCGGACCTACCGCTGCCATTAATGCAACACTTGCAGGTGTTATTAAGGGCGCGTTTGAATCTGAAGCTATTAAAACGGTATACGGTGCATTGAACGGTGTTGAGGGTATACTCAAAGGCACGATCTGCAACCTGTCTGAAATTATAAAGGGGGAAGAAGATCTTGAACTTCTTTCTCATACCCCTGCGGCGGCTCTCGGCTCCTGCAGACTTAAGCTGCCCAAGATGGACGAAAAGCCCGAGGTTTACGAGCAGATAATCAACTTCTTCAAGGAACACGATATCCGTTACTTCTTCTATATAGGCGGTAACGATTCAATGGATACCGTAGCAAAGCTCTCTCTCTACTGTGCTCAGCACGATTATGAGATGAGGGTTATGGGCGTACCCAAGACCATCGACAACGACGTTATGGGTACCGATCATACCCCTGGATACGGCTCTGCTGCAAAGTATATTGCCGCTTCCATGCAGGAGATCCTCCGTGATACTGCTGTTTATAAGGTAAAGGCCGTTACCATCGTTGAGATAATGGGCCGTGATGCAGGCTGGCTTACCTGTGCTGCAGCTCTTCCCAGACTTAATTCTGACGTTGCTCCCGACCTTGTATATCTCCCTGAGGTTGACTTTGATATGGATAACTTTATGGACGATGTCCGCGCGGCTCTTGAGGTTCATCCCAACGTAGTCGTTGCGGTTTCCGAGGGTGCAAGATTTGCTGACGGCACATATGTAGGTGCATCTGCTCAGTCGGGTGTTACCGATGCTTTCGGTCACGCATACCTTTCGGGTACAGGCAAGGCTCTTGAGCTTGCAGTTAAGGAAAAGATCGGCTGTAAGGTTCGTTCGGTTGAGCTTAACATTCTTCAGAGATGTGCTTCTCATATAGCATCTAAGACCGACCTTGACGAATCCGTAATGGTTGGTTCTGCAGCTGTTAAGGCGGCTGTTGAGGGAACAACAGGCAAGATGATGACTTATGTAAGAACCTCGGATGATCCCTACAAGGTAGAGTGTTCAAGCGAGGATATACAGAAGATCGCCAATATGGTACGCGAGGTACCCCGCGAGTTCATCAACGAGCGCGGTAATAACGTAACAGATGAATGTCTTAAGTATATCGCACCTCTTACCTACGGTGAACCCAACGTCAAGTATGTAAACGGTCTTCCCGTACATTTTGTAATTAAATAATGCTTCACGACATTGTAGCCAGGGCCAGGAGTATAAGAAGCTTTGATATGTCAAAGCCTGTCGACAGGGAACTGCTTGTGTCTTTTGTTGATACTCTTCGTCTTATACCTGCAAGCTGTAACTATCAGGCTCTGAAATATCTGATAATTACCGATAAAGCAGAATGTGACTATATGCGCTCTCAGACCCGTTGGGCGGCACTTTTGCCTGATTATAAGGGACCTGACAGCGAGCATTCTCCAACGGCATATATGGTTATATGTCACGATACTTCGATTACCGAAAACGAGACGATGTATCTCAAGGACGTCGGTATTGCCGCACAGACCCTGAACCTTCTTGCAAGAGAAAAGGGAATAGGCTGCTGTATGATCGGCAGTTTCAATATCGGTGCCGTGTCCGAGCATTTCGGATTGCCCGAAAATATCAAGCCCAAGCTCACGTTAGCTTTGGGTTATCCCGATGAATTTCCCGTCTGTGAGGATGAAACGGGAAGCGTTGAGTACTACAGAGATGAAAATAATATTCACCACGTACCCAAACGCAAAACAAAAGATTTGATAATTAATAATTAACAATATAGGAGATACAACAATGAAAAGAGTTTATAACTTTTCTGCAGGCCCCTCTATGCTTCCTATGGAGGTTCTGGAGTCTGCACAAAAAGATCTGATTTGCTATAAGGACAGCGGTATGTCTGTTATGGAGATGAGCCACCGTTCCAAAGAATATGACGCTATCATCAAGGATGCAGAGGCAAAGCTCCGCGAGCTTATGAATATTCCCGACAACTACAAGGTTCTCTTTGTACAGGGCGGTGCATCCACTCAGTTCTCCGCAGTTCCCCTTAACCTTATGAACAAAAACAAGAAGGCTGACTACGTTGTAACAGGTCAGTTCTCAAAGAAAGCTTATAAGGAAGCTCAGAAGTACGGCGACGTTAAGCTGGTTGCTTCAAGCGAGGATAAGAATAACACCTATATCCCCAAGCTCACTAAGGAAGACTTCAGACCCGACGCAGACTACGTACATATCTGTTTTAACAACACGATTTACGGAACCAAGTGGAACTATATCCCCGATACAGGTGATATTCCTCTGGTAGCTGATATGAGCTCCTGCATCATTTCCGAGCCTGTTGACGTTTCCAAGTTCGGTGTTATCTACGCAGGTGCACAGAAGAATATGGCTCCCGCAGGTCTTACTATAGTTATCATCCGTGAGGATCTTATGGGTAACGCAAGAGAGGATATTCCCGTAATGCTGGACTACAAGACCATCGCTGATGCTGATTCTATGTACAATACTCCTCCTTGCTGGTGTATCTATATCGCTAAGCTCGTTTACGAGTGGATCCTTTCCATCGGCGGTCTTGAGGGTATGAAGGAGATCAACGAAAAGAAGTGCGCTGTGCTCTACGATTACCTTGACAGCCAGGACTACTATATAGCTCCTACCGAAAAGGAAGCTCGTTCTATGATGAACGTTACCTTCGTTACAGGCGATGCCGAGCTTGATAAGAAGTTTGCCGCTGAAGCAGGAGAAGCAGGCTTTAAGAATATTAAGGGTCACAGATCCGTAGGCGGTATGAGAGCTTCTATTTACAACGCTATGCCTACCGAGGGTGTTGTCGCACTCGTTGAGTTTATGAAAGAATTCGCAAAAAATAATCCTAAGGCGGAGTAATAACGATGAAAAATATCAAACTTTTAAATAAGATCGCAAAGGTCGGCACAGATATCTTTGACAGAAAGGTTTATAACGTAGCCGACGACGTAGAGAATCCCGATGCTATAATGGTACGTTCCGCAGCTATGCACGATATGGAGTTCGGTCCTGAGCTTAAGGCTATCGCACGTTGCGGTGCAGGTGTCAACAATATACCCGTTGAGAAGTGCGCAGAGCAGGGTATAGTTGTATTCAATACACCCGGTGCTAACGCTAACGGCGTTAAGGAGCTTGCTATCTGTGCATTGCTTCTTGCTGCACGTGACGTAGTAGGCGGTGTGAACTGGGCAAACAGCCTTGCAGGTCAGGAGAACGTAGCAAAGCTCGTTGAAAAAGGTAAATCCCAGTTTGCGGGCAACGAGCTTGCAGGCAAGACCCTCGGTGTTATCGGTCTCGGTGCTATCGGCGGTATGGTTGCAAACGCTGCTCACAATCTCGGTATGAAGGTTATCGGCTATGACCCTTACGTTACCGTTGAGGGTGCTTGGAGGCTTTCAAGAGCCGTACGCAAGGCGGCAAGCTACGATGAGTTATACGCTCACGCTGATTACATTTCCATCCACGTTCCTTCCACACCCGAGACTAAGGGTATGCTCTGCGAGGAGACCTTCGAAAAGATGCACGACGGTGTACGTATTATCAACCTCTCCAGAGCTGATCTTGTAAATGCCGACGATATGAAGGCTGCTATCGCTTCGGGTAAGGTTAAGAGATACGTAGTTGACTTCCCCACGGAGGAGACTATCAACTGTCCCGGTATCGTTACCATTCCTCACCTGGGTGCTTCTACTGCCGAGTCCGAGGATAACTGTGCTGTTATGGCGGCTCACCAGCTTGTTGAGTTCCTTGAAACAGGTAATATCAAGAACAGCGTAAACTACCCCAACGTTTCTATCGGTCATACAGGTGACGCACGTCTTTGCATTATGCATAAGAACGTTCCCGCAGTTATTGCCAACATCACCGCGGCTGTTTCGGGCGAGGGCATCAATATTGAGAATATGGTTAACGGCTCCAAGGGCAACTTTGCGTATACCGTAATCGAGATCATTGGTGAGATTCCTGAAGTTATCATCGAAAAGCTTAATGCTATGGATGAGATCATCAGAATAAATGTTATAAAATAATTATTGCATTATTCATAAATAATGTGATATACTGTAAGCAATAAAATATCTTATCAAGAGCGGCGGAGGGACTGGCCCTGTGAAGCCCGGCAACCTGCATATGCAAGGTGCTAAATCCTGAGAGATGAGAGCGATATTGTTCTTTAGCGTCTTGGGGTTTTGCCCCGAGACGCTTTTAACTTTGGAGGTAAAAATGAAGGATGTTATCACTTATTTCACATCAGAATCGGTAACCGAAGGCCATCCCGATAAGATGTGTGACTGTATTTCTGACGCTATACTTGACGAAATGCTCCGTCAGGATCCTATGTCCCGCGTTGCTTGCGAGACAACAACCACAACAGGTGTAGTGACTGTTATGGGTGAGATCACCACAAAGGCACAGGTGGATTTTCAGGAGATAATCCGCGAGGTTGTAAACGATATCGGCTATAACCGTGCCAAGTACGGCTTTGATGCGGAGACCTGCGCTATCATCAATATGATACATAAGCAATCACCTGATATTGCTATGGGTGTTGACAAGGCTCTTGAGGCAAAAAGCGGCGAAATGGCTGATAAATACGATACGGGTGCAGGCGACCAGGGTATGATGTTCGGCTTTGCGGCAAACGAGACCCCTGAGCTTATGCCTATGCCCATATCCCTTGCACACAAGCTCGCAAGAAAGCTTACAGACGTGAGAAAATCGGGCGAGCTTACCTACCTTCGTCCCGACGGCAAATCCCAGGTAACCGTTGAATATGTAAACGGCAAGCCCTCAAGAGTTGACACAGTCGTTCTTTCCACACAGCACGATGATGACGTTACCCTTGAAAAGATCCGTGAGGATATGATAAACAAAGTCATCAAGACAACCATTCCCGCTGACTTTATGGATGAGAACACTAAAATATATGTAAATCCTACAGGCAGATTTGTTATCGGCGGTCCTATGGGTGACTCTGGTCTTACGGGACGTAAGATCATCGTTGATACTTACGGCGGATATTCCCGTCACGGCGGCGGTGCTTTTTCGGGTAAGGACCCCACCAAGGTTGACCGCTCTGCCGCATACGCAGCGCGTTACATAGCTAAAAACGTTGTTAATGCAGGTCTTGCAGATAAGTGCGAGGTACAGATCGCTTACGCTATCGGTGTTGCACATCCCGTATCTCTGCTTGTTGAGACCTTCGGTACTGCCAAGGTTGACGAGGCTGCAATAGCTGAAGCGGTAAAGAAGTCTATAGACCTTCGTCCTGCTGCAATCATCGAGAGATTCGGACTTCGCCGTCCTATCTACCGTCAGACCGCTGCATACGGACATATGGGCAGAGTAGATATAGATCTGCCTTGGGAAGCACTTGATCTCACAAAGGAGCTACTTGACAATATCAATGCTTGATATGCAAAAGGATTACGATGCCGAGTACGTAGAGATCGTAGGTACTGTTGAACACATCGTTTATTCAAATGAAGAAACAGGTTATACGGTCTGTGACGTTGCAGTCGGAGAAGCTGAACTGTATACAATAGTGGGTATTATGCCGTATTTAGCCGAAGGTGAAGTTATAAAAGCCCTCGGCAATTGGCAGGTTCATCAAAATTTTGGAAAACAGTTCAGGGTCGAGTTTTACGAAAAACAGTTACCCTCCAGTACGGAGGCTATATATAGATACCTTTCCTCCAAAACCGTCAAAGGTATTGGAGCGGTTACCGCCCGCAGAATAGTCGATAAATTCGGCGAGGATACATTTGACGTGCTTGAAAACCATCCCGATTGGCTTTCGGAGATCAACGGAATATCCGAAAAGAAGGCAAGGGAGATAGGTGAGAGTTTTAAGACACAGTTCGGTATAAGAACGGTTATGATGTTCTGCCGTGAGTTCTTCGGACCTATGATCTCGGTGCGTATCTACCGAAAATGGGGTGTTGCTGCCATAGATATGATAAAGCAAGACCCCTATATTCTTTGTGAGGAAATATACGGTATCAGCTTCGCTAAAGCAGATGCGGTAGCAAAGAGCCTCGGTATCAACAATACGGAAAGCCGTGTCAAAAGCGGTATCAAGTATTTTATCAATCTTAACGGCATTCAGAACGGGCATTGCTATATACCTTTATCGAAGCTTGTGCCGGCTCTTACCGAGACCCTGTCCGTTGATGCCGAGACGGTCGAAATGGGGCTTGAACAGCTTAAAAACGAGGGAGAGGTATACTTCGTTGAGATGTCGCGTAAAACTTGCGTATATCTTAAAAAATACTATGATGCAGAGCAATATATAACAAAAAAGCTCTATAACCTCGACCGTATGTGTCCGAGAATAGAGCTGAATGACGTTGAAAAGTTTATACAGCGAATAGAGTCCAACGAGGATATCGAGTACGCCGCTATGCAGCGAAAGGCTATAATCAATGCGGTAAACAGCGGTGTTTTCATACTGACGGGTGGTCCGGGTACGGGTAAGACCACTATTATTAAGGGCGTAATGCGTATACTTGACGATATGGCTTATAAGATTGTTCTTTGTGCGCCCACGGGCAGAGCGGCAAAGCGTATGTCCGAGGCGACGCAGTGTGAGGCTAAGACCATTCACCGTCTGCTTGAAATGGATTATTCAAAGGAAAACGAGCCTGTTTTCAGACGTGACGAAAAGTGTCTGCTTGACGAGGACGTTGTAATCGTTGACGAAGCATCTATGGTGGATATCTTTCTTCTTGAAGCACTGCTTAAGGCTATGAAGCCCGCCGCAAGGCTTATTCTCATAGGGGATGCAGATCAGCTTCCTTCTGTGGGAGCAGGCAACGTGTTAAATGACCTGATCGAATCTGATGTATTTTCCTGTGTCAAGCTTAAGGAGATATTCCGTCAGGCAAAGGAAAGCCTTATAATCACCAACGCCCATCTTATAAATTCGGGTGAATACCCCGACCTTGAAACAAAATCAAGCGATTTCTTCTTTATCAGACGAAATGACGAGGATATCGCAAAAACTATAGCCGACCTTTGCCGTAACCGATTACCTAAGACCTACGGCTCCGAGATTAAGGAGGGTATACAGGTAATCACACCCTCTCATAAGGGTGCAGCAGGAACGGCTATTCTCAACTCTATGCTCCAGGATGCCCTTAATCCTAAAAAGAACGGCAAGGTGCAGAAAAACGTCCGCGACGTTATCTTCCGTGAGGGTGATAAGATAATGCAGATACGCAACAACTACGACATCGAATGGACTAAAGGGGCAATGTCGGGTGTCGGTGTATTCAACGGTGATATCGGCGTAATAAGAAAGATCAATCAGACAGAAGAAACCGTAACGGTTGATTTTGACGGCAGGGAAGTAGAATATGATTTCACACAGCTTGACGAGCTTGAGCACGCATACGCTATAACCATCCACAAGAGTCAGGGAAGTGAGTACCCTGTCGTTATAATCCCTGCATACAGCTATTCGCCTAAACTGCTTACGAGAAATCTTCTATATACGGCTGTAACCCGTGCGCAGCAGATGGTAATCGTGGTCGGCAGAGGAGATGTTGTATGCAGCATGGTCGACAATAACAGAAGAGCATTACGCTATACAGGATTGAGAGAATGGTTGACAGTAATTTCAGAAAACTTATAAACAAGGCTCATAACTTGATCTTTCCGCCGCGTTGTGCGGGCTGCTCGGATTTAATGCCTCTAAATTCTACAGATGCTTTTTGTCCTAAATGCAGAGAGAAATGGGAAATGCATAAAAGAGAGACCTGTCGTCGCTGCGGACAACCTGTTTCTGAGTGTTGGTGTGGAATTCCCTTTGACAAGGACAGATGTATTACTAACGAATATCATCTTGTTCAGTATGACAAAAAAGCTGATACCATAATTAAGCGGTTGATCTATAAAATGAAAAGCAGCAGAAGGAATCTTTTGTATTATACTGTGGCTCAGGAAATGTACACAGAGCTTTTTCCCCGCATTGAATATACCGACCTTATACTGACATATGTACCGAGAAGTAAAGCGAACATCACAAAGTATGGCCATGATCATGCCTTGAGGTTGACATTATCTCTGTCCGAGCTTTCAGGAATTGAGATAGCCCATATGCTTAGTCACTCTGGTAATTCCAATCAAAAGAAATTGAATGTTTTACAGCGGCAACAAAACGCGCAAAAGAGCTATAACATTATTAAGGGTGCAAAGAATCTTATAAATGGCAAGAATGTAATTCTTATTGACGATGTAATGACCACAGGCTCGACTGTTACAAGATGTGCCAAATTGCTAAAGTTAAGAGGGGCAAGGCGGGTGCTTGTGTTTACTGTCGCTAAAACGATATGAACGTATAAAATTAAACCTATATACTAAGAAACAACCGGATTCCGTGAATCCGGTTGTTTCCTTATTTACTTAATTCTGTTTCGATCGCTTCCTGCAGATCCTTGTACTCTAATGCCTCAACAAAAGATTTGACTATATGTCCGTTTTCGTCAAAAATCACAGTGTAGGGATAACCGCCTAATCCGCCAAGCTTTGAATAATATCCCTCTTTATCAAGGTCTATTGCAAATATGATGTTACTATCCGGATAGTTATCCTCTATATGCTTTGGTGCTGTATCCGAAACCATATTTGTATGGATTGCTATAACTGAAACAGTATCAGCGTAATCGCTTGCGATCTGGTCAAAGTAGGGTAGCTCTTTTACGCAGGGAGTGCACCATGTTCCCCAGAAGTTGACGATAGTGATTTTTCCTGTGTGCAAAGGATTCACCGTGTCATCGGTTATTCCTGCTGCGGTTACGATCTTCAAATTAACACTATATTCGGAATCAGTTGATTCATTTTGTTCGGTTTGGGTCTGTGTTTGTGGTTCCGATGTGGCATTGCTGTCGTCATTCCAAAAATAAATAACAGCACCTATTAATACAGCAAGAGCTAAAAATGTTGCTACAGCACGCGATATAAAGCGTGCTTTTTTGTTTTTTTCTGAATCTTCGGGCATTGGTCTGAATGCTTTTGTACCCTTCCAAGATATAGCCTTAGTTGGACAGATATCCACACAGTCGCCGCAGCTGATACATTCCGTATCACCTACGTGCTTTATGTCCAGCTTACAGTGGTTTACACAACGGTTGCAGTATGTACACTTATCGTTATCAACCTTGACACCGAACACAGAGAATTTGTTAAACAATCCGTATAATGCACCGAGAGGACAAATGAAGCGACAGAAAATTCGGAAGATGAATATGCTTGCTACGATTATACTTATCAACAGAAGAAATTTCCACGTAAATAAAGGACCGAGCATTTCAAAGAATCTGCTGTTATTTTTGTGGGAAAGAAGCGCTACACCACCTTCTAATGTTCCGGCAGGGCATATGTATTTACAAAAAGCAGGGAAGGGTGTGTTGCGGAAAGCATACATTATCGGTATCACAAAAACAAAGAACACAAGAACAAAATATTTAAAGAAGGCAAATATCCTTGTAATGGGGCTTTTTTTAATCTTGGGTGTTTTAATCTTGTAAAGAAGCTCCTGTATGAATCCGAAGGGACAAAACCATCCGCAGATCATTCTTCCGAAGATGAAGCAATACAGCAGGAGTATACCTCCGACGTAAAACAACGTACTTCTGTTAACACTGAAGGAGCCTTGAAGTGATCCTAAAGGACATGCTGTAACTGCGCCGGGACAGGAATAACAGTTGATTCCCGGCATGCAGATTTTTTTTGTATTACCCTTATAAATGCGGCCGGTATAAAAGCCTTTGAAGTTAGCATTGAAAAGCAATGCCGTATATAGCTGTATTATTTTTCTCCTCGTAGGTCTGAGTGCCTTGAGCTTACCGATAACCTTTTTCATAAATCTCCTTTAACCAAGACCGATGCATTCGGTACATAGATTACTTGCTTTTGCCAAAACGTCTGCGGTACCGCCGGAAAAATATCCGTACAACAGTATAACAGCACAGATTATAATGATGCCGAGCTTAAAATAGAAACTGTGTATAAGCTTATTCGACGATGTTGGTGCTTTCTTTGGTTCTGCGATCTTAACTAATTCTCTCGAAATCTCAATTTCACGGTTTAAGCTTTTATTATTTATAAAGACTGATACAATTGCATATGAGAAAGGAATCACTATACAGATACAAAACGCAGACATAACACGTATAATTTCCGGATTGCCCTTAGAGTCGAAAAAATTTGTAGGATTAAGGACATAAGCGAAGAATATTCCAAATCCTGTAATAGACAAAGCAGCAAGGATATAGGAGTTTATACGTCTGATCTTATGCTCATTTAATATCCTAGGATCATTTAAAGCGGAAATATCCTTTTTGAGATTCAACGCTCTGAGCACGTAAGAACTGTTTTTGTGATTTTGTTTATCCGAAAACACTCCGCTCACGAAAAGGTTAAATACGGTTACTGCAATTAGCAACAATACAGTTATGATGATAGGAACGCTGATATCCGAAAATGCCTGTTCGACCTTTTCTCTTGAAAACTGATTTTTAGCACCGGAATTATATATGGATACGCATTGCATCATTATACATATGCCGGTTATGATGATTGAAACACTTAACAGTATTCCCATAATCTTACCAACGAGCATTATGACATTATTTCTGCGCGACATAGCTTCCCTCCGTGAAATGGATTTGCAATAATATAGTAACATAATATCACCTAAATGTAAATATTATTGGAATAATATTAAAAAAATAATTAAAGATAAGCTTAAAAACTTGCAATTTGTCGTGATTTGTAGTATTATATAGTGAATGCGTATGTATATTATTAAATTGTAGCATATTTAAGAAAACAAGGAGACTCTGCAAACTAATGAAAAAAACAAGGCTTGTAAAATCAATCAAAGGTATTCTTTCGTACCTGATGATGATATCCTTCCTGTTGGGAAGTATATCATCACCCGTAAGCTTTGCATCCGAACCCTCTGCTGCGGGGTATGATGCGTCTTATATCAAGAAGCTTGACGGCGTAAAATTCGACTATACTGATTATCTTGATAATTCGGTAATGTTTGAGCTTCCGGAGGGCATCGCAGATGACGATGAGATTTCTGTCATTGTTACTCTCGACAGAGTGGATATTATGGAAGCTTATAAGAATTCCAATAAGACGATGGATTTTATTGACTACGCAACGGTAAGTGACGATGCATATGAGATCAGAAATGCCATTGCCAAGGACAAGGTCGAATTTTTATCTAAGCTCGACGAAAAGGGAATTGCTTATACTACCGGTGAAGATTATGATACCGTTCTCAGTGGATTTGAGCTTATTATCAAAGCCGGTGATTTCAAGGATACGGCAAAAACTCTTGATAATGGAATGGATATAATTGTCGGCGAGGTATACGAGCCACAGAAAACAGAGCTTGTTGAAAATGAAGTGAATGTTTTTGATACCGGTATATTTGACAGCTCCGATTCCGGTTATGACGGTACCGGAATGGTCGTAGCTGTCCTCGATACAGGTCTTGATTACAACCATACGGCTTTTTCAACAGACAATTTTTCGTCCAAGACTCTCGGACTTACTTATGACGATGTTGAAAAGGTTATCAGTGACACCAAGGCAAGCGAATTGTTCGACGGTCTTACAACTACAGATGTTTATATAAACGAAAAAGTTCCTTTCGGTTTCGACTATGCTGACAGCGATCCTGACGTTTATTCGACCCACAACAATCACGGTACTCACGTTTCCGGTATTATTGTAGGCAATGACAGTAAGATCAGAGGTGTTGCTCCAAACGCACAGCTCGTTTCTATGAAGATCTTCTCTGACGTTGAAGACTCCTCAAAGACTGCATGGATTCTGGCTGCTCTTGAGGATTGTGTTGTTCTCGGTGTTGATGTAATCAATATGTCTATCGGTACAGCTTGCGGTTTCAGTAGAGAAACTGATGAGGAAGCGGTAGGCGGCATCTTTGATAAGATCCGTGATGCAGGCATCAATATGATCGTTGCTGCCTCAAACAGCTATAGCTCAGCATATGGTTCTGAAGCGAACGGTAACCTTGCACTTACCTCTAACCCTGATACAGGTACAGTTGGTTCACCTTCTACCTATGAAGGCGTAATGTCCGTTGCGTCTATCAGTGGTACCGAGACTCCTTATCTTAAATATGGTAAAACCATTATATATTTCACCGAATCTTCAAACGCGGCAGGTGAGGAAAACAATTTCTTTGAAGAACTGCTTAAGGATAAGGAATCCTTAAAGATAGATTATGTACGTATTCCCGGTGTCGGTAGATCAGCCGATTATACCGGACTTGATGTTAAGGGAAAAATCGCACTTGTTCGACGTGGTTCAAACACCTTCGAAGAAAAGGCGATGATCGCACAGGAGCAGGGTGCTGCAGGTATTATAATTTACAACAATGTATCCGGCGATATCAAGATGAACGTTGGTGAGGCTGAGCTTGCCGTTTGTTCCATTTCGCAGAACGACGGTGAGAATCTTGCAAAAAAAGATAAAGGTACGCTTCAACTCAGCAAAAGCCAGACATCCGGTCCTTTTATTTCTGACTTCTCATCCTGGGGTCCCAGCCCCAATCTCGAGCTTAAGCCTGAGATTACTGCTCACGGCGGAAGTATTCTTTCAGCAGTAACAGGCGGAAGCTATGACAGAATATCCGGTACTTCAATGGCTTGTCCCAACCTTGCAGGCGTTGTGGTTCTTTTAAGACAGTATGTTGTTGAGAACTTCCCTGATATTGCAAACGACAACCAAAAGATCAATATTCTTGTAAATTCACTTATGATGTCCACTGCCGACATAGCTCTCGGTAAGAACGGACTTCCATATTCTGTAAGAAAACAGGGCGCAGGTCTTGCGAACCTTACAAGCTCCATAACCACGCCTGCGTGTATTACAACAAAAGATGCCGAAGGTAACGTAATGGATAAGGCGAAGATCCAGCTTGGCGATGACCCCGACCGCAAGGGTGAATATGAGCTTATGTTTACAGTTCATAACTTCGGCAACAAGAAGGTTAAGTATAAGCTCGGCGCAATCGTGATGACGGAAGGTGTCAGTGAAACCAAGACAAATTCCGGTAAGACCACCATAACTGAGGAATCTTATATTCTCGAGGGGGCATCCATCAAGATCGTTGACGTTGAGGGCGGCAAAAAGAGTGGCAATAAGATCAAGGTAGCTGCAGGAAAAGAAGCAACCGTAACAGTTAAGCTTACTCTTTCCGAAGAGGATAAGAAATATCTTGATAATTCCTTCGAAAACGGTATGTACGTTGAGGGCTTCATTACCCTTGATGCAAAGAGTGGAACCAAGATTGACCTTAACGTTCCTTATCTTGCATTCTACGGTGATTGGACTAAGGCTCCTATTTTTGACCTTACCTATTATGATACCAACGCAGATGAGCTTGATGACGGTATCGACGTTGAAGATAAGGTTATGGCTGATGCATACGCCTCCAGACCTGTCGGCGGTGTAAGTGATGACTATGTTAGCTATCTCGGATCATATTATTTCCTTCAGGATCCTGACGATTTGCCTATTGCATCTCAGAGAGAGCATATATCACTATCAAATCAGATAGGAACAATTCATTCTTTGCGCTACGTTTGGGCAGGAATGCTTCGAAATGCTGCCAAGATTGATATTTCTATTACCGATAAGATTACAGGCGATGTGATTTTTGAAGCAGAGGAAAAGGATGTCCGTAAATCTTACAGTGATGGCGGTGCAATGATCTATCCCGCTAACGTAGAGATAGAGTTTGACTCCATCGATTATAACCTTGAGAATAACAGTGAATATATCGTTAAGCTTGAGGCACAGCTTGACTACGGCGATGGTGGTGTAAAGACTAATAAATCAAACGTATTTGAATTCCCGATTACAGCTGACTTTGAAGCTCCTACCATTTCAAAGGTTGAGTACAGCTACAAGTATGATAAGTCACTTGAGAAGAACAGACTGTACGCTGACGTGTATATTTATGACAATCATTATGCAATGTGTTCTCAGATCGGTTACGTAACCGAGGGTACTGATGAAAACGGTAACCCTACGCCTGAGATGAAAGCATTTGAGCGTTATATGACACCTGTGTACTCTGAAAGAAACAGCACTACGAAGGTTACATATGAACTTACAGATTACCTGTATGACATTAAAAACTTTGCATCGGACAAAAACACCTTTGTAATCACAGCATATGACTATGCACTTAATTTCTCTACGTTCCAGATCGGGCTTCCCGATAATTTCACAGAGTTCCTGTTCGACGGTCTCGAGGAGGGTCTGACACTCAGTCCCAATGAGGTATACACTCTTACTCCTACAGTAAATCCCGATGACCAGTGGGGAGAGCTTCTTGAATTCTCCTCTTCCAAGACAAGTGTTGTACGTGTAGTTAACAATAAGCTTGTTGCAGTTGCAAGCGGATCTGCTACTATTAAGGCTCAGGATCCCAACACCAATACAAGCATCAACTTTAAGGTAAACGTACTTAAAGAGGGAGACGAGGGTTACAGAAAGTTTGACAAACCTGTAGCTGACGTATTTACTCTTGACGGCTTTGACACAAACAAAGCATACTTTATATTGGAAAACGAGGATAAGGATCTGGGTGATACCGGCAGTACAAACTATTTCGAAGGTAAGTACAATCTGGCTATGTATCCTTCCGAAACAGTTACATTATTGTATTCACTTGATTCTTATTTCCCCAAGGATACAACAGTTAAGTTCGAATCCAGTAACGAAAAGATAGTTACTGTAGATGATTTCGGAGTTGTTAAGGCCGTTGAGGAGGGCTTTGCTTCCGTAACTGTCAAGGTACTTATGGATGATGAAAGTACTTACTACTCCGAAACCGTTTCCGTTGAGGTAAAGGATCCCTACGTTACAACAGGTCCCAGCCTTACGCACTATTACGGTAACGGCGGTCTCGTTGATATACCCAAGAGACTTTCTCTTACGGAGATTGGTTCATTTGCATTCTCTAACTTTAATTACATAATGAAGACAGAAGAAGAGCTTGCCATTGATGACAGAGAAACCTCAAAGCAGTGGTTTATCGGTGACGATTCCATTACAAAGGTTGTAATTCCAGAAGGTGTTGAAAAGATCAACTCCTACGCATTTGCAAATCTTACAGCTCTTGAAGAGGTTGTATTCCCCTCAACTCTTGAGCATATCGATTATGGTGCATTCTACAACTGTACGGCTCTTAAGAAGATTACATTCAGCTCCGATAACAATCTTAAGGTCATTAACCAGAATGCCTTTGAAAATTGTGCACTTGAAGGAACACTTGAGTTACCGGCTGTTTGTGTAATTTCAGACTACGCGTTTGCAGGTAACCAGGAGCTTGAGGGTGTTGTACTTGCAAAGACACTTATCTCTGTCGGCCAGTACGCGTTTGCCGGTTGTAAGAAGCTTGATGACATAACCATAGAATCACCTATTGTCAAGTACGGTGCGTATACATTTACCGGATGTGAATCAATCAAGGAGTTCTATGTAAATGCTGCTGCTCTTCCTGAGGGAATGTTCCATCAGTGCAAGGAAATGACAAAGGTAACTATCGGTCCTGATGTGAATGATATTGGTGTATTTGCGTTCAGAGAAACAAAGATATCTGAATTTGAGATCGATAAAAAGAACAAGGCATTTAAGGTTCAGACTGCTGATCACATTATTACCGATGACGGCAAGACTCTTGTTTCGGTATCGCCTGAGCTTAAAGGTGAGTTCAGCGGTTCTACGATCAATGCCGATAACATAACGGAGATCGCTAAAGGTGCATTCTCCAGCAACCAGAAGATCAAATCCGTTTCCCTTGATAAGGTTACCAAGGTTGGAGACTACGGTCTCGCGTCAAACAAATCCCTTGAATCCGTGAAGCTCGGTGAGCTTACTGAGCTCGGTGATTATGCCTTCTTTGAAGCTTCTATTTCAGAGATGCCTTCTTTTACCGAAAAGACAAAGATCGGTAAGTATGCGTTCTCATTCAGTAAACTTACGTCGGTGACTATTCCTGATAATATGGAGATTCTTGAAGGTACTTTCAGTGAGTGCTCTGCGCTTGCAACTGTTGTCATAGGAAACAATGTTACGATTGGTGATCATGCCTTCAGTATGAATAAGGATACCGCTTTTAAGGTTGAAGATCATACCGAAGAAACAGTCAAAACCGACAAGGAAGGAAACGAGGAAACAAAAGAAGAGAAATACTTCTATTACGTATTCTCCTCGCCTCTGACCTCTCTTACTATAGGTGATAATGCAGTTATAGGTGAAAGTGCATTTAATAACGCGGCAAGCCTTGAAACTGTTACTCTCGGCGAGGGAGCAGAACTGGGTAAGATGGCATTTTATAATACATCCAGCCTTAAGAATATCGATCTCTCCAAGGTTAAGTCCTTCGGCGATTACGCTATCTCAGGTGACGTTTATTATGCTTGTCTTGATGACAGTATGACAGTTGCCAAAGTAACCTCTGAGGGTACGTACCAATATACATATCACGGACCTCAGATTACTTCAATCGATATATCATCTGCCGAAAGTATCGGAGAATACTCATTCTCTTACTGCAGACAGCTTGTTGACTTAAAGTTAAGTGATAAGATCACTGAAATTCCCAAATATGCTTTTGCGGGATGTGATGCTCTTAAGAATATCAACCTCGGCGGTATCGAAAAAATAGATGAATATGCATTTATGGAAAGTGGTCTTGAGAATATCGACATTTCAAAATGTGAAAGTGTTGGGGACTATGCTTTCGTTTCAAACCGTAAGCTTGCATCTGTAGTCCTTAACGAAAAGGGAACAGATATAGGTGAGGGTGCATTCTCATACTGCGATCCTCTCAAGAGTGTATCTAACCTCAATATGTGCGAGAATATCGGTGATTACTCCTTTGCATACGATGCAATAACTGAGGTTGACCTTACCTCTGCTGTAAGCATCGGCAAGAATGCATTCTTGAAGGAGGAGATCACAGACTTCAAGGTAACTCTTGGCGATGACATTGAAAAGATGGGCGATAACCCCTTTGCAATGTGTAAGGTCGCACCCTTCTCAACTATCAGTACCGAAAAGGTTAACGGTGAAAAGAAGGAAGTTGAGATATTCGACTTTGAACTCAGCGACAACGTTCTTGTTGTTGACGGTTCTCTCTACTGTAACAACGGACATGGTCTTGAGCTTATAACTTTCGCTGGCAGAGAGCTTAATGACGTTGCAATACATGAGGATACTATCCGTATTTCTGCTTATGCATTAGCAGGTAGTGACGTTGTAAGAGCAAAGATTCCGTTTATGACTACAGCAATCGGTCATAAGGCATTCTATCTCTGTGATAAGCTTGAGATGGTGATGTTTGGAAGCTACAACGTTCCTAACTTTGAGGAAGAATTTGATCCTAAGTATTATGAAACCTTTGATCATATCCCCGGAACGGGCGATTACGGTACATATACCGATTATGACGGTAACGAGGTTCCGATCACCGGTACAGGAATGATTCCTTATTATATGTGGAATGCTACCGACGGTCAGTACTTTACCATATTCTACGGTGCAAACTTCGTTGATTATGTTGGTTATGTTGAAAACAAACCTATGGTAGTTAAGCCGATAAATGGTGTGGGTTATGACTCCTATATTTGTGATCAGTATTTTGATCTCAGAATAGATGGTCCTTCAGCACCCGATAATACTGCTGTTGAAGCAATTAAGGCAATTAAGGCTATACCCGAGCGTGTGACTCTTGAGCACAAGAATCTTGTAACAAAGGCTCGTGCTTCCTTTGACAAGATTGCCACAATAGAACAGCAGGCACTTGTGAACAATTACTCTGAGCTGATTACAGCAGAGCAGAGAATCAAGTCTCTCGAGACTGAGGCTGATAAGGCACCTGTAGAGGATAATAAGATAAAGATAGGTACTGTTGTTCTTATTATTGTTATTGCTGTTGTTGTGCTTGCTGCAGTCACAGTTGCGTTCCTGTTCTTACGTAAGAGAAAAATGAACAAAACAGAATCTATTAAGGAGGACAGAGGTAATAATGATGGCAAGAATGATGAAGAACAAGAGCTTTAAAGCTGTTGCACTGTTGATTGTTTCCGTTATAACTTGCTTATTGATTACAGGTTGTGCTTCTGAGGATCACTACGAAACTCTTAATTCTGAAGGTTACACCGTTAGCGTCAAATTCGACGCTAACGGAGGTGTCTTTACAACAAATACAACGGTAATCGTTGATTCATTTGACCCTTCAAGCGGTCCTGAGATTTCTCTGATTTCTCCCGATGATGATGCCCGCGGTGACGGAAATACGTTCACAGCTACAAACAACGGATATTTCCTTGCAGGCTGGTATAAGGAACGTATTGAAGAAAGTGACGGTAGCTTTAGCTATGCAGGTAGGTGGAATTTTAAATCAGACAAGGTTACAATTGATCCCAATGCTACTTACAGTGCCGACGAACCTGTAATGACTTTATATGCTGCATGGATTCCCATGTTTAACGTTGACTTTTACAACCTTGACGATTCAAAACTTGTTGGAAGTTTCAAGTTTGACCCAAAAGACGTTTCTGAGATTTCAGTACCTTGTATCAACGAGGAAAAGGGAGAGGTTGAGCTCTTCGATTTCCCTGAAAGAGACGGATTTACTTTTGAAAACGCCTACTATGACGAGGCTGCAACCCAGAAGATCGAAACTGATACCTTTTTACATCCGGGCGTTGTAGATTATGAAAATGCAACTGCAACCGACACCACGATGAACGTTTATGTTGAGTGGAAGGAAGGCGATTGGTATTATATCTATAATGCAGATCAGTTTATTGATCTCGCAAGCGTAAAGGGTTCCTATGATATCAAGGCTGATCTTGATTTCACTGATAAAAACTGGCCAACTTCATTTGTACACGGAAAGTTTGCCGGCTGTATAAACGGTAACGGTCATACATTAAAAAATATTGAAATATTACAGCGAGATGCTTCAAAGGACCAAGCTGGTCTTTTTGGAAGCGTAGAAGCTGATGCTTATATCAATAATGTAAAATTTGACAATGTTACATTTACGATGCAGGCAGGCACAAGAAAGAGCGGCTCTTGCTTCGGTCTTTTTGCAGGTCGTATCGTAAGCGGTGCTACTCTTGACGGTGTAAGTATTACTTCAAGCAAGCTTCAGATCGATTCTGACAGCTATTTTGGCACTGATGACTATTCGATCGGTCTTGTTTGCGGCTCCGGTGAAAATACCGGAATTACTACCGCAGAGATTACTTATGAGGCAGTCGGTGAATATCCGGAAACAGTCACAGCGATCGTAAACGGATATACTGCTGTAAATGAACAAGAAAATTAATGATATAAAGGAGCAAATAAAATGTCAAAAAGAATTATTTCACTGATCCTTTGCTTGTTAATGTGCTTAGGAACCGTAACGATGCTTGCCGGTTGTAAAGGCAAAAAAGCTGACGCTTTTGTTATTATGACTGAGCAGCTTGACGGATTATTCAATCCCTTCTTTTACACATCAGCTCCCGATGGTACTATTGTGTCTATGACACAGATCAGTATGATCGGTGCTAAGTATGTCAACGGTGAGATTGAAGTTGCATACGGCGAAAACGAAGCAGTTGTAGCAAAGGATTATGATATTGTTGAAAATGACGATGGTACCGTAACATATAATTTTGTTCTCAAGAACGGTATTAAGTATTCAGACGGTCATCCTCTTACCATGGAAGACGTGCTTTTTAACTACTATGTATACCTTGACCCTGTTTATACAGGCTCCAACACGCTTTATTCTACAGATATTCTCGGACTTCCCGAGTACAGAACTCAGACTGTAGGTTCCGGCTCTGATGATAGCGATGATTTGATTTCTTCCCAGGCTTCCTCCAGAGCTGAAGCACGTATCAACGAGCTCGTTAACCTCTTCAGAGCTGAGGTTAAGTCTTCCTCTACCAAGGAAATTCCCTATGATGATATGGTAAATATCATCAACGGCTATTCTGTTAGCAGCGGTTTCCAGTCTGCTATATCCAACGACCCTGATTCTGTTGGATCTAAGGAGCTTCTTGCTGACTATGACTATGCACTTAAACTATTCAAGGAAGAGCTTGAGGCTGACTATCTCGCTGCACAGGAATCCTACGTCGACGAGCCCTATAAGAACTACGAGGAGTTCAAGGATGAAGTATTCTGCTTTATGTATACCGAAGGTTACGTGGAGGTTGAATACGAGGAAGGCGAGGATGGCAAGATCGACCGTACCAAGATAAAGACCTTAACTCCTTCTTACCCTTCTTCCATTGATTCCAAGGAAGCTGCAGTTGACTATATCTTCAACGACAAGGTGGCCCGTGAGCTTGATATAATCCTTCAGTACTGGGGCACAGCAAACACCCTTAATACTGAATATACCGCTAAGGCTAAGGAAGTTATTCTTCACGAAAATGTTTCCGATGAAGGAACTCTTGCTGTTCCCAATATTTCCGGTATAGTTTCACTTGGACATACCGATGCTGCAGGTACTTCTATGACAGTAAACGGCACTGAGTATAAGATCGCTTCTGCTCACAATGATGACGGTACTGTTAAAAACGCAGATGAGTATGATATTCTTTCTATCACCATCGACGGCGTAGACCCCAAGGCAATCTGGAACTTCTCCATTACTATTGCACCTCAGCATTATTACGGTGAGGGAAGCAAGGTGGGTATGGATATTGCAAACAACAAGTTCGGTGTTGAGTTTGCGAGCTTTGACTTTATGACAAAGATCATCCAGTCACCCAGAAACATTAAGATCCCTATGGGTGCAGGCTCATATAAAGCAACCAATAGTAAGAACGGCGATCCCAGCGAAAGCGACTTCTTTACCAGTAATGTCGTATATTTTAAGGCAAACGAAAACTTCAACACTGTGGGTGCTGAAATAGAAAATGCAAAGATCGACAAGATCAGATACCAGGTTGTAAGCTCTGCAAATGCTATCGCAGCACTTGAAAAGGGAACTGTTCACTATATTTCTCCCTCACTTACAACAGATAACTATGACAAGCTCCAGAAACTTAAGTCAAAGGGTATGGTTACTCTTGAGAGTGATCAGCTCGGTTACGGTTATATCGGTGTAAACGCTGCAAAGATCAACGATATTAACCTCCGTAAGGCAATTATGTGCGCTATGAATACATCACTTGCTCTCGACTACTACCGTGCGGGTACAGCTGAGCAGATCTTCTGGCCTATGTCTAAGGTAAGCTGGGCATATCCTGACGGTAATGATGCAACTGATAACGGATTCGACTATCCTCCTATGGGTGCTTGGAGCAAAGACGTCGCAACAAGTAATATTGAAAAGTATATGGAGGAAGCCGGTGTCAGTGCAGGTGATTCTGAACTCAAGGTTAAGTTCACTATTGCCGGTTCCAGTCTCCAGGATCACCCTACATATAAGGTATTCAGAGACGCTGCAGCACTTCTTAACGACCTTGGCTGGAATGTAGAGGTTGTTTGTGACACCCAGGCTCTTACCAAGATCAATACAGGTGCTCTTGAGGTTTGGGCGGCAGCTTGGTCCTCAGCACTCGACCCTGACCTTTACCAGGTATATCACAAGGATTCCACTGCAACAAGTACTCTTGCATGGGGCTATAACTATCTTAAGACAAGTGGTACATCCGAAGAGATAGATCTCCTTGACGAGCTTAGTGAGCTTATCGATGAAGCTCGTGAGACAAATGACAAGGAAGAGCGTTCTGAGCTTTACAAGGACGCGATGACACAGATCCTTGACCTTGCAATCGAGCTTCCCGTTTACCAGAGAAGCGTGCTTTATTCCTATAACTCTAAGATCATCAAGAGCGAAAGCGTTCCTACAGAGATAAACCCCTATTCCTCTCCTCTTGACCGTATTTGGGAAATTGAATTTGCTGGTTAATAAACGGAGACAATTATGCTTAAATATATCATAAAAAGACTTATAATGTCGGTCTTTATTCTCCTTGGCGTTTCAATGATCATATATTTCCTTATCAGATTGATGCCCGTCGATTTTATTCAGAGTAAAATCGACGCCATCAATCAGGGTGGTGCTACGGTGAGCGAGGAAACTGTTAAGGCAATGTATGAGATATACGGACTTGGAGATAACAGCTTCCTCGGTATCCTTAAGGGGTACTTCGGATGGCTCGGTGCGCTTGCAAGATTCGATCTTGGAACAAGCTTCAAGTACGGACTTCCCGTTGCTCAGGTAATATATGAGCATATGGGCGTATCCTTCTTGATTGCACTTATTGCAACCATATTTGAATTTATGATCGCGATTCCTCTCGGAATTACCGCAGCAACCCATCAGTACAGCTTCCGTGACTATCTGGTTACCGTACTTGTAATGATCGGTATTTCATTGCCATCCTTCTTCTTCGGTCAAATGCTTAAGAATATATTGGCACTGAAGCTGGGATGGTTCCCGCCGTCAGGTCTTGTTGACGCTACGGTTACCGTATCGGGATTTGCCTTCCTTTTGGATTACGTTCGTCATATTTTTATACCCATACTTACAATTGTAATTTTGAGTATCGGTGCGCGTATGAGAATGACCAGAACGAATATGCTTGAGGTTATGAACTCCGACTATATTCGTACTGCACGTGCAAAGGGCCTTGAAGAAAAGGTTGTTATCAACAAGCATGCATTCCGTAATACACTTATTCCTCTTGTTACATCCCTTGCGGGATTATTACCTTCATTGTTCTCGGGTGCCATCATAACCGAACAGGTATTTGACCTTGACGGTATCGGTAAGTTTGCTCTTGATGCGATGAACGCAGGTGACATCCCCTTTATTATGGGTTACAATATGTTTTTAGCACTGCTCAGCGTTTTAGGTGTATTGCTTGCAGACCTTATGTACGGTATTGTTGACCCCAGAGTAAAATTAGAGTAAAGGAGGCAGACCATGTCAGAAAACACGAAAATTGACAACGTTGAAGAAGTAGTTGACACAGAACTGCCTCTTGATAAAAACGTAAGACTTATGTCACCCACACGTATGGTTGTACGCAGATTCTTCAGATCAAAGCTAAGTATAATCGGTCTTATAATGGTCGTTGGACTCTTTATATTCAGTTTTTTAGGTCCTCTTGTGTATAATGAGTGGGGTGAGATCGAACTTGATGAAAGCGGAAAAACAAAGTATTCTGTTTCAGAGACTACCTATACTGCTGACGGTCAGTCTTATACTCTTAAGCAGACCACCGAGACCTCTCTGAAAGATAATTTTCTTGCACCCCCTTCATCCGAGCATATTTTAGGAACTGATAATGAAGGTTACGATATCTTTGTAAGACTTATGTACGGTGGAAGAATATCGCTTATTGTAAGCTTTATAGCAGTGTTCCTTATTACGGTTCTCGGTGTAATTATGGGAGGTATAGCCGGATTCTTCGGTGGTATCGTTGACAATATTATCATGAGATTGTGTGACGTGCTGATATGTCTTCCCGGTATACCGATTCTGCTTATTATAAGTACAATACTTGATGCCTCTGAAATCGATGCAAAATATCGTATTTATCTTCTTATGATATACCTTACGTTCATTTCCTGGCCAGGTACCGCGCGACTTGTACGAGGTCAGATATTATCCCTTCGTGAACATGAATATATGGTAGCAGCAGAGGCAATGGGATATTCCACGTCAAGAAAGATTTTCAAGCATCTTGTACCTAATGTAATGCCTCAGCTCATTGTATCGATGAGTCTTAGCCTTGGCAGTATGATTCTTTATGAAGCTACACTATCGTATCTTAATCTGGGTGTAAAAGCACCTTATGCTGCCTGGGGTACAATGATCAATATTATTTCAACAAATCAGGACGTTCTTCAGAATCATCTTAACGTATGGGTTCCTGCCGGTGTATGTATAGTAATCGCTGTGCTCGGATTCAACTTTATCGGTGATGGTCTGAGAGATGCGCTTGACCCGAAAGCGAGGAGATAAGATATGAGCAAAAATTACCTTTCGGGAAAAGAAATCAGAGCCATCGCCAGGGAAAACAAAAAGGTGATGAAAAAACTTGAAGCATATAAATACCGCAAGTGTGACGAATCTGACTACACAACCGAGATGAAGAATGCTGAAAATATTCTTGAGATTGAGGATCTTCATACATATTTCTTCACCGATCAGGGTGTTGTGAAGGCAGTTAACGGTGTATCCTTTAACATTCCCAAAAACGCTACTGTAGGCGTTGTCGGTGAATCAGGTTGCGGCAAATCTGTTACAAGTATGTCTGTTATGAGGCTTCTTCAGGCTCCTACAGGACAGATATATTCTGGTGAAATACGCTTCAAAGCAAAGGCTAAGGACGGTAGCGAAAAGACTTACGACATAGCAAAAATGCCTATGCGTGATATCTACAAGATCAGAGGAAATGAGATCGCTATGATTTTCCAGGAGCCGATGACATCACTTAATCCTGTATTTACAATCGGGCAGCAGCTGGACGAAGTTACCTTCATACATAATTCTTTGGCTACTAAAGAAGATGCAAAGTCTAAATCCATCGAAATGCTTAATCTTGTTGGAATTGCAATGCCTGAACGTGTATACAATTCATTTCCTCATGAGCTTTCAGGCGGTATGCGTCAGCGTGTAATGATTGCTATGGCGTTAGCAAGCAATCCAAGACTTATTATCGCTGACGAGCCTACAACTGCACTCGACGTTACTATTCAGGCACAGATACTTGATCTTTTACGTGATCTGAAAACAAAGATCGACGGTTCAATAATGCTTATTACCCATGACCTTGGTATCATTGCTGAAATGGCTGATTACGTTGTGGTAATGTATGCAGGAAAGGTTATTGAAAAGGGAACAGTAGAAGAGATCTTCCATAATCCTATGCATCCGTATACCATAGGATTACAGAAATCCAAGCCTACGCTTAAGTCGGACAGCAACACGCTCTACAGCATTCCCGGCAATGTTCCAAATCCGATAAATATGCCTGACTACTGTTATTTTAAGGAAAGATGTTCAAAGTGTATCGGTAAATGCTCAGGTGAATATCCGGATATGATTCAGGTAAGTCCCACGCACTTTGTTGCGTGTCATCTCTATGAGGAGGATCAGAGCAATGGCTGATATAAAAAAGACAGAAGCATATGATTCCGATGCTATCCTTGAGGTGCGTAATCTCAGAAAGTGCTTTCCGATCAAGAAAACCTTCACAGGAAAGGTTACTCAGGAGCTTATAGCTGTTGATGACGTTTCCTTTAAGCTCAAGGCAGGTGAAACACTTGGTATAGTTGGCGAGTCCGGATGCGGCAAGACTACACTGGGCCGTGCTATACTCAAGCTCCATCAGCCTACAAGCGGCCGCATCATATTTGAAGGCGAGGATATTACCGATTACAAATCATCACAGATGCGTGAGATTAGAAAGAAGATGCAGATCATATTCCAGGACCCCTATTCGTCACTTCCTCCCAGAAGTACGGTAGGCGGTATCCTTTCCGAACCCGTAATGGTACACAACATAGTACCTAAGGCAGAGGTTAAGGACTACGTCCTCGATCTTATGGACAAATGCGGACTTCGTGATTATTATTATGAAAGGTATCCTCATGAATTCTCCGGCGGACAGAGACAGCGTATCTGTATCGCAAGAGCCCTCTCGGTCAATCCTAAGCTTGTAATATGTGACGAGCCTGTGTCCGCTCTTGACGTATCTATCCAGGCACAGATAATTAACCTGTTGAAAAAGCTACAGCAGGATATGAATTTGACTTATATGTTCATCTCCCATGACCTGTCTGTTGTTAAGTTTATTTCCGATAAGATCGGTGTTATGTACTTGGGATCAATGGTCGAATACGGTACCAAAGAGGATATTTTTGCAACCCCCCTTCATCCTTATACACAGGCACTCTTTTCTGCCATTCCTCATCCTGATCCTCGTGAGAAGATGAACAGAATTATCCTTAAGGGTGATATTCCATCTCCGGCAAATCCTCCCAAGGGATGTCGCTTCCATACACGTTGTCCTTACGCAAAGGATATATGTAAGGAAGTCTCCCCCGAATATAAGGACTACGGCAACGGTCATTGTGCTGCTTGTCACCTTCTGGACGAATGATGAGAGATAATAAAAAGAAAAAAGAAAAAATAATCTATATTGATGACGGAAGAACCATATCTGATATGTCAGACATTAAAGGTAACCTTGACTGGACAAGAAAAGGAACCACCTCAAGCTTTAAAGACATCTGGAAAACATATTGGAGCGCTGTAGGAATGATGATAAAGCCTATGCTTGTTACTATCGCTTTTCTGATAGCTGCATTTCTTATAGTATACTTAATATTCTGGTTAATGTAGATCTATAAACCTAAAAATACTTAATTAAGTAATAGGAGAACATATGGAAAATATGGAAAATAAAGAAAACATGGAAAAAACCTCTTCTGAAACGAATACCGAAAAGGTTGAAGCTACAGAAAAGGCAGAATCCGTGGAAAACAGTACACCCGCTGAAAATGAAGCGGAGGCTGTTACGGAAAAGCCCAAGAAAAAGAAGAAGACCGGACTTATAATTGCTATTGCAGCAATTGTTGTAGCTCTTATCGTTGCGGCTGTTCTGATTTTTGTGCTCCCCGGTAACGGTGACGGTGCTGGCGGAGCGGCCTCCACTCCTACAGGTGAAGCAACATCATATTCCGTATCTATAAAAACCATCGGCGGTATGGCTTTGTCCGAGGTGGATGTATACATTTATCTTGACGATACTCTTGAAGATATGCAGGATTATGCGAAGACTGACGAGGAAGGTAATGTTACCTTTAATCTTCCCAAGTACGACAAATATGCTATCGTTCTTTCGGGTGTATCAAAGGGTTATGAGGTTGCTGACAGTTATAGCTTTGACGGCAATGACGTCGAGATAGTACTCACATCATCTCTTATAACCGATGAGGATATTTCCACAGCTAAGCTTGAACTTGGAGACGTAATGTACGATTTTACCGTAAACAAGCTTGACGGTACTGAGTTTACACTTTCTGAGGTGCTTAAGGATAAGAAGCTTGTTATGCTTAATTTCTGGTATAGCACCTGTGGGCCTTGCGTATCCGAGTTCCCCATAATCTCGGATGTCTACGAAACCTATAAAGAAGACATTGAGATCGTGGCTCTCAACAATCTTATTATGGACCAGACTGTAGAGAATGTTCAGGCATTCCAGAACACTACTAATCTTCCTTTTGTTGTTGCAACCTGTCCTTCTTCTTGGTCTAATACTTTTAGTATTTCCGGTTACCCCACCTCTGTGTTTATCGACCGTTACGGTGTCATCTGCGCTATTGAGGTCGGAGCTGTAACAAGCAAGAGACCTTGGGTTTGTGCATTTGATCACTTTACCTCTGAGGATTACGAGCAGAAGCTCTGCGAAAACGGTATCGGTGATCTCGTTACCCAGATCAAGCCCTCTTATGAAATGGCTTCCTCCGAGGATATAGCTGCACTCATCAATAAAGGCGACATCAATGTTACCTATCATCCTGAAACTGAGGATGATACAGCGGAATATACCTGGCCCTTCATCGAGGGTGAAAAGATGGGTCAGAGTGCTGTATATGCATCCAATGTTGGAATTGATGACTCGTTTGCGATAATGTACTGCGATGTCGAGCTCAAAGCAGGTCAGGCACTTGGATTTGATTATCTTGTCTCCTCTGAGCATCTCTGCGATATTCTTTATGTAATCGTTGACGATGAGGACGTATTCCAGATATCCGGAGTTTCTGAAGAAGAAAAATGGCAGTCCTGCTATCCTGTAGTTGCTGATAAGGACGGTACGTATGAGGTTGCTCTCTGCTACCTTAAGGACAGCGACGGTGCTGAAGGTGAGGATACTGTTTATATCGATAATATGCGTGTTGTTGACGCATCAGAAATTGATGTCGATACTTATCTTCCCAGATATGCAGCTACCACTGAAGATGAAGAGAACTATGAATATGTAACTGTTGTATATAATGAAAACGACGGTTATTATCACGTTGGTGATGCCAACGGTCCTCTGCTTCTCGCTGACCTTATGAACTACACACCCTTTAGCGAGGAAGAGTCTGTTCAGGATATCGTAATGAGCGGTAGTGCCGATAAGGACGGTGTTAGCTTGTACGATAAGCCTGAGGAGGGCGGCCTCAATATGGTCAAGTATTTCTCTTATGCCTCCAACTCTTCACTTCAGGGTGTTTGTACGGTAAATAAGGAGCTCGCGGAAATGCTTAAGCAGGTGGCAGCGGTTGCAGGATTCAACGAGGACGAAAACGAATGGCTTAAGATGTGTAAGTATTTCAAGGCTTACGGCAACGGTACCAAGCAGCTTGAGGATCCTATCAAGGGTCTTGCTCCCTTTAGTGCATATACTGCAACACTTGGTAAGGATGTAGCTACAAACTACTTCTATTACAACCGTGCTATCATTCCGAGAGGCTTGCTTGCAGAGTTTATTCCTGCTCAGTCAGGTGCATACCGTTTTACCTCCAAGAGTGATTATAAGGACGGTATTGATGCTTGGATATTCAATGGTAATGGCGAGAATATCTATACCTATGAGCACGATGAAAGACTTTATACCGATGATATAAACTGCTCTATGGTTTACTATATGGAAGCAGGCACACCGTATTATATCAATATGGCATTCTGGGATATTTACGCTACAGGATATATCTATTATGATGTAGAATTCCTTGGTGCTTCGATCGATCATTTCCGTGCAGCTTCTCCCGGTTACTTTACCTATGACAGCGATGCTACCGGTGATCAGATATATGAAGTAATAACCGGCGGTATTAAGCCTGTACTCAGGGACGGAAAGTACTATGACTCCGAGGACGGAAGTCTCATTTATGCAGACTTTACCAACCCCACAAGAGTTTTTGGCCACTCTGTTGTAGAGATGGTAGATATGGGCGGCTTTGATTTTTCAAAGTCTGAGACCGATGGCGAGATAATCGCATATCTCAAGCAGAATGACAACGATCCCGACAAGACCAGAGAATATCTTAAGAAGCTCTGGGGCGAAGATTATGACGCAAACGTTGAGATATATCAGCTCGATGATGTTCTTGACGGTAAGTATCACGGTAATGGCCCCGACCTCACCGCAGAAATCAAAACCTATATCGACAAGATAGATAAGTCTTCCAATCCTGAGCTTAACGGTTGTGTGGTAGTTGATGAAAGACTTGCGGAGATACTCCAGCTCCTTATGGATAAGTACACATTTGAAGATGTAGAGGACGCTTGGCTCAAGATCTGTTATTACTATGACTATCTTGGTCCTGCTAAATAATCGGAGAAGTATATATGAATATGATTAAACGTATTACAGCGGTGGCACTTGCAGTTATCTGCATTGCCGTACTGCTGTGCGCCTGTAGCGGCGAAAAGGAATATACTGTAACTGTGAAGGATCTTCTTGGCAATCCTTATACCTCCGGTATCGTTGTTGAGTTTATGCAGAACGGCAGTAGGGCCGCTATGCAATCCTGCAACGAGGAGGGTGTTGCAAAAAAGACACTTGCGGCAGGTGATTATGATATTGCACTCAAGTTCAGTGGTGATGATGTTTCATATTATTATGATGACAATATTTCTGTTTCATCCGGCGATAGGGAAGTTGATGTGATTCTTTCTATGCTCACATCCGGAGAGCCTTTCTCACTTTTTGCCGGCGGCAACGAAAATGACGCTTACTATGTGACAGCAGGATGTACATATGTTGAGCTTTCAGAGGGACGTAACTACTTCCTCTTTTCACCTACAGAAGCCGGTACCTATGAGTTTTCTGTAGCAGACCGTGCTGACGCTGTTATAGGATATTACGGTGCTCCTCATTTTGTACAGGACGTGAGCAACGCAGAAGTTGTTGATAACAAATTCACTGTTTCTGTTACTGAAGGTATGATCGGTTCGGGTGAAGGTGGAACTTCCACATACGTTATCGGTCTTGATAAAAACACCGCTGACAGCTGTGTTATAGGCATTGAGCGTATCGGTGATCCTGCCTGGTCCATCGAAGATGAACCCTGGGAGATCTATCAGAAAACGGTTGAAATCGAGGCGTATTCACTTCCTGAAGGCTATGTTTTAGGTGAATTTGATATTACCAAGAGTTCCGATGCTTATAATGTTGTATTTAATGAAGCAGACGGATATTATCACCTTGACAGTGCAGACGGCCCCCTTGTTCTTGTAAGACTTGCAGAGGATTGTGATTATATCGCTTGCTTTGCAACTATGCTTGACCGTTCCGGTGTTTCGAGATACTATTTTGACGAAAACGACGAGTTTGTCAAGAAAGTAAGCTATTCCGAGTGCCTTTTGGAGTACATCGAGTGTGTAGACGAGGACGAAGGTGTGTACCCTCTTACAGAGGATCTTAAGTTCATTATTCAGTCAAGAGGCGAATACGTAGGCTGGTGGGATAGTGAAAGCAGCGGCTACATATTCAAGGATGCCAACGGAAACATTATTCCTGACATCAATTCCGACCTTGCTTGGCTTATGATGTGTTGCTATTTAGAGAAATAATAGGCTATGGTTAAAAGAATCATTGAGTTATTCCTTGCTGTTTCTTTACTTGTATGTTGTGCAGGCTGTTCTAAACAGCCTGCAGACACAAAGCAAAATTATAAAATTACGGTAATTTCTGAAGGAGGAATGCCGCTTTCAGATGTAAGTGTTACCGTTTATAATGGCAAACCCAAGGATGAACTTGTTTGGCGGGCAGAAACTGACAGTAACGGAATTATCGAATTTACTGCCCCCGCATCTTCTGATTATTTCGCAATAGTTGACGGAATACCTGACGGTTATTATAACAAGGAATACTATCCTGTAGAATCAATTGAGACAATAATTACCCCTGAGATACTTCTTGAAGAAAGGGAAGACCTTACGGGTATCAACTACGACTTAGGTGATATTATCCATAATTTCACAGTAACAGATAGCGAAGGGAAAGAGTATATGCTTTCTGAGGTGCTAAAAACAAAGAAGGCTGTTATGCTCAATTTTTGGTATCTGAACTGTATGCCATGTAAAATGGAATTTCCTTATCTTGAGGAAGCATATCAGCAGTATAGCGATAAGATCGAGGTTATCGCCCTTAATCCTATGGACGGAAATGATAGTTCCATTTCTGAATTCAAGAAGCAGATGGAGATTTCTTTTCCGATGGGCGCCTGTGATTACGCTTGGGAAGGTGCTTTCGAATTAAAAGCTTACCCTACATCAGTTATAATTGACCGCTACGGCTCAATTGGTATGATTCACGCAGGATATATTACAGAAACTGAAGTATTTACCGATATATTTGAATATTTTACATCCGATGAATATATTCAGTCTACTGTTAGAAATATCGATACAATAATACAGAAAGAAGGATGAATACGATGAAAACATTTAAGAATCTTCTCGGAATTATTCTCATAGCATGCATGATGCTGACCTTTGTTGCGTGCAACACCGATAATTCTGTAACCGACGACGCTGATACTACAAAGGCTTCAGAAGTACAGACCACATCTCCCGAGGATGCATCTGATGATACAGAAACTGCAGCTGACGAAGGCTTTAAGGTAATTGTTGCAGATGAAGACGGTACCCCTGTAGCAGGCGTTGCGGTTCAGCTTTGCAAGGACACTTGTATGCCTGCTGTCACCGACGCAGACGGTATAGCATCCTTTAATTCCGAGATCACCGCCGAGCATAAGGTTTCTGTTCTTACTCTTCCTGAAGGATATGAGTATACGGGCGAGGCAGAGATATACCTTGAAGACGGTATGTCTGAATTAACTGTAACAGTTACGAAGGTGGCATAATATGAGTTCAAGTGAAAAATCAATTAAAATTAATAAGAAACTTATAATCTTTGGTGCTATAGGTCTTTTACTTGTTGTTGCAATTGTTGTCGCTCTTGTTGTTGGTCTTGGCGGTAAAAATAAACCCGTAAAGACAAGTGAAAAAGATAGGATAACCACAACACAAGAAGCGAATGACTCCTCTTATGATACAGGAATCGATACAGACGATGCTATCGATACAACCGAGGTTATTGATACCTCCGATGTTACTACCGATACGACAGAGCCTGAGGATACTGAAAAAACCGACGTTACCAATTCCCCTGCCGATACAACCGGCACGCAGACCAACGACACACAGCCTACCGAGGATCCCGGCGCAAATAGTACCCCTAACACTGTTGAGATTACAGGTGCAGGAAGTGCTTCCGAGCCTTATCTTGAAATACCTGATGCAGATATGACAGTTACAACTGCCAGTGTACCCGGGGGAGCTGAATTATACTATGATATCTACCGTATTGGCGGTATGTTCATTACAATTAATGATCCTGATGCTTATGTTATCTGTGACAATCTTCAGTACGATGCTGTTGATGGACAGGTATATTTCCAGTTACCGGATGCTCTTGCCAGCGATACCGTGAGTCTTCGTATCGGTAACTATAGCGGCACTTCGAAAGCATTCAAGCTTATATTCACAAGCGCAGAAGGCAGCTATGCTAATCCCGTTATTGTAGATGATATATCAGGTGGTTTTAACGTAAGCTTGGAGGAAGGCGAAGAAAAGGGCTTTTATTTCAAGCATTACGCTACTCAGAGTGGTGTGGTTCGCTTCTATATGCAGGCAACTGTCGACAGCATATTTATTGTTACAAATAACAGCAATTCTGCACAGAGAACAACCGAATCTGACGGACAGACCGATAGCAACGGCAACAAATACGTTGACATTGAGGTAAATCAAGGTGATGAGCTTCTGATCACTGTTGGTGCTGTTCCTAACAAAAGAGGTAAATATCCTGCTGTTCAGATTTACTGGAACGGTATTTACATTTAATTTATAAGGAGTATATACATGAAGAAGATTATCAGAAATATATCATGCTTGGTGTTGGTGATTTCAATTCTCATACTTCCTGTGACGTCCTTCGCCGCAGATTCCACACTTGGTCAGTATGAGAACCCTTACCAGTTGATCAATAACAGTTCACACTTTACGGTTAAGGTAGAGCCCGAAACCGAAGCTTGGGTGAAGGTTAATAATTGCAATGGCTCAACTCTCAGTGTAATAAAGGCATCTGCACCTGATTATATCGTTATGTATTGCAGACAGCCCAACACACCTGAGACAACAAGCGGTAACAACAAGCTGTCATTAACAATGGTCAACGGTGCAGACACCTTCTCTATTTATAATACAGGTTCTGCAACTATCGAGCTTCAGCTCGAGCTTACAGGCGGTTCTGACGTAGTTGCACAGGGAACCGTAGACAATCCCGAGCTTGTAACAATGTCCACGAATATGTTCGGTGGCCTTGGCGGCTCCGCAACAAAGGATCTTGGACACGGAAACGAGGGTTATTATTATAAGACAGTAGCCCCCGCCGACGGTATTTTAACAGTATCAATAGGTGCATATGATGCTGAGTTCAACAGCATCGGCTGGATGTATTTTGTTAATAACAATACTCAGGGTAAGTATGGTGATACCCATTGGTCCAGTGATGCAGATCCCGTTATGTATGAAGAGGTTCCCGTAAATAAGAATGACGAGGTTGTTGTTTTTGCATCTACATATGACCCCGATAATCAGTGGACCAATCCTGCAGGTACTGTATCCGTTGACTTTAGCTTTAATGGAGTAGGTTCCAGCAAAAACCCCGAGGTAATTGAGGCAGGTGCTTATGCAATCACTGTTGATGCAAGCTCTCAGGGTTATTACTACAAGTGGACCGCAACCGCTGAAGGTACTGCAACTGTTTCAATGTCCGATAACAACAAAAACGGCTGGCAGTACAGTGTAAACGTGGAAAAGGCCGACGGTACTTTTAAATACGGTGATACGCATTGGTGCAATGATGATCCCGTTGTTTCCTCTGAAGCTCATACTGTTGTTAAGGATGATGTTATCACGGTATTTGTTAATACATATAATCCTTCAAATGAATTCTTAACTCCCGCAGGCACCGTTAACTGGAGTCTTGTTTTCACCGCAGGCGACGGCGGTAACAACGATGATGGTGATAATAACGGAAACGATGATAACAACGGAGGCAATGGGGACAATAACGGTGACGACATCACACCTCCACCCGCTGAAGAAACCTATACAAACAGCGAAACTCCTCTTGAAATAGGAACTAAGGATTATCCTCTTGCACAGGGGTATGAATATACAATATTCGCATTTGAGCCTACCGATATTGGTAAATACACATTTACCTCCGGTAATGGTCTTATAGGTATTGTCAGCACAAACGGCATGTGGGTAACAACAGAACCTACCGCCGAAACTATAAAGGGATATACCTTTGTTTGGGAGTGCACAGGTGTTGGTCAGACCATATGGGTTGCTGCAAAGTATAACCCTGTCACAAAGGCTATTGATGACGGCAAATCTGTATCCATCAGCATCACCCGTGAGGATATCGTGATAGATACAATGCCTTGGACAACATATGTTAATACCCACAAACCTCAGCCCTTTACCTTTACAGGAGATCCCGACAAGCTTGAGCCTGTTGAGGTGTTTGATAATGTAGTTGATCAGCCTGTGATGGGTGATGACGGATACTACCATCTCAATTCTGCGACAGGTCCCATTCTTTACGTTGATCTTGATGACGCTATGATGAATCTTGTAGATGCTATGAGTTATGGCCAGGTCAAAGATATAATTATGGATGGAGACAAGATCGTTTCAAAGATCGATTACAATACCGCACTTGGCGAGTATGCTGAATGTGCAGACGAGACTCTCTGCGTCTATCCTCTTACCGATGACCTTATAGCAATTTATAAGGGAACAGGTCATTTCCAGAACTGGTACGGTGAAGACGGCTGGCTCGGAACAACTGCCGATGATGGCTACCTCTTTGCTTGTTACTTTATCAATGACGGTACTATAAACAATAATAACGGAAATAACAATAACAACGGTTCAAATCTCCCAACAGGAGGTCAGTCTTTTGGAAGCAATACCGGCAGCACAGGCAAGCCTGTCGGTAGCGGCAGTAACACCGGCAGCACAGGTAAACCTGTAGGTAGTGTCGGTAGTACAGGCAGCACCGGCAAGCCTGTTACCGGCACAACGGTAGGTAAGCCTGTTACAGGTGCGGCACAGACCGGCGATCCCTTTATTATCAATCTTGCAGTTCTTGCAATATCAGGTCTTGGTGTAGTTATTACAGGACGTAAATCTAAGAGAAACTGAATTTATACCACCCGTTATTTACGGGTGGTATTATTTTGTTGATGTCTTTACAAATTTATTTTAAATATACAAATTAAATCTTGTATTTAGCAAAAAAATGTAGTATTATAATATTGTAAATGAACTAATAATTTTATGAATATTATGAGGAACTGAACAAATGAAAAAAAACAAATTGCTAGCCGTAATTTTGAGTTGCCTTCTTGGTGTGTTTGTTGTATGTACAGTGCTGTATTTCAATTTTTTTGATAAGCAGGAAACCAGCGTATATGACGTATTAAAGGATGCGCCAAGTAAAGATTACAACGTATCTATTAAGACGGAAGGCGGTATGCTTTTGTCTGATATAGATGTGTTTGTGTATTTTGACAGCAGTCTTGAAAAACTGATCGATTACGGTAAAACCGACAAGGACGGTAAGGTCAACTTTACACTGGCGGAATATGATAATTATGCTATTGTCTTCTCCGGAATAGAAAAGGGATATAATGTTGCAGATTACTACTCCTTTGAAGGAGAGAATACTGACATTACTTTTACATCCAAGATTATTGAAGATGAAGATATTTATGATGCTAAATTTGCCGTAGGAAATGTTTTATATGATTGGAACTTTACGGTTGATGAAGGGAAGAATGTTAAGTTTTCGGACATTCTTGATGATAAAAAACTTTTGATTATTAATTTTTGGTACGAAAGCTCACCCTCCGCTGTTGAGCAGCTGAAAATATTGAACGATCTTTACAGTAAATACGAAGACAGTGTCGAAATAATAGCATTTAATCCTGTTGATAATACTGAACAGATCTCAGTCTTCAAAGAGACGAATTCCATCAGATTTCCTTTAGCGACTTGTTCGCGTAGATTCGCTGCGACATTCGGTATATCAAGATGTCCTACAACCGTGTTTGTAGACAGATATGGAGTAATTTCCTTGTTGGAGGTTGGTACTGTATCATCTACGGAACAATTAATACCTGTATTTAATAGCTTCACCAATAATAAATACGAGCAAAAATTATATCGTAGCGGTATAACTGAGTTTGTTTCAGAGCTTTTACCTGTACCTACCGTATTTGAGGTTGTTGTTAAAGATGCGGATAACGTTAAGATCCCCGGTGTTGAAATAAAATTAACGACAGAAGAGTCCGGTTATACAGTTGTGACCGATGAATTCGGTGTAGCAAAGTTTGATGTAAGCATAAAGGAGAACGATATTATATCTGTATTGAAATGTCCTGAAGGATATAAGTTTGAAGGTGACGCTGAAATTAAACTGTCAGATGCGATGTTTATGTATAATATAATTCTTAAAGATCTTAGTAAAAAATGAGAAATGAGCCGAGGATAGTTTCCTCGGCTCTCTGTTTCTACTGTTTCTCCAACATATTTTCGATAAAAATACCGTATCCGCGAGTGGGGTCTTCAACAAGTACGTGTGTAACAGCGCCTATAAGTTTTCCGTTCTGAATTATAGGACTTCCACTCATTCCCTGAACTATTCCACCGGTTCTTTCCAGAAGCTTTGCATCGGTAACCTTTATTACAAAATTTTTTGTGTTATTGGTGTCGCGGATGATTTTTTCGATCTCAATATTATATTTGGAAATAATATTATTGTCAAGTGTACATAATATTGTTGCGGGGCCTTCTTTTACATCTGAAACAGCTGCTATTGTAACATCTGATGTTGAGTCGGGAATTTTTTCAAATTTACCGTATACGCCCTGAAGAGTATTGGCTGATAAATAACCCGTATCTTCTTTAAAATATCCTTGAAGCTGCCCCGGACAGCCGGGAGAACTGGATCTTACACCGCTTATTGTAATATCAGTAACTCTGCCATCTCTGAGCTTCATAATAGCTCCGGTATCGGTATCGCAAACACCGTGACCAAGTCCTGCAAAGGATCCGTCATCTTCTATATATGTCACAGTACCTATTCCTGACGTTCCGTCCTTCAACCATAATCCGAGTTTGTATGAGTTCTCGCTTTCTGATTTCAGAGGAGTAATTGTGGTATCCAAATTTTTATTATTTCTCGCGAAAGAAATATTCATTGGCTTACCTTCTGATTTTCTCAGAATTTTTATAACTTCCTTGACGTTGTTTACAGAGATTTTATCTATACTAATAATAATATCTCCTTTTTTTAAACCGGCAATCTCCCCGGGCGAAATATTTCCCGACGCTGAATCTACCTCCGATACACCGCATATAAGGATCCCATCCGAACAAAGCTTTATTCCGAATGCCATACCACCTACGTGAACTGTATCACCTACAGAAGCACAGTAACAGGGTAGGGCGAAAACAGAAATTACAATAATTATTACTGCAAATCTTTTTAGCATTTTTTCACCACCTTCCACAGTTTAATTTGTACAGAGAAGTGACTAAAATGCATAGGAATATTGACCATCATTAAATTAAAAAATTTACAAAATATATATGCAAATATGATATATATATGATATACTGAATATATATATTTTTTGGAGGTCATTTTGATGTCTATAATTAACGAAATTTCCGAAAAGCTTCAGGCAGGCGGCAGAGAAGCAGCTGTAGCAATGAAGACTCTTGTTCCCCAGGCTCTTGAGGAGGGCTTCAGCGCGAAGGAGATCCTTGAAGACGGACTTCTTGCTGGTATGAGCGTTATCGGTGAAAGATTTAAGAATAATGAGATTTACGTACCCGAGGTACTGGTTGCCGCAAGAGCAATGAAGATAGGTGCTAACCTTCTTAAGCCCCATCTCGTTTCTGATGACGTACAGGCTAAGGGCAAGGTCGTTATCGGAACTGTTGCAGGCGATATGCACGATATCGGTAAGAATCTTGTTGCTATGATGCTTGAAGGTAAGGGTCTTGAGGTTATTGACCTTGGTGTTGACGTATCCGTTGAGGATTTTGTTAACACTGCTAAAGAAGAAGGCTGCAAGATCATCTGCCTTTCCGCGCTGCTTACCACAACGATGCCTGTTATGAAGGACATTGTTAAGGCTTGCGAGGATGCAGGTATCCGCGATAAGGTTAAGATTATGATCGGCGGTGCTCCCGTTACCCAGTCATATTGTGACGAGATCGGAGCTGACTGCTTCACACCTGATGCTGCGACTGCAGCTGACGCAGCACTTGCGTTCTGCCAGGAGTAAAAAATGGATTACATACTTGAAAACTTAGAACCCAAGGCTGTTTTCAAGTACTTTGAAGAAATATCCCGAATCCCTCGCGGATCCGGAAATGAGACAGCGGTAGTAGATTATATTGCCGCTGTTGCTTCTTCTTATGGGCTTGAATACAGACGCGACGCAGCTGATAATATATTGGTCAGACGAAAAGCTGATAAGGGCAGGGAAGCCGCACCTTGTGTAATACTGCAAGGTCATACCGATATGGTATGTCAGTGTAATGCTGATACAGAGCATAATTTTGAGACTGATCCCTTAGATCTTTATATCGACAACGGATTTATCAGGGCGAGAGGAACGACCCTCGGCGGAGATGATGGTATAGCTTGCGCGTATATGCTTGCATTACTGACCTCGGAGGGACTTGAGCTTCCGGAGATTGAATGTCTTTTCACCTCAGGCGAAGAGGTAGGAATGACCGGTGCCATCGCTTTTGATTATTCTGACGTCAAATCACGTTTTATGATAAATATTGACTCCGAGGACGAGGGAATATGCGTTGTAAGCTGTGCGGGTGGTGTAAGGGCTGAGCTGAGCTTCACCTCAGATGCCATTGAAGAGAAAAATAAGCTTATGCGTATAGAGATAAAAGGTCTTTGCGGAGGTCATTCGGGTGTTGATATAAACATCGGTCACGAGAATGCGATACTTCTTATGGCGCAGCTTCTCGACAGAATGTACGCATACGAACCCTTTAATTTGGTTTCCTTTAACGGAGGAACGAAGGATAACGCTATTCCACGTGAATCTGTAGCGGTCATTGCTTCTCCCGATCCTGAAATATACAAGGAAATTATTTCCGAATTTATTAAGGAGATAAAGAAGATCCTTTCAAAGGACGAAAAAGCTTTTAAGGTCCATACCTCAAAAAACAGACATATCGGAAATATGTTTACCTTTGCCGATACTTCACGTGTTATCTCGGCTGTTTTAACGGCTCCCAACGGCGTTATAAGAATGTCACAGCATATTGATGGCTTGGTGGAAACATCGTCAAATACAGGCGTTATTTCTGCTGAGAACGGAAGCTTTAAGTCTGTACATCTTATCCGTTCCTCAAGTGAATATTCGATCGATTCAGCGGTATCAAGGCTCACAAGGATCGCAAAGCTCTGTTCCTGTGATATCGTTACCAAAGACAGATATCCGGGATGGGAATACAAAGCAGACTCCAAGCTCAGAGATATGTACGTCGAGCATTTTAAACTACTGTACGGATACGCTCCAAAGACAGAAGCTATACACGCAGGTCTCGAATGCGGACTTATATCTTCCAAGCTTCCCGGTATTGATATAATTTCTATCGGTCCCGATCTTCACGATATTCATTCTCCTGATGAAAGAATGGACATCGCTTCGGTTGAAAGAACTTGGAAGCTTATATGTAGAATATTAAAAACCATTGCTTAAGCAATGGTTTTTGATACGTCTATCCACTTTTTAAAGTTTGAATATCTTTCAAGCTCTTCTATCGTTAACTCGATAGCACTGTTGGCACTTCCTGCCGCAGGGAACACAGTCTCAAATCTTTTGAGCGATTCATCGAGGTATACGTCTATGCCTTCGTTTATACCAAAAGGGCATACACCTCCAACACCGTGACCGATAATCGCTTCTACCTCGTCAAAGGACAGCATTTTCGCCTTTGTATGAAACTCTGCTTTATATTTCGGATTATCAATTTTAACGTCGCCCGCAAGGAGTATAAGTATAGGCTGTTCCTCTACCGTAAACGACATAGTTTTTGCGATTCTTTCCGGAGCCGTTCCTACGGCTTTAGCCGCGAGCTCCACGGTAGCGCTTGATACTTCAAACTCAAGTATCCTACCATCCATACCGTATTTTTTGAAATATTCTTTTACTCTTTCTATTGACATTAAATTCTCCTATTAAATAAGCGGGCTTTGCGCCCGCTTATTTCAGTTAATTCAGCTTAACTTATACTGCATCGCGTATTCTTTGAATTTCTCTTTGAACTTTTCATTGTCTATTGACTTAAGTGCGTGCAGGTATTCGTGTGTATCGTAGCTATCCTGAACGACCTCGATCATTGTTACTGCTATATTGGAGCAATGGTCGGAAACACGTTCAAAGTTGGTAAGCATATCGTTGAGAACAAAACCGTGCTCGATAGTACATTCACCGACCTTAAGTCTGGAGATGTGTCTCGACTTGATAGTGCTGATAATAAAGTCGATAACCTGTTCGAGAGGTTCGACGTTGTTCGCTGCGTTAAGATCACCGGTCGTATATGCGTTAACCGTCATTGTTACAATATCAATGAGAGCTTTGCGGGCGATAGAGAGGTCTGCGTTTGCGTCGGCAGTGAAGGAAATATTCTTTTCATGCATTTCCTGAGCAACCTTGATAAGGTTAACAGCGTGGTCACCCAGTCGCTCGAAATCACCGATCGAATGAAGCATCTTTGATACTTCAGCACTGTCTTTATCCGAGAGCTCGCTCTTGGAAAGCTTAACAAGGAACGTACCGAGCTTGTCCTCATACATATCGATATCGTCTTCTATCTTTATGATATCCTTGGCTCTGCGTTCATCATAGTTGCCGCACAGGTTTATTGCAGCGATGATACAGGTCTCAGCCTTGCTTGCCATCTCGATACAACGGTGTGTGCATTCCTGAATAGCAAATGCGGGTGTGTTGAGAAGTCTTTCGTCGATAAAGGTGTACTGCTCTTCAATACCCTTCTTATCCTTGATGATGATATTTGCAAGCTTAACAAGAAGCTTATTAAAGGGCAGAAGCAGAAGTGTCGTGAATACGTTGAATATCGAATGACAAATTGCGATACCAAAAGTATTGATATTGGTGGTAAGAAATTCGCTGAGAATAAAATATGCGGGAATATAAAGCAAGAGTACTATGACGGTACCTATAAGGTTAAACATTATGTGAATGCAAGCAACGCGTTTTGCGTTTTTGTTTACACCTATACTTGAAATAAGTGAGGTAACACAAGTACCGATATTCTGACCCATAATGATCGGTATAGCCATACCGTAGGATATCTGTCCCGTGGTATGAGCAAGGTTCTGTAGAATCGCTACAGAAGCAGCTGAACTCTGTATAACACCGGTAAAAATTGCACCGACGAGAACACCGATAATAGGATTGTTAAATATACTTATTACCTTGGCAAAGGTCTCTGTAGGAAGGTTAGCTATAGGTGCCATTGCATCGCCCATAAGCTCCATACCGAACATAAGCACGCCAAAGCCGAGAAGTATATTTCCGATATCTCTTTTCTTGTTGCTTTTTGACATCATTGTTAAAACTATGCCGATAAAAGCAAGCAAGGGAGAAAATGACGAGGGCTTAAGAAGAGCTATAGGTCCATCCGATTCTATACCCGTGAGGGACGTAATCCACGCTGTGAGTGTGGTACCTATATTTGAACCCATTATAACACCGACAGTGCTTTTCAGGGACATAATACCGGAGTTAACCAGACCGACGAGCATTACAGTCAAAGCGGATGATGACTGGATAGCGATGGTAATACCGGCACCGAGTACAAGGCTTTTTGCCGTATTGTTGGTTGCCTTGTTGAGGGTAGACTGCAATTTACCGCCGGAGAGCTTTTCAAGACCGGAGGACATTACGTTCATACCAAAAAGGAAGAATGCCAGACCGCCAAGCAACATAAATACTTGAATTAAAATACTTGTCATATCACTTACCTCTTGAAGTATTATGTATAAATTTACACATAAAATATTATACAATATATCTTATATTTTGGCAAGAGAAAAAGCGGTTTTTTTGACAAAAACCGCTTAAATTTTCTTTATAACAGGGTTTAGCTTAGGTGTGATAATTATAGTGAGTATTGCTTTGAGGATATCACCGGGCAAAAAGGGTAAAATGCATACGGTAAAAGCTTCATAAAAACCGCTGTTTGTCGATACGACAAAATAAATAATCCCGCAAAACACAATATTCTTAGTTTTCATCCGTCAGTGTTCTTTTAACAGCTTTGTGCCATCCGCTGAGCTTTGCTTCTGCGATTTCAGCAGACATATTGGGTCTGAATCTTTTGGAAATCACCTTATTTTGCTTGATCGATTCGGTTGATTCAAAAAATCCTGTTGCCAGACCAGCAAGATAAGCAGCACCAAGGGCAGTTGATTCAATACAGGCAGGACGGTTTATAGACGAAGCTAAAATATCGCTTTGGAATTGCATAAGCAAGCTGTTTGCGCAGGCGCCGCCGTCTACATTCAGTTCAATAAGCTTTATATTTGCAGATTTTTCCATAGCCTTTATAACGTCATAGCTCTGATATGCAATAGCTTCAAGCGCCGCTCTGATAATATGATATTTATTTGTACCGCGTGTAATACCTACCATAGTTCCCGTAGCGTATTGGTCCCAGTAAGGAGCCCCGAGACCTGTAAACGCAGGAACAAGATATACACCGCCGGTGTCTTCTACTTTAGAGGCGGCAAGCTCGCTGTCGGCTGCCGATGTGATGAAGCCGAGCTGATCACGAAGCCATTGAATTACGGCCCCGCCGACAAACACAGATCCCTCAAGGGCATACGTTATACTGCCGTCAATACCCCAGGCTATTGTAGATATCAGGCCGTCGTTATTGATATGAGGTGTGTTTCCCGTATTAAGAAGCAAAAAGCAGCCTGTACCGTATGTATTCTTCGCCTCACCTTCATTAAAGCAGGTCTGTCCGAAGAGTGCAGCCTGCTGATCTCCCGCAATACCTGAAATCGGTACAGTTGACCCTGTAACAAGAGGGGAGGTGTTACCGAACAAGCCGGATGAAGGCAAAACACTCGGCAGCATTGATTTTGGAATATCAAAAAGCTCGAGAAGCTCTTTGTCCCAGCATAACTCCCGAATATTATACAGCATAGTTCTTGATGCGTTAGAATAATCGGTAGCGTGTACCTGACCGTCGGTGAGCTTCCACAAAAGCCAGGTGTCTATAGTTCCGCATATAAGCTCGCCTTTGTTTGCTTTTTCTCTTGCACCCTCGACGTTGTCAAGGATCCATTTAAGCTTTGTAGCAGAGAAATATGCGTCGATAACAAGACCTGTTTTTGCTTTGATCATATCGGTATAGCCTTGAGACTTAAGAGTATCGCAGTATTCTGCACTTCGTCTGCATTGCCACACGATAGCATTATATATCGGTATTCCGGTATTCTTATCCCACACAACGACGGTTTCCCGCTGATTTGTGATACCTATAGAATCTATATCATCAAAGCTTAATCCCGTCTTCTCGAGAGCTTCCTTTGCGACGGTTATCTGAGTGTTCCATATCTCGTTTGCGTCCTGTTCAACAAGGCCGGGGGCAGGGAATATCTGCCTGAATTCCTTTTGGGACAAAGCAACTATGCTTCCGCTTCTGTCAAATATGATCGCTCTTGAGCTTGTGGTCCCCTGATCGAGGGACATAATATATTTCTTATTCATAATCAACCTATATATGTTATCGCGTCAGGTACAACTTCTATATCAACAGATTCTACATCCTCCAGCTCGCCGTCGATGCAAATTGATCTGATACCCGATACAGACACCTTTTTGCACTTTATGTATTTTAGAATTTCGGCAAATTTCGGCTTGATCTTCTTTGTCGCTTTGTCAATATATGTACCGCTTCTGTATTCACCTACAAGGGATAAGAATTTTGCTCTGGAGATGTTAGAAACTATCAACAGATCAAGCAAGCCGTCGTCAAGCTCGGCTAAAGGAAGGGCATTAAAGCCGCCACCGCAGAAAGAACCGTTAGCAACAGGGCAGAGAAGAAATTCGCCGTTATATTCGGTAACCACGTCATTTTCGTCGGTCACCGTAAGGGTCATCGCATGTCCCATTTTATGCAGGAGAACATTACCGACACCCATAATATAAGCCGTACTGCCGCTGATAAGCTTTTTGTTCTTATAAAGCGCGGTCTTCTCAACAACGCTGCAATCAAAGCCTATATTTATCATATTCACAGCATATCTGTCGTTATACTTTATAAGGTCTATCCGGTTTTTCTTCTTTTCGTTTTTGAAATTCTTTACAAAATCATTACCCGAGCCTGTAGGAGCAACGCTGAAATATGCACGGTCGGAGGCATTGGCAGACATAATACCGTTTACCACTTCGTTTATAGTTCCGTCTCCGCCGCATACGATAAAGTGAAGCTCACCGTCATACTCACCGCAAAAATTCTTAACGGCGTTTTCTGCATCACGAACACCCGTTGTAGTATAGCGTATGATCTCTTCCTTAGAGAGCTTAACGTCCTCTGCGTGTCCGTGTCCTGCTTTGGGGTTAATTATCTGAATAATTTTCATTAATTTGGACTCCTTACATATACTATTAGACATTATACAATAAATTTCTTGTATTTTCAACAATAAAAATTAATAAATTTGTGTTGACTTGGTGTTATAAATGATATATAATAGTAAAAATATAATTATTGGAGGTTTAAAGATGAGTTTTGATGAGTCCTATAAGTTCACAAAAGAAGCTTTAACATTTGACGACGTGCTTCTTATTCCTGCAAAAAGCGAGGTTCTTCCTGCTGATATCAAGCTTGGTACAAGACTGACCAAGAAGATCACGCTTAACGTACCTATTTTGTCCGCTGCGATGGATACCGTTACCGAGTCTAATATGGCAATAGCGATAGCTCGCGAAGGCGGTGCAGGTGTTATTCATAAAAATATGCCCCTTGAACGTCAGGTTGATGAAGTAGAACGTGTCAAGAGAAGTGAAAACGGTGTCATCCTTGATCCTTTATTCCTTTCTCCCGATAATTATGTTTACGAAGCCGAGGCACTTATGGCAAAATACAAGATCAGCGGTGTGCCGATCTGTGATGAGGACCGTAAGCTCGTCGGTATTATAACGAACCGTGATATGCGCTTCCTTAATTCTATGGATATGAAGATCAAGGAAGTAATGACTAAGGATAACCTTGTAACATCTAAGGTCGGCACAACACACGTCGAGGCGCAGGAAATACTTCGTCAGCATAAGATTGAAAAGCTTCCTCTTGTTGACGATAACTACGTTCTTCGCGGACTTATCACCATCAAGGATATCGAAAAAGGTGCAAAGTATCCCAACTCTGCCAAGGATGCAAACGGCAGACTTCTTTGCGGTGCTGCTATCGGCGCTACAAAGGATGTACTTACACGTGCTGAGGCTCTGCTTAAGGCAGGTGCTGACTTCCTCGTTCTCGATTCCGCTCACGGTCATTCGATGAATATTTTAAGAAGCATCAAGATGGTGAAGGATGCTTTTCCCGATGCTCAGCTTATCGGCGGTAACATAGCAACAGCAGAAGCGGCCGTTGATATGATCAAAGCAGGCGTTGATGCGGTAAAGGTTGGTATCGGTCCCGGTTCTATCTGTACAACACGTGTGGTTGCAGGTATCGGTGTTCCTCAGGTTACCGCGATCTTTGACGTAGCAAGAGCTTGCAAGGAATATGATATACCCGTTATCGCTGACGGCGGTATCAAGTACAGCGGCGACATTACCAAGGCTATCGCAGCAGGCGCTGACGTTATTATGGTCGGATCTCTGCTTGCAGGCTGTGAGGAAAGTCCCGGTGAAACCGAGATCTATCAGGGCAGACGCTTTAAGCTCTACCGCGGTATGGGATCTCTTGCAGCGATGGAAAAGGGAAGTAAGGACAGATATTTCCAGGAAAACAACAAAAAGCTCGTTCCCGAAGGAATCGAAGGTCGTGTGCCTTATAAGGGAAGAGTTGCGGATACGATATACCAGCTCCTCGGCGGTCTTAGAAGCGGTATGGGTTACTGCGGATGTGAAACCGTCGCTCTCCTTAAAGAGAACGGTCAGTTTGTACGTATCACAGGTGCAGGTCTTAAGGAATCTCATCCTCACGACGTTTCCATCACCAAGGAAGCTCCTAACTATAGCACAATGTCATAATCAATATACAAAAAAAATCACCTGCAGCTAATGCAGGTGATTTTTTTGAATTACTTCTTCATAAAGGACTGACAGTCTGTACATTCGGGCATTGTAGGATTAGCCTCGTGGGTGCCTACTTTGATAGAATTGAGAGAACAGTAGTTTGCGTCACCGCAATGGTACTTACACTCGGTAACTGTACACTCGATAGAGTTGTTTGCCTTGTTATTATTGCAACATGCCATACTAAAAAACCTCCCTTCATGTGCTTGATAATAGTTTTGCACATAGGGGAGGTTTTTATTCTCATTTCATTAACTGTCTTCTGAAATTATCTCTGATTTCTCCGATGATAGACTTACTTCTGGCTGAAAGTTCGTTTTTTACCTGGTTAGGAGAACGCTTTGCTGCCTGTTTTCTTATTTCTATCGCTTCAGCGATGATCTTATCCGCTTCTTCCTTTGCAAAGGCAAAGATCTCATCTATATTATCGCATATAGCATCATATTTGATAGCTTTATCGATAACAGAGTCATCATAGTATGCAGTCGATACAGACGCCTCAACACGGATGGGCTCAGGCTCAGGTTCGGGTACAGGTTCATCAACGGATTCAGAATCGGCTGTCAACGCTTTACTGTTAAAATCATCTATGATAGAATTAGCAAGCTCAAGCTTTTCGTTAGCACTGTCAACAGCGGTTTTAAGACCGTCAATGATTGTATCTTTTTCAGCAATCTCCGATTCAAGTACACCGATCTTATCCTTCAGTGTGGAGTTTTCAATTTCAAGATTAACGATCTGAAGCTTTTTTTCCTCTGACTCAGAGAGCTGCTTGTTCAGATCCTCGATGCTCTTTTCCTGTTCACGGATTGTTTTATTGTATTCTTCCTCGAGCTTATTGAACCTGATATTTTCGCGGGAAATGAATTCGTTTACATCATTTTTATCGTAACCGCGGCCGCGGCTGCGAAACTCAATAGGCTTATCCATAATCTTATCCTTATCTTGATTTAAGAATTTTTTCGACAAGTGCGAGGTCATCAGGGGTATTAACACCGACAAGCTCGTTGTCGTCGTAGGTAATATATGCGTTGACCTTCTCTCCCATCTTTGCAATAGCGGGAGGCACGTCGGTGAGATAGTATTCACCTGCAGCATTATTGCAGTCTATCATTTTAAGACCGTTACGCAGTGCATCTGCATTAAACACGTATGTACCTATATTAAGCTCAGTGATTTTCTTTTCTTCCTCCGAACAATCCTTTTCCTCACGTATATCGATAACGTTTCCGTTTTCATCTCTGATTATTCGGCCGTAAGGGAGCTTAAGCTTTGTATCGCTGGAGAGCAGGGTAGCCTTATTTCCTTCTGATTCGTGCAGTTTAATAATACCCTCGATTGTGGAAAGCTTAATTACCGGAGCATCTCCGCATACAATAAGGATATCACCGTGATAATCCTTGAAATTCTCATTTTCAAGTCCGCACATAACCGCATAGCCGGTACCGTAAGCCGCATCGCCCTGTCTCTGGAAGGAGCAGCCCTTATCCTTGTAGTAATCCTCAACCATTTCGCTCATAAATCCTGTGACAACTGTAATATCCTTGCTGTCGATCATAGGCATAGCATCAAATACATAGTCAAGGAGGGGCTTTTCATTAGCACGACGGAGAACCTTGGGCATAGGATTTCCCGCTTCCTGTAATCTTGTGCCTTTTCCTGCGGCCATAATAATTGCTTTCATTTTGTAATACCTCCGAGGTGGAAAAATTCATATCAATTTAGTATATCATACAAATTCAAAAAAGTAAACACAAAGTGCAAAAAAACAGGGAATAGTAACATATTTTTAAAAAACTATTGTATTTTAAGTTGATCTGTGATATAATTAAACCGCATCCGGGGGTATAGCTCAGCAGGTTAGAGCGCATGCTTGACATGCATGAGGTCATTGGTTCGAGCCCGATTATCCCCACCAAAGACCCGTTACATACGACGGGTCTTTTTTATATAATCGTAAAAACAATAAAGTTAGTACAATATCCGCCGGTGCTGAAACGAATCTATAAATATTTAATGTAATCATATTATACCCACAAACGCCAAGATGGACGATGAAAAGTTCTAACCACCCAAACAAGGGAATAAATATAGCTCTGATTGAAATATAACGAATTATATAAAATACAAATTTTATATAATTCAGGGAAGCATTCAGAAGATGATTTATACCGTCGGATGTCATAATCTATACTGTTTTTTATTTTCGGTTACTAAATACCACATTGTTGACAAGGCATACGGCAGTATAGCAAGGCTTTTGATGAGATTATTTTCTTTTCGTGTAACAGTATATATTTAAATATTTTTCTATAATATAATTTAATTTCAGACACAAAGGAATTTTCTTTGATACAAATTATATGTCCGTACAATTTCCTTTAGATTTTAATTTTGCACTTGTAATAATTATTTTGCTATGTTATAATCATATTATAAATCCAAAGGAATTTTCACAGACATACAAACTATCATTAAAAAAATTTCCTTTAGATTCTAATTTAGATTTTCGGTGATAAAAATGGCAAAATATTCGATTGGAATAGATTTCGGCACATTGTCAGGACGTGCAGTTCTTGTTGATGTAGCCGACGGCAGCGAGGTCGCGACAGCGGTTCTTGAATACAAACACGGTGTTATGGACGATCGTCTCTGTGTTGATGATATCAGTCTTCCGCACGATTATGCACTTCAGCATCCCGCTGATTATATAGACGTTATAAAAAATACTATACCTGAAATTCTCAAAAAATCAGGCGTTCACAATTCGGACATAATTGGGATCGGCATTGATTTTACTGCCTGTACCGTAATTCCGGTATATTCTGACGGTATGCCGCTTTGCTTCAGTGAAGAATTTAACAATGTACCCGATGCGTACGTTAAGCTCTGGAAAGACCACTCTTCCCTTCCGTATGCGGAAAAGCTTACCGAGACGGCTAAAGCTCAAGGAATGGATTTTATAGACAGATACGGCGGTGCCATATCCTCAGAATGGCTTATTCCTAAAATTATGCTTATAGCTGACCGTTCTCATGACGTTTACGACAAAGCTGCATATTTTATAGATGCGGCTGACTGGATCGTATGGCAGTTATGCGGTGAGCAGATAAGAAGCTCCTGTACCTGCGGTTACAAGGCGCTCTGGCATTATAAATACGGATATCCGCCTACGGAATTCTTTGAAAAGTTAGATCCGAGATTTAAAGATCTCATATCACAAAAGCTTAATGCTCCTATTTTGCCCATTGGAACAAAAGCAGGAAGATTGACAAAGTATTGGGCAGATATCCTCGGTCTCAACGAAGAAACCGCGATTGCCGTTGGAAATATTGACGGACACGCCACGGTACCTGCCGTAAAGGTCACAGAACCCGGGCAGATGCTTATGATACTCGGTACGTCAGCCTGTTTTATGACACTTGATGAAAGAGAGCTTGACGTCCGAGAGATTGCGGGTTGCGTTAAAGACGGTATGATTCCGGGATTTTACGGTTATGAAGCTGGACAGGCTTGTATGGGAGATCATTTTTCCTGGTTTGTCAAGAATATGATGCCGTATGAATATAAGCTGGAGGCGCAAAAGCAAGGCAAAAGCGTTATTCAGTATATATTTGATAAGGCAGCAGAATTAAAAGCCGGTGAAAACGGTCTTATAGCGCTTGACTGGTGGAACGGAAACCGTGCGTTACCTTGTCAAAAGGGGCTTTCGGGTACTATAATCGGTATGGATCTGTCTACAAAACCCGAGCATATATTCAGAGCGCTTGTAGAGGCAACGGCTTACGGAGCCCGTAAAATAATCGACAATTTCAGAAAATACGGTCTGAATATCAATACTATCCACGCAGCGGGCGGGATAGCCGAAAAGAATCCGTTTGTTATGCAGCTATATGCAGATATACTTAATATGGATATTAAGATATCAGGCTCTGCACAGGCTGCTGCACTTGGTGCGGCTATATTCGGTGCGGTTGCAGGCGGAGTATATTCTTCGGTTACGCAAGCGTCCGAAAAAATCGGTAAATTAAAGGATATCGTATACTCACCCGATCCCGAAAACAAAAAAGCTTACGATTTGCTTTATGCTGAATTCTGCCGTCTTTACGATTATTTCGGCAGAGAAAACAATTTAATGGAAAATATAAAATTATATAAATAAAGGAGTAAAATTATGTTTACCAACGACGTAAAGGTAAAGATGGGTATTGTGGCAGTTTCAAGAAGCTGCTTCTCCAAGGAGCTCAGTACAAACAGAAGAAATGCTGTTAAGTCTGAATGCGACAAGCTTGGTGTAGAGCTTTATAACTGTCCTGTACTTGTTGAAAACGAAGTAGATGCAATGAAGGCTCTTGACGACCTCAAGGCAAACGGTGTTAACGCTCTTATCGTTTATCTCGGAAACTTCGGTCCCGAGACACCCGAGACAATGATGGCACAGAAGTTCTGCGGTCCTAAGATGTTCTGTGCAGCCGCAGAAGAAACAATGGAAGATCTTTTTGACGGCAGAGGCGATGCTTACTGCGGTATGCTTAACGCATCCTACAGCTTAAAGCTCCGTGATCTCAAGGTGTTTATACCCAATGACCCTGTAGGTACAGCAGACGAAACTGCGGCTTCTATAGCTGAATTTGAGCCTATCGCCCGCGTTATTATCGGTATGTCTTCACTTAAGATAATCTCCTTCGGCCCCAGACCCCAGGATTTCATCGCTTGTAACGCACCTATCAAGCCTCTCTATGACCTTGGTGTAGAGGTACAGGAAAACAGCGAGCTTGACCTTTTCTGCTCCTTCAACGACCACGAGGGTGACGAGAGAATCCCTGCTATCGTTGAGGAGATGAAGGCTGACTACGGCGGAAACGTTACATATCCCGACGCTCTTGCTAAGCTCGCACAGTATGAGATAACTCTCCTTGACTGGGCTGAAGCAAACCGCGGTGCCTGCGAGCACGTTATATTTGCCAATAAGTGCTGGCCTTCCTTTCAGACCGCATTTAAGATAGTTCCCTGCTATGTAAACGGACGTCTTGCTGCTAAGGGTATCCCCGTATCCTGTGAGGTTGATATTTACGGAGTGCTTACAGAGTATATGATCTACCTTGCAACAGGTAAGGCCCCTGCCCTGCTCGATATCAACAATACAGTTCCTAAGGATCTTTATGAGACCTACAAGGATATGACAAAGGGCTATAAGAACAACGAAATGTTTATGGGCTTCCATTGCGGTAACGGTTCGACCTGTATCTTAAAGAAGCCTACGATGGGTTACCAGCGTATTATGAAGCGTGACCTTGAGCCCGAGGGCGAGCCTTTTATCACCAGAGGTACTGCAGAAGGCGATCTTATCACCTCTCCCGTTACTCTGTTCAGACTTCAGGGCACAGCAGACTGCAGACTTACCTCCTATATCGCACAGGGTGAGACACTTGATATTCCTTCTCATTCCTTCGGTACCATCGGTGTAATCGCTATTCCCGAGATGCCCCGCTTCTACCGTCACGTTCTTATCGAAAAGAACTATCCTCACCACTCAGGTGTGGCATTTGCAAACTGCGGTAAGACACTCTTCGAGGTAGTCAAGCTTCTCGGTGTTTGCGATATCTCTTACAATCAGCCTGCAAGCTTGCCTTACAAGACAGAAAATCCTTTTGCATAATAATATAGAATAAAGCTCTCCGAAAGGAGAGCTTTATTTATTATTATCAATATTAATTTTAGGTAATCCCCAACGGAACCTTGCCGCAAGCAATCTTATAAGTACTGTAAATATAAGTACAAAAAATGTAGCGATAATCTTATGATTATAATGAACGCTTAAGAGATAGTATACACCGCAGCTGAATACGGATACTACGGCATATATATGCTTGGTAAGGACATACGGCTTTTCGTTGACCAATATATCCCGCAATATTCCGCCGCCTACGCCGGTTAATACACCAAGGGTGATGGCAAGGAGCGCATTTGAAGAATGAGGAGAGATGCAGACGGTTTCTACACCGGTTATTGAGAATGCTGCAAGTCCCAAAGCATCAAAAAACACGTTATAAGAATTCGTAGCAGCGCTGAAGGCTTTGAATCTCTTACGGAAGATATATGCTATAACAAACACAAGCACAGATGTTATAACAGCAACAAGAAGTATCAACGGATTTTCAAAGATTTTCGGAGGGACGTTTCCCAATAGAACATCTCTGATAATACCTCCGCCCACAGCGGTGATACAGCCTACCGTGATAACGCCAAATATATCAAGACTGCATCCTATGGCAACCAGAGCGCCGGAAACTGCAAAAGAAACGGTACCTATCCATTCCATTATAATTATGATTATATCGCTTAACAAAATTAAAATCACCACCTGGGGTTATTATAGCATAAAATGGTTGAGGGTGCAAGATTTAATGAAGCATCGCCTTTGGCGATATGATGCATTTGCTTCGCAAATATGATGTTGCTCGTTGCACTCGCAATGATGCGATGTTTGCCAAAAACATTAGCGAAGCGACATCATAAGGCGAAGCCGTCATCATTAGCATTAGCGACATCATCTGCCGTAAGGCAAACATCATTGAAAAAACTCCTTGAGAAATCTCAAGGAGTTTTTTCTGGAGCTGCTACCCAGATTCGAACTGGGGACCTCGTCCTTACCAAGGACGCGCTCTACCGACTGAGCCATAGCAGCATCGATCCGCAATCGACTTGTATATGATAACAGATTTATATGCATTTGTCAACCCTTTTTTACGAAAAAACCAAATAAATTTTCGTAAAAATAACGGTCACAAAAGTGACCGTTATTATCAAAACATTGATATCTGAGATTCGTCATCTGCATAGTCGGAAACATCGTTTGTTTGTACGTTCTTTGATACTTCCATAAGTTCCCTTCTCTGCTTTTCGACGTCACTTTCCTTTTTAGGTGCGGCGGGCTTTGAGTCGTCTATCAGAGATACTTGATTCGTACTGCTCAATCCCTTGAACACACCGCTTCTACGCAAAATCTCAATGACTGTCTTCGACAGACCCGCTCTTGAACGGAGGTCTTCGACGGACAAAAGATCCCTATCCGCACATACCTCCATAATATTTTGAGCTGCGGTATCACCGAGACCCGGCAAGGAGTTAAAGGGCATACGTATTCCCTTTTCACCCTCAGGAAGGAACTTGAACGCGTGAGACTTATACAGGTCAACGGGAAGAAACTCTATTCCTCTCGCCATAGCTTCGTTTACAAGCTGCAGGAAGGGTATCATATCCTCCTCTTTTTTCTCAGCCATCTTTTTACGTTTACGCTCCTCTATATCTTTTAAGGTAAAGGCGACGTTGTCTCTGCCTCCTCCTACGATATCTGCATCAAATCCCGAGGGAGCAACGGTAAAGAATGCCGCATAAAACACAACAGGATGATATACCTTAAACCAGGCAAGACGAATGGCCGAGGTAACGTACGCGGCGGCGTGAGCCTTAGGAAACATATACTGGATCTTTTTACAGGAATCAATATACCAGTCGGGTACGTTCTGAGCTCTCATTGCTTCTTCGTATTCGGGCTTGACACCCTTACCCTTACGCACGTCCTCCATTATCTTAAACGCCATACTCTTTTCTACACCCTGATAGATAAGATAGGTCATAATAGAGTCACGTGTACCGATAAGCTCGGAAATGGTACAGGTGCCGTTAGCTATAAGCTCATCACCGTTTCCAAGCCATACAGCAGTACCGTGGGTAAGACCGGAAAGCTGAAGAAGGTCTGAAAAGGACTTAGGCTGTGTAGCAACGATAACCTGTTGAACAAATCTTGTACCAAACTCGGGAAGACCGTAGGTACCCACCTCGGCACCGATATCGTCGGGAGATACTCCTAGGGCGTCGGTATTTAAAAACAGGCTCATAACCTTCTTATCGTTCATAGGAACGTCCATAACGCTCAGTCCCGAGTATTCCTCGAGACGCTTATATTTAGTCGGCATATCGTGTCCAAGCTCGTCCAGCTTAAGGATGGTATCGTGCAGATATGAGAAAGCAAAATGCGTTGTTATAATATCAGAATTCGGGTCATCGGCAGGATGCTGCACCGGGGTAAAATCATAAACGTCATACTGTCTTGGTACAACGATAATACCGCCGGGATGCTGACCGGTGGTACGTTTAACACCGACACAGCCCGTTTTAAGTCTTTCGATCTCTGAACGGTTAAGAGGGATCTGTTTTTCCTCTGCGTACTTTTTAACAAATCCGAAGGCTGTCTTTTCAGCCAGAGCAGAAAGAGTACCTGCACGGAACACGTTTTCGCTTCCGAAAAGCTCCTCTGTATATTTATGGACCTTACCCTGAACATCACCTGAGAAGTTAAGGTCGATATCGGGGGACTTGTCACCGTAGAAGCCGAGGAAGGTCTCAAAGGGTATATCGTGACCGTCACCAACCATCTTCTCACCGCAATTAGGACAGTTTTTATCGGGAAGGTCATAACCCGAACCGATAGAACCGTCTGTAAAAAACTCAGAGTGAAGGCATTCAGGACATCTGTAATGAGGAACGAGAGGGTTGACCTCACTGATACCTGCCATTGTAGCAACGAAGGAGGAACCTACAGACCCACGGGAACCCACAAGATATCCCTGTTCCTCGCTGTACCATACAAGCTTCTGAGCGATCATATAAAGCACAGCAAAGCCGTTTTTGATAATAGATGTCAGCTCTCTGTCCAGTCGTTCCCTTACGATCTCGGGCAGCGGATCACCGTACATCGACTTTGCTCTTTCCCAGCAGATACGCTGAAGATCCTCTTCAGCACCCTCCATTTCGGGTGTATATGTACCCTCAGGAATAGCTCTTATCTTCTCCACCATATCAGCGATCCTGTTGGTGTTCGTTACAACTACCTCGTACGCCTTTTCCTCTCCGAGATACTCAAATTCCTTAAGCATTTCGTCGGTTGTACGCAGATAAATACCGGTATCCTTATCTGCATCAGAGAACTTCATCGACTTAAGAAGTATCTTACGGTAGATCTCGTGATGCTTTTCAAGGAAGTGAGCGTCGCAGGTTGCAACGGTAGGCTTTCCCAGCTCATCGCCCAGACCGACAATAAGTCTGTTGATATCCTTCAGAGCTTCAATATCGGGAACGGTACCGTCATTTACAAGAAACATATTGTTACAAAGGGGCTGGATCTCAAGATAATCGTAGAAATCAGCGATTTTAAGGAGATCGTCCCTTGACTTGTTCTGTTTGATTGCGTTATATAACTCACCCGCCTCGCAGGCAGAGCCTATAATAAGCCCCTCCCTATGCTCCTCGAGGAGAGTCTTAGGAATTCGGGGATGTCTGTAATAATAGTCAAGATAGCTCTGTGAGATAAGATAATAAAGATTCTTAAGACCGACGAGGTTCTTAACAAGAATGATCATATGATGGGAGCGCAGCTTCTTCGGATCAGCTTTATCCGCCATAACTCTGACCATTGCATCAAGGTCAAATATTCCCTCGATCTTAAGCTTATCACTCATACAGAAGAATATCTTAGCAAGCATCGCCGCATCGTCGCAGGCTCTGTGGTGATCGAAGTCAGGAAGCTTGTAATATCTCTGCAGAGTATCAAGGGTATGCTTATTAAGCTCGGGATTTACGTAGCGGGAGAGTGCCACCGTGTCGAGATAGGTGTTCTCAAAGGGGATCTTATACTCCTTTGAAGCCGCACGCAAAAAGGAGGTATCAAACACCGCATTGTGTGCGATAATAATATCGTCCCCGCAGAATTCAAGGAACTGCTTAAGAGCAGCATCACACTTTGGTGCGCCCTTGACCATTTCATCGGTAATGCCGGTAAGCTCGGTTATCTCCTCGGGAATATGGGTCCCCGGGTCAACAAAGGTATTAAACTCGTCAATGACCTGACCGTTTTTAATCTTTACGGCACCGATCTCGGTGATCTTATTATACATAGCCGAGAGACCTGTGGTCTCAAGGTCAAATACCACAAATTCATCGTCAAGAGAGGCAGTTTTGTCACCGTAAAGAGCCCTTGCGGTATCGTCAACGTAGTATGCCTCCATACCGTAGATGATCTTGATATCCTTACCCTCGGCGGCAAGCATAGCCTCGGGAAAGCCCTGAACGTTTCCGTGATCGGTTACAGCTATGGCCTTATGTCCCCAGCGTATCGCTGTTTCAACAAGCTCTACGGGAGGGATGGTGGCATCCATAGCCGACATATTGGTATGACAGTGAAGCTCTACTCTCTTTTCGGGAGCTTTATCCTCACGCAATATCTGCTTTACAAGGCAGGCGTCCGAGAGATTAAGGGTATATTCTCCGTCAAAGCTGTCAGCCTTGACATTGCCGTATACAGCCAAAGCTGCACTGTAAAGCTCAACCTTGATCGTACCTCTCTTTTGCTTGTATTTTGACTTGCTGATTGTCTTTATAAGAGGCTCTGCAGCCTCATTCTCCATAACGGCCTTAACGGTAATAGAGCCCTGCTCGTCGGTGAGACCGAAGCTTATTATCTGTTTATCGTTTTTGCGCGTTGGCTTAGCCTCGAAGTTCACTACCTTACCCAATGCCACCACGCCTCTCATATTGGACGTCATAGTTCCAATAGGTGTAGGAATAATATCAAAGGGCTCCTCGCTCATGAAAAACTGAGGTTCACTTATATCAAAGATCAGATTACCGCTTTTTACGTAGCCCTCAGGGGTAGTTTCAACAGTAAAGTCCGACTCCTCAACCGAATTGACGTAGTCGATGGGCTCGGCACTCATCTCTTCCTTCAGAGCCTGCTTTGCCTGCTGGGAGATTATACGGTCACGCTCCCGCTCTATCTCGTCCACATAATATGCAAGCTCCTCAAATTGAGCCTGATTGTAGGAATCAAAATCAAAGGGTGAATTCTCATCCCTTGTTATTCCCACGCTGAAATTCAGACCGAACTCGGAGCGAATGATATCCTCGATCCTTCTGGGAGTATCTGCACCGTAAAGAAGCTCTATACCTCCGTTTGTAAAGGAGAGATAAACGGTAATCCTGTTTGCATCAACTGTATATGTATATTCGTTAAAGAAGCCTCGTGAAACCTCAGCGCTTCTTGAAGCCTCCTTGAGGATTTCATTTATATAGTCATCATAAAACAAAGAGGGATCATATTTTGGGCAGATCCTCATAGACCTCAGGTCATATGCAGAAGCAATCTCCTCTTCTATTTTATAAAGAATATCCTTTTTGACAATGCTTTCAAATTTAACGTCCACCTCAAGCATACGCTTTTCGACGTCTGCTCTCCTCGCTGTGACAACACAGTCACGAAGCAGAGCCTCTGTCTTTTCGGCAGGCTCGTATTTAGAAAACACCTCTAAAAATGATTTAGCCATCTTATGCCTTCCTACATTCTGTTTATCTCGTCGATCAATGCCGATATAAGGTCCTCCTCAGGGAGCTTTTTGATAACCTCACCCTTCTTTATCAGCAAGGCTTCGCCCTTGCCTCCCGCGATACCTATATCTGCCTCTTTTGCCTCTCCCGGGCCGTTTACCGCACAGCCCATTATAGCAACCTTCAAGCTCTTACCGGTCTTGATCTCGGTCGCCATACGACGTTCAAACTCGTCTACAAGGGAGATCATATCTATCTGCGTACGTCCGCAGGTAGGACAGGAAACTATCTCAATACCGCTTTTTTCACGAACTCCCGCCGCCTCAAGGATCTTTATACCCCAATCCACCTCATATAACGGGTCAGCAGTCAGAGAAACACGGACCGTATCGCCTATCCCCTGAGTAAGCAGACTGCCTATGCCAACGGCAGACTTCATAACACCCATACGCATACTGCCTGCTTCGGTCACACCGAGATGCAGGGGATAATCACACATTTCGCTGACACGCTTATTAGCAGCAACCATCATCGCGGGATCAGAGGATTTGATAGCAAGAACGATATTATTAAAATCAAATCTCTCAAGAATCGCAGCGTGCTTTAGTACGCTTTCTGCCAGAGCATCGGCGGTCACCCGCCCGTGTTTATTGAGTATTTCTTTATCAAGTGAGCCCGAATTAACACCGACTCTGATTGGCACGTTATGATTTTTGCAAGCATCAACAACTGCTTTAATATTTCCATCAGAGCCTATATTACCGGGATTTATACGTATCTTATCAGCACCCGCTTCACAGGAAGCGATCGCTAATTTATAGTCAAAATGAATATCAGCTACAAGGGGAATTTTAATTCCCTTCTCTTTAAGGTAGGTGAAAACACCCGCAGCCTCCCTGTCGGGTACTGCCATACGGATAATATCGCATCCCCGCCCCTCCAGAGCCTTGACTTGCTGATAGGTCGCCTCATAATCGCAGGTATCGGTATTGGTCATAGACTGCACACTCACAGGGGTATCACCGCCGATATAAGTGTTTCCTATTTTTATCTTACGTGAATTTCTTTTCATAATCATCCTGTAATCAATTTAATAATATCCTTATAGGTCACCGCAAGCATCAATGCCATTAAAAAGACAATGCCTATAAAATGGATCATTCCTTCGTATTTAGCCGGTACCGGCTTGCCCCTGATAAGCTCTATAAGCTGAAAGAAAAGCCTGCCGCCGTCAAGTGCGGGCAGAGGCAAAAGATTGAATACACCGAGATTCATAGCAAGCACCGCGGCAAGGTACATAAGACTGCCCATTCCCTGTTTTGCGGCATCACCTATGGTCGTAGTAACTCCCACAGGCCCTGACATAGCCTCAAAGCCATAGCGTCCGGTTACCAGGTCAATAAGTGATTCCCATATCATTTTAACTGTAAGAACCGAGGAATGCCAGGTATGCTTCAATACGTTCAAAGGAGTTTTCTCTTCCCTTTCCACAAGAAAATCCACCACACCGAACGTAACCCCCTCGTTAACCTCCTCGCCGAAATTGACGTCCCTCAGGATGAGCTGCTTGCCGTCACGGATAACGGTAATATCAGCAGGCTCAGCGCCCAGATGACCGATCTCGTACACCACGTTACGCCAGTTCGGGGTCCTGTCATCACCTATGGCAACTATCCTGTCACCGACCTCAAGACCGTAATTACAGGAAACGGCATTGTCACGGAACTGAGCCACAACCGTAGAACCGATCGCAGAGGAGGTAACGATAACCGCAAAAATTAGTGCAGCACCGGTTACAATATTAAAAACAGAGCCTGCAGCACATATGATCATCCTCTGCCATACAGGCTTATTGCACAGGGCATCGGGAGCCTGTGATTCCTCATCCTCGCCCGTCATTGATACAAATCCGCCTATAGGTAAAAGGCGGAATGAATATCTTATACCTGTTTTCCCGGATACTCTCGAAAAGAGCTTGGGACCCATACCCACGGCAAACTCCTTGATCTCCACGTGAAAAAGCCTTGCAAACAGATAATGTCCAAGCTCGTGAAGAAGAGTCAGCAAACAAAAAACAAGTAATGCAATTATAATATAAATAATATCAGCTCCTTAACGGAAACGGAGAAAACAGCCTGAGATCTCCGTTCAAAATGCATATCAGTCTGACACTTTTGACCCTGAAAGCTCATCTATAAGCTCACGGCTTATAATGTCGGTTTCTTCAATATCATCAAGTGTAGGTTTGGCAATAAACCTGATTTTATCCACAGCCTCACAAACTAAATCCATTATATCCGTAAACGATATCCTCTCTTCAAGGAAAAGCGCAACGGCTCTTTCGTTTGCTCCGTTGAGAGCGGCACCCAGGTTTCCGCCGCGTTCCAGCACCTCATAAGCTAATTTTAACAGCTTAAATGTCCCATAATCAGGACTTTTAAAGGTCAGAGAGCCTATTTCGGTAAGATCGAGGGGCTTGAGGGTTCCGGTACAGCGGTTTGGATATGATAGGGCGTACTGCACGCAAAGTCTCATATCGGGACAGCTGAGCTGTGCAATAACGGCTCTATCAATATATTCAACCATTGAATGAACTATGCTCTCGGGATGAACGATAACCTCAATTTTATCGGCAGGCATATCAAAAAGATATCTTGCCTCGATGACCTCAAAGCCCTTGTTCATAAGGGTAGCACTGTCAATTGTGATCTTGGGACCCATTTTCCAGGTGGGATGAGCAAGAGCCATCTCGGGGGTAATTGCTTTCAGCTCCTCACGTCTCTTACCGTAGAAAGGACCGCCCGAGGCTGTCAATATCACCTTTGATATATCCTCGTGACGGCTGTCTCCGATACACTGAAATATTGCGCTGTGCTCACTGTCAACGGGAAGGATCTTCACATTATTTTCGGCTGCGGCTTTATTTACAAGCTCACCTGCGCAGACGATAGTTTCCTTGTTGGCAAGGGCAAGAGAGGTTCCGGCTTCAATTGCCGCAAGAGAGGGACGAAGCCCGGCCTTGCCTGTGATAGAATTAATAACAGCATCGCTTATTCCCCTGCCTGCGAGGTCAACGATAGCTTCATATCCGGAGATGATCCTGCAGTCGGTATCAGCTACCCTGACAGCCAGCTCCTTTGCTTTATATTCGCTTAGAACAGCACATACAGAGGGAGAAAATTCTCTTATCTGCTCCTCAAGTATATCTATACGTGTAGCACCGGATATTGCATCTACCTTTATATTCTGTGATCGTGCAACGTCAAGTGCCTGTGTACCCACAGAGCCGGTAGAACCAAGCACGGTGACCGATTTTTCGTATATAGCTTTCAATTGCATACCTCTTAAAGAATATTCTGAAGAATGAAAGGAAGATTAAGCACCACAGACAGAACTGAGGCTGTGGCGATAAGAGAATCAAAACGGTCCATTATTCCGCCGTGTCCGGGAATAAGCTTGCTGTAGTCCTTTATATTATACTGCCTCTTTACAAGAGAAGCCACAAGGTCTCCGCACATGGAAACAACAGCCAGCACCAATCCGAGAACACATAGAATAATATAATTCGGAGTATAACCGTAGAAGTGCTTCATTATAAGTCCGAAGATAACGAAAGAGGCAACACAGAAGAAAAGTCCGCCTATAGCTCCCTCGACTGTTTTCTTCGGGCTGACGTCGGGTATAAGCTTATGCTTGCCGAAGAGGACGCCGGTAAAATATGCACCCGTATCGGTAACCCAGGCGCTTATAAATATAAGCAGGTAAAGATACTTGCCCTTATCATCAACGGAAATATTTCTCACCGACAGGATCGCCATAAAGCCGAATACGATATAGAATATAAGCACAAAAACGCTGGAAACGTCCTGGATCGAATATTTTCCGTGGGAAAATACGGCAATACTCAGAAGTATAAACAAATAGACGATAAAAACCAGCAGGATAAGCTCAGCCATACCCACCCCTACGTCAATAACCTGCCTTACACACAGCGGGATAAATGCAGCTATAAGAAATGAGGGAAGTGAAATCTTCCACACCTTTTTGAAGCCAAGACAGTTAAGCATTTCATAGCAAGCCATAACACAGGCAACAGTGATCAAAATATCAAACACAGGTGTTGCGGATAAAAACAGGCTGGGAATAAGTATCGCCATCAGCACAGCTCCGCTTAATATTCTGACTAACATAAATTAAAGACCTCCGTATCTGCGCTGCCTTGAATAAAAGTCAGCGACAGCCTTATCAATATCCTCAGGCTTGAGATCAGGCCAGAGAACGTCTGTAAAATAAAACTCGGAATATGCGCTCTGCCACAGCAGGAAGTTTGAAAGCCTCTGCTCTCCCGCGGTGCGGAAAATAAGATCGGGCATAGCCACGTGGTTGGTATAGAGATTGCTTTCTATATCCTGTGCCGAGATCTCGGTCTTACCCTGCTTCAGAGCAAGATTAACTGCGTTGACTATCTCGTCCTGTCCGCCGTAGTTGATCGCAATATTGAGATGACGGGTGTTATTTTTCGAGCCCTCTTCAACATCTGCCATAAGCTTTTTCATATTATCCGACAGAGGAGTCTTGTCCCCGATGAAGCGGATGCAAACGTCCTTCTTCATCATGACCTCAAGAGCCTCGTAAATATAATCCATAAACAGATCCATCAGCGCATTGACCTCAGCGGCAGGTCTCTTCCAGTTTTCGGTGGAAAAGGCATACACGGTAACGGTGTTGATACCTATCTCACCGCAGTAATCTGTTATCAATTTAAAGGTCTTTGCACCCTGAGTATGCCCGTACTCACGAGGCATACCCCTTTTTTTTGCCCATCTGCCGTTGCCGTCCATAATAAAGGCTATATGCTGCAGCCTTTGGTCACAGATAAGCTTTTCGGTCTGATTCTTTTTTTTGAATAGTTTGATCATAAAATCTCCGTATATATTCACAAATCACGCCCCATAAGGCGTGACTGTGAAAAATATTTAGATAGACATTATTTCCTTATTCTTTGCATCTGCCACAGAGTCAAGGATCTTGGAATACTTATCGGTAAGATCCTGGACAGCCTTTTCGGATGCCTTTTGTTCGTCCTCTGTCATTTCGCTTGCCTTTTTCATTTCCTTAGCCTTATCGTTTGCATCACGGCGGATGTTACGGATAGCAACCTTTGCATCCTCAGCCATCCTTGCAACGTCCTTGGTGAGCTGCTTTCTCTTTTCCTCGGTGGGCTGAGGGAATGCAAGTCTGATAACCTTGCCGTCACTTACGGGGTTGATGCCGAGGTCGGAGGCCTGAATAGCCTTCTCGATAGCCTTAACAGAGGAAACATCCCAGGGAGTGATGGTAAGGGTCATAGCATCGGTCGCCTTTATGGCAGCAATTCCTGCAATAGCTGTGGGAGAACCGTAATAGTCAACGGTGATCCTGTCAAGGACAGAAGCGTTTGCTCTGCCGGCACGGATGGTTGCAAGCTCAGATTCAAAAGCAGCAACGCTCTTTTTCATTTTTTCTTCATAAGGCTTAACGTCAAGTTTCATTTTTATTTACCTACCTTTACTATAGTTCCGATATTTTCGCCCATAATGGCTTTTTTAATGTTTTCAGATTTATCAAGTCCAAATACGAACAGAGGCATATTATACTCCATACAGAAGCTTGCCGCTGTTGTGTCGATAACACGAAGGCCCTTGGAAAGTATCTCCTGATATGTAATCTCGTCATATCTTACCGCTGTAGGATCAACCTTAGGATCGGCAGAATAGATACCGTCTATATTCTTTGCCATAAGGATAACGTCTGCACCGATCTCAACAGCTCTGTGAGCCGCGGTTGTATCGGTAGAAAACAGGGGCATACCAAGACCGCAGCCGAATATGACTACTCTTCCCTTCTTAAGATGCTTTACGGCATCCCTGTAGGTGTAGGTCTCGGCAAAAGCCTTCATTTCAACGGCAGTGAGAACCCTTGCATCCACTCCGTGCTGTTCAAGGGCATCCTGAAGAGCAAGAGAATTTATGGTCGTGGCAAGCATACCCATATGGTCGGCTCTGCTGCGGTTCATATTGCCGCCCTGACGACCTCTCCAGATATTACCCGCGCCCACAACAACAGCTACCTCACATCCAAGGTCAACGCATTCCTTGATTACTGCGCACACCTCGGACACATATTCAAAGTTAAGTATATCATCCGATCCTGCAGCAAGAGCCTCACCCGAAAGCTTGAGGAGAACTCTTTTATATGCCGGTTTACTCATTACGTCTTACCTCCGGTCAATATTTATATTGTTAGGTATATTTTACTATAAATCTTCCCTTTTGTAAATACGTAAATGTAAATTTATTAGATTATATTAAAAAAGTAGGGGGTGGTACCCTACCGAAGGCAGATTTCCTTACTGTATAATGGAGCTGCGGTGAGCAATCTGTCACCGAAAAGCATAATTTTACATAACAGAAAGGATGATTAAATGAATTTAAATCTGTTTTTATCAAAGCTTGACAAGGTCAAAAAAATAAATTCAAGCGAATATACCGCCTCCTGCCCGGCACACGATGACAAGAATCCAAGTCTGTCGATCACCGAAAAGGACGGTAAAATTTTATTACACTGCCATAGGGGATGCTCCCCTGAGGATATTGTTTCCTCAATGGGTCTGAAGATGAAAGACCTGTTTACGGATGACGAAAAAACTCCGCACTCCTCACACCGCATTCCGAATTCTCCCCTCCGCACCCACCTCTACCGTGATGCAGAGGGAAACACCCTTGCCCGTAAATCTATCTACCGTAAAGCTGACGGCGGTAAATACGCCAAGTGGGAGCGCCTGGAAAAGGGCGTATGGCACAAGGGACTGGGTGAATTAAAGATACCCCTGTATCGCATTGACGAGGTAATAAAAGCTGACGGCAGAGCAACGATCAGCCCCCTCCCCGAGGGGGTGTCACGGGATTGCCGTGACGGGGGAGACGAACAGCTTACAGAATACTTATATATTGTCGAGGGCGAAAAGGACGTCGACACGATGTTTTCCCTGGGTTACACCGCCACCACGTCTCCTAAGGGAGCGGGCGGCAAGTGGGATCCTGAGTACAACAAATTCCTTGCGGGCAAGGATATAGTTATCATATCCGACAACGACGAGGCGGGAGAAAAATATGCCAAGACCGTAAAGCAGGGGCTTATATCCTGTGCAAAGTCGATAAGGGTGGTCAAGTCTGCCGCAATACACGACAAGCTCCCCCACAAGGGAGATATATCAGACGTTTTATCTCTTTTGGGTAGAGAGAAAACCGTAGATAATTTGTCGAAGGCTGTCGAAAACGCCGAGATCATCGAGTTCAAAGCTATGCCCCCGTATTTCTATTACGGCAAGGGAGGAATTTTACGTGTTGACCGCCCTGCCCTTGCATCCCATATCAGAAGCACCGAGAGATATCTCTTTGAGCTTGGCGAAGGGGACAGGGTGGTAAGGCGCTTATGGTACCGTGACGGTGTATATATTCCCATAGGAATCGACGAGATAAGGGCAAAGATAAAGAGTTATATAACCTCGTATAACGAGTCCTGTCTCTGTATGGCAGACGTTGAGGAGGTATTGCGAAACATCTTAAGCGATCCTAACTTCGTCACAAGTGAGGAGCTTGACGCCGACGAAAACATAGTCAATTTTAAGAACGGGATCCTGAATCTCGACACAAACAAGCTCGTCCCACATTCCCCTGATATCTATTCCACCGTACAGCTTGACTGCGACTGGACGCTTGATGATATAAAGAGTCCCACCTTCGATGCATTTATGCACGACCTCTGCGGAGACGATATGAGTACTTATACCCTGCTTATGGAGTTTATCGGAGTGACCCTTTCCAATATCAAGGGCTACCGTATGAAATCAGCCTTATTTATGGTGGGCGAGGGTAATACGGGTAAGAGCCAGCTTAAGGCTCTGTGTGAGCGGATACTGGGTCAGCGCAACTGCGCGGCAATCGACTTAAACACCCTTGAGGCAAGGTTCGGAACCTCTGCCATCTACGGCAAAAGACTTGCAGGAAGCTCGGACTTAAGCTATATGTCGGTAAACGAGCTGAAAATTTTCAAGCAGGTGACGGGCGGAGACCGTATCTTTGCGGAGCGTAAGGGCTCTTCACCCTTCTATTATACCTACGGCGGTCAGCTCTGGTTCTGTATGAACAAGTTGCCTAAGTTCGGAGGAGACCGAGGAGAGTGGGTCTACGACCGTATAAATATCGTCGAGTGTAACAACGTTATTCCCAAGGAAAAGCGGGACAAGTTCATCTGCGACAAGATGTTTGCCGAGCGAAGCGGAATAGTGGCAAAGGCGTTTATGTGGCTGCGTTCGGTCATTGCCAACGGCTACGAATATACCGAGAACCCCAACACCCTCAGCAAGCGTATGCTTTACGCCAAGGAAAACAACCCCGTGGCTAACTTCTATAACCAGTGCTGCATTCCGAGAACGGCTGATACTCCGAGGGACGGACTGACTACCACCGCAATGCACAAGGTCTTTGTCCGTTGGTGTCAGGACAACGAAAAGGGGTATAAATGCTCCTTTGTGGAATTTAAAAGAGAGCTGGCGCATTTGATAAATAAGCCTCAGGAGGAATTTATTATACGGCAAAGAAAAGGCTCATTCTTCACCTTTCGGTTAAATCAGGAGGCTTACGATATTTATTATTATCCGTATACCTGATATGTGTTGCAGTGTTGCAGTACCGTTGCAGTAATTTTAAATCTCTGCAACACCTACAAGCCCTTATAAAATAAGTCTTTATTAACTGTCTGTTGCACTGTTGCAGTAATTTTTAACTCCATTGAAGAATTAAATACAATATATAATATATAGAATTATTAAATATATTTCTGTATATTCGCAGTAGCGGGAATTTTCTGCAACACTGCAACAAGATCCCACAGACCCGCATAAATAAAGGCTTTTTTATGTGTCAGGGCTGCCACGGTCGTGCCACTTCCGTGCCACCGCTTTCACCTGCGGTATTGTTGACACCGCTGCATTATTGTGATAAAATACAAGTGATATTTGTAATCGGAGGACAGTATGAAAAATCAACTCAAACGTTTATCATCTTTAATGCTTGTTGTCATAATGCTCGTATCTATGATAACGGCAACACACCTGACCGCAGCCGCCAAAAACTACAGCGGGAAGTGCGGTGAAAACCTCACCTGGAGCTATGATGCAGCAACAGCTACTATGACTATTGACGGTTCGGGTGATATGTACAATTATTTGTACTCAACAGAAAACAAAAACATTATTGCCGATATTTCTCAGAAAGACGATAATATTTCTGTACATACGGTTATAATAGGCGATTCTGTTACAAGAATCGGTGAATTTGCATTTTACGACTTTACCGACCTTGAAAACGTGATTATCGGTAGTTCGGTAACGGTAATAGACCGTTTTGCTTTTTCGAATTGTACATCCCTTAAAGATGTGGTGATCCCTGATTCGGTCACAAGCATAGCTGACAGTGCATTCTCCGGTTGTTCATCCATTACAAGCGTTACTATTCCCGATTCTGTTACCAATATAGGTGATAATGCCTTCGATAGTTGTGCATCTCTCACAGGTGTGACATTCCCTGATTCTGTTACAAGTATAGGCAGGAATGCGTTCATTAGTTGTACTTCGCTTTGTGATATCATACTGCCTGATTCAGTAATTAAAACAGGCTATGATGTATTTTTGGACACGGGATACTGGAACAACGGTTTGAATTGGTTAGATAATTTGCTCTATGTTGGTCCCCATCTTATTGATTCACAGGACGAAATGGAAGGGTCATATGAGGTAAAAGACGGTACGAAGTATATTTCGGACTATGCTTTAATCGGCACATCTGCCGATATGGTATTAACTATTCCCGAATCGGTGATAAGTATAGGAGAAGATGCGCTTGACGTGTTTGGCTCAGTAACTGTCAAATGTTATAAAAACACGTGCGCTCATAGTTACGCAAAGGATAATAGAATAGATTTTGAACTGATTGATCAGACCGATTTTACTTCCGACACTAAGGAAGCCGTGGACAAAGTCGAAATATCCGAAAGCTCTGCTGAAAGCACCGAAGTCACATCTGACCCCGTTGCCGAGACCGTTCATAACAATAATTCTATTGTATTAATTATTGCGGTTGCTGTTGCGATCGTCGCAGCTGCTGTAGCGGTCTTTGTAATTTTGAAGAAGAAAAAAAGCCAATAAGAATAATTAAATATATAGTATAAATGTTGAAAACAGCGGGTGACCGCTGTTTTCTTTATACCAACACTTCACAAAACAAAGCCGTCATACAAACTGTTTTCCGGAAATATGGAGTGAAACCGCAATCTTAAACGGATTGATCATTGAATAATTTGAAATGTTACATTTATGCAACATCAGAAAAAATTATTTGAAATGTATCATTTGTGCAATATCAGAGATTGTAACCTAAGGTTACATTTTTTTGTAGATAGTGTCATCAGGACACTATCTTGACATTATAACTTAAGATTACAATGTTTTGTTGAGATTAAACAGAAGGATTGAGGACTTTTTCATCGAATTTGCGTAAAAACGAGACCGTCCTTTTGATCTTATCAATCTCAGAACCGTCCCTTTGTCACGTTCCTTCTGCTTTGTCTCGGAAAGCTTTTCCTTTGCCTCAGCTCGGATGTTTGCTTCTCGCTCTGCCGCTCTCTCCTTATAGGCGTTCAGCTTTTCCCTTGCTTTCGCATTGGTAGCTGCTTTCACCTTTGCCTTTTCACGGGTAAGCAGGTTCTTCAGCACCGAGGTAGACTCAAGCCTTAACAGGGATTTGTCAAAGCGGTCTATCTTCTTTACCTGCTCCGACTTCTCGTCATACAGCACCCTGAGTCGGTTGGTGTCTCGCTTACCCTTCGCAAACGCAAGGCTCTTGATTGCCTCATTCACCTCACCAAGCCTCTTTTCAGCATCGGTGATGGTGTTTATCTGTGCCTTGTATCTCTTTATGATGTCGGCACTCTTGAGGTCGCTTGCCTCATCTATCGTACTCTCAAGTGCATTTGCAGTGTTTCCGTAGGTTCCTGCATGACCTTTACTGTCCGAGAAGTAAAAACCTCTCCCATAATGACCCATAGACCTTGCTTTCTTTTTATCGAATGCAGTAAACTGCGCGTGACTGCCGTGGTAGAACACCTTAGGCTGTCCGTTCTCTATCATAGACTCGTGAACGGGATGAGGTTTGAATTCGGGGTCATAGGTCTTGACAAGATTGAATAAATCAGATATACTAACTACAGAAGCATCATCTTCTATAATGGGTGTGTGGTGGTTGTCACCTATCCCCACGGAAGATGATGTTTCTATTTTTATAGACCTTACATGATAAAACTTTTTATGAGTATCAGTTTGTCCCGGAGCATAACTTTCATCAACAGCTAATTTCGCAATATAGGTCTTGCCGTCTATTCTGATTGCAGCTGTGAAGTTGTTTCGTCATACCCAACGCTTGAAGATGCAGTGATAGGCTTGTTATAATCGGCAAACCTGTCATTTTTCTTTTCAGCTTGAGTTCGCTGAGAAGCGTTTGACAGTAAATAGTGAATAACTAATCGTGAATTGCTATAACATGCAAAAAGTGCTGTCCGAAGACAGCACTTTGTTTTGTTTTGTTTTGTTTTGCTTTATATTACTTGAGCATAGAAGCAATTTCTTCAGCGAAATTGTCCTCTCTCTTTTCAAGGCCTTCGCCCTTCTCGTAGCGATAGAACGCCTTGAGCTTAAGGGAGCCGCCCATTTCCTTAGCTTCTGCATCAAGGTACTGAGTAACGCTGAGGTCCTCATCCTTAACGTAAGCCTGCTCTGCGAGACAGTTGGTCTCGTAGTACTTGTTGATACGGCCAACAACCATCTTCTCCTTGATAGCGTCGGGCTTGTTAGCGTTCTTGGGATCGTTGGAGATCTGAGCGAGAAGGATCTTCTTCTCCTCTTCAAGTACGCTTGCGGGAACGTCCTCGCGGTTGGTGTAGAGACAGTTCATTGCAGCAGCCTGCATACCGATGTTCTTACCAACCTCTGCGAACTTCTCGTTGTTTGCAACAGCATCGTCAGCCTCAAAGCTGATAACGATACCGGTTGCGCCTGCACCGTGGATGTAGGTACCAACGGGACCCTCAACGAGTACGAAACGGCGGATAGTGATCTTCTCACCGATAACGAAGGTCTGGTTCTTAACCTCAGCCTCAACGGTTACGTCGGAGCCGTCAAGTGTGCAAGCAAGAAGAGCCTCAACGTCAGCGGGCTTGTTCTTGAGTATAGTCTTAAGAACTGCCTTAACGAATGCCTTGAAGCCATCGTTCTTTGCAACGAAGTCGGTCTCGGTGTTAACCTCGATCATAGCGGTAAGACCGCACTCCTTGCAGGAAAGAATGTCAACGAGACCTTCTGCTGCGATTCTGCTCTGCTTAGCGTCAGCCTTAGCAAGACCCTTCTCACGAAGAACCTTAACAGCCTCGTCAAAGTTACCGTCAGCTTCAACGAGAGCCTTCTTACAATCCATCATACCGCAGCCTGTCTGAGCTCTCAGAGCAGCTACGTCCTTTGCTGTAATAGCAGCCATTTTTATATCCTCCTGTATTTTGGTAAATTCTTTATTTAAATATTGTCGTAAAACCGTCAGCGGTTATACGTGCAGACTTAGTATGTCTTACTCTGCGTCAGCCTCTTCAGCCTCAACTGCAGCGTCTTCCTCAGCAGCGAAAGCCTCACCCTGCTTGCCCTCGATCATAGCGTCTGCAAGTACGGAAGAAATGAGCTTGATAGCGCGGATAGCGTCATCGTTACCGGGGATAACGTAGTCAGCGTCATCGGGGTCACAGTTGGTGTCGATGATAGCTACAACGGGAATACCGAGCTTCTTTGCCTCGAGAACTGCGTTTCTCTCCTTGCGGGGGTCAACGATGAAGATTGCATCGGGAAGACCGGGCATCTCCTTGATACCGCCGTAGTTTCTCTCGAGATCTGCCTTTTCCTTCATAAGCTTTGCAGCTTCCTTCTTGGTGAGAAGGTCAAGAGTACCGTCCTCTGCCATCTTGGTGAGGTCGTTGAGACGAGCAATGCTCTTCTTGATGGTCTTGTAGTTGGTGAGCATACCGCCGGGCCATCTCTCGTTTACGTAGTACATACCGCATCTGGTAGCTTCTTCCTTGATGGCGTCTGCTGCCTGCTTCTTTGTACCAACGAAGAGCATATTACCGCCCTGTGTGGAAAGGTCGCGAACGAACATGTAAGCTTCCTCGAACTTCTTAACAGTCTTCTGAAGGTCGATGATGTAGATGCCGTTTCTCTCGGTGAAGATGTACTCTGCCATCTTGGGGTTCCATCTTCTTGTGTGATGTCCGAAATGGACGCCTGCTTCAAGCAGCTGCTTAATAGTAATTACTGACATTTTTAATGTCCTCCTTCGGTTATTTCCACCACAGAAAGCTCAATACCATAGGTACACCGAAAGCAATTTCTGTGTGTGAATTCATAAGCCTAAATATAATATCACATCTTAATTATAATTGCAAGATGAATTTCAAACATTTTCACATTTTAACACAATGTTTACATATTGCATTTTTCCGGACTTCTCTGCTCGCAGACCCTTGTCTTAAGGTCCACGAGAATAGTGTCATTACCTATCCTTACGATGCGGTCCCAGGGGATACGTATCTCCTCACACCTTCCGAATATAAACCCCTTTGATTCACCCGGTACCATAATGGCGACCAGTCTTCCGTTACAGACGTCTATATCCACGTCGGTGACACAGCCTAATTTTCTCCCGTCATTGATATTAACAACGTCCTTATCCCTTAAATCGTTAATACAACAGCCCATAATCATCCCTCAAAATATAAAATATGACAGCGCATAGCACTGTCATATTATATTCGGTTTAAAGCTTCAAAATTACCTTACCAGGTGATTTCCTTGGGACGAAGAGGATCCCATACCTCCTCGGTATCAAAGAGGTACATATATTTATCGCGTCTGTTACGAAGCGAGTATCCGTCAAGAGCTTTGCGGTCCATAAATATTCCGAGACCGTCAGGCTCCTTTGCTACGAAGGGCTTGATTCCCACACCGCAGAAAAGCTTGAAGCCGTGATCATAAAGATATTTGTGAGCCTCACCCGAACGGATGGAGTTACCGTAGGGCCATACCATTATCTTTGTATCGCCTATTATGGGAGTAACCTCGGCAAGCCACTTGTCGGTATCCTCCTTGACGAAGTCTACGGTGCAGTCGCCCATCTGCGCGTGACCGTAGCTGTGGCTGGCAAAGGTCCAGCCCTCGTTTCTGAGAGCCTCGGCGACAAGAAGTGCCTGTTCCTTTTCATACGCAGGGTCAACGTCTTCCTTTGGTTCATTCTGTGTTCTGTAGCCGAACACACCGTCAAAGCCGGTATGACAAAGCGTACCTCTTGCACCCCGGAAGGTGAAGTCGGGATGCTGTCTTACGTATTCGTCGATAATCGGGAAGCATTCGTTTTCATAGGAAATAAGCTCAGTGCCGTCAGCCTGAAGAGTGTAGGTACATACTCTGCCGTTCTCGTCAACGATAAGCTTGTCAACCATACCGGTATGCATCTTACGAGAGTCGTAGGTGACGTCATCCACAGAGAAAACAAAGGGAGTCTTGCCGCGGGGAACCTTGATCTCACCTATCTCGACTCCGTCATCTGTCTCGTTGATGAGCATATTGATATCAATAAGGATATAATCCTTTTCATAAAGGGCGTCAAGTATTCTTGTAAACTCAAGAGGTGTTACGCAGTCCTCATCAAGGCTTGCTGTCATAGAAGGACTTGAATAACAGAGCTCGGGGAATGCTATGAGGCAGTGAGTAAAGAGATGCTCTACCGGGCCGTTGAAGGTAACAAGGTCTGTCTGCTCGGTATAGTAAGCCTCTATCCTGTCCTTCTCGCTCTTGATAAATTCGTTATCTCCAAGCTTTTCGGAGAGATTATTGACAAAGCTTCTCGCTCCTTCGATATCAAACTTGCAAAGATAGGTGTTGACCTTGTAGCTGATTCCTTCTCTGCCCTCAGCTTCTACCTCCTTAGCCTTCTTCATAGCAGTCTTATAATTAAGGGTATCCTCCTCGGATACGGCAAGATACGCGGTAAGTGCACCCACCATATCGCCTGCTATTCTCAGGTCCTTTGCCTGAGCATAGGCTATTCTTCCCTGCTCTATGCTGTCAACTTCCGAGCGTACCTCTCCTACGGTGTCGGCAGCTGCGGAAATCTGAGAGAACGCGTTAAGCACGTTAATGACACTTGAGTATTCGGTCTTTCCCTTGCGGTAGCTCTGATACATCCTGTCAAGGATAGCGTCAACGTCCTTTTCGGCCTTTTCCCATTTTTCGTCAAGCTTGAGTTCTGCTTTTGAAAGTCGGTATTGAGGTTGTTCTATACTTCGGCTATATATGCCTTTAACTGTCGCTGTGTAAACAGAGTGTCTGCCCTTCAAAACAGCTGAAAAGCCGCATATACAGAGGACAAGCGTCGCCAATAACAGTACACATATAGCAGACAGGGTTATAATAAGCTTTTTATCTTTTTTCTTAGAGCTGCTGTAGATTCTGCGGGCTTCTTCGGCATCGTACAGGATTCTGTTATCGGGTATCTTGTTCATAGCTACTCCTTATAATTACTTTATATACTTATGATATCAAACTGTTTTTCTTTTGTCAACAAAATTCGTCATAGTTTTCGTTGCTTTTTTTATAAATTTATGTTATAATTGCAAAAGAAAGGAGAGATGTTATGAAAAACATTGATATCGGAAAACAAAACTTCATGGCAAGCGAGCTTATTCTCGGCTGTATGCGTATAAATGCCCTCAACGTTGACGAAGCCGACCACCTGATAATGAATGCTTTCAATGCAGGAATCAATATATTTGACCATTCGGATATTTACGGCGGAGGAAGGTGTGAGGAGCTGTTCGGTGAGGTTCTTGAGAACCACAAGGATCTGCGCGATAAGATGATCATTCAGTCAAAATGCGGTATAGCGAAGGACGAAAACGGCAGGATCACTCATTTTGACTTTTCCCGCGAGCATATAATCAGCTCTGTTGAGGCGTCCCTTAAGCGGCTTAAGGTTGATCATCTCGATTCACTTCTCCTTCACCGACCTGATACACTTATGGAGCCTGAGGAGGTTGCGGAGGCCTTTGATGCACTTTATACAAGCGGCAAGGTAAAGCACTTCGGTGTAAGCAATCAGAACGTAAGACAGATAGAGCTGCTCAAAACCTGTGTAAGACAGCCTCTCTGTATCAACCAGATGCAGCTGAGTATTATCGAATGCGGTATGATCTCTCAGGGACTTAATACAAATATGACCAACAAGCTCTCCTATATGCATGAGGACGGCGTTCTTGAGTATTCGAGAATAAATAATATGACCCTTCAGGCGTGGTCACCCTTCCAGGTAGGCTTCTTTGAGGGCAGCTTTATAGATAACCCCGAATACGCTGAGCTCAATAAGTGTCTTGAGAAATTTGCAGAAAGCTTCGGTGTTGCAAAAACCGCCGTAGCTGTTGCCTGGATCCTTCGTCATCCCGCAAGGATGCAGGTTATCGTGGGAACCACAAATTACAGACATCTTAACGAGATCCTGGGCTTTGATAAGGTAGAGCTTTCCCGTAAGGACTGGTATGAGATATACAGAAGTGCCGGTCATACGTTACCTTAACTAAAGCAATAACGGCAGACAAAGGTCTGCCGTTTCAGCGTGTCGATAAACCTATCGACACGCTGTCAGACTTCGAAAAAGAAAGGTAGGTTTTCGTCAAATCATCTCGTAGGCGTACTGAGTACGGTAGAGAGGATTTGGCGGAAAAGTGTGAAAGGACAGCATAAACTCGATGTTTATGCTGTCCTTGAGTACTTATCAATTTCAATAGGTGAAAACATTAATATATTACTGTTATTCAACAATTGGTGAAATGTTTTATAAATATATTTCTTTTACACGTCCGACCGACTTTTTCGACAGTCTGAAAT
>JAFQDF010000009.1 GCA_017416185.1 Clostridia bacterium
AAGAAGGTCGTTATCTCTGCTCCCGCAGGCAAGGATCTTCCCACCATCGTTTACAGCGTAAACGAGAACACCCTCACCGCTGAGGACAACATCATTTCCGCAGCATCCTGCACCACCAACTGCCTCGCTCCCATGGCTAAGGCACTCAACGACTACGCTCCCATCCAGAGCGGTATCATGACCACCGTTCACGCATACACCGGTGACCAGATGATCCTTGACGGTCCTCACAGAAAGGGTGACCTCCGCCGTGCTCGCGCAGGCGCACAGAACATCGTTCCTAACTCTACCGGCGCAGCTAAGGCTATCGGTCTCGTAATTCCCGAGCTCAACGGCAAGCTTATCGGTGCTGCTCAGCGTGTTCCCGTTCCTACCGGTTCCACCACCATCCTTACCGCAGTTGTTAAGGGTGACAACGTAACCAAGGAAGGCATCAACGCTGCTATGAAGGCTGCTGCTTCCGCTTCCTTCGGCTACAATGAAGACCAGATCGTTTCTTCCGATGTTATCGGTATGACCTACGGTTCTCTCTTTGATGCAACCCAGACTATGGTTGCTCCTATCGGTGAAGGCCTCTATCAGGTACAGGTTGTTTCCTGGTACGACAACGAGAACTCCTACACCAGCCAGATGGTAAGAACCATCAAGTACTTTGCAGAGCTTGCATAAGTAAATATCGTTATCAAAAAGCCGTCCGCAAGGACGGCTTTTGTGTTATCTGTCCGTGCCAGATACATATCACATCTGCTATAGCAGATATATCGCTTTTGCCGAAGGCAAAATATCGCAAAGGACGTCACCTGACGTCCTTTTGGTATAAATTAAAATGATGAAAAATTAATCATTCCTGTGCTGTATTCCGTTTTTTGAAAAACACTATATTATGGGTCTGATAGGTAAGGGAAAGGGTCATATCCTTGTCTTCGATATGTGAGACCGATATTACGCGGTCGGCAAAGGCGATGCTTTCCATGATCTCGGTAATATCTATCAGTCCGTCAAAAGACAGATTGACACATATGCACTCTGTACCCTTAAAAATCTCAATATCAATCTCTTTTTTAAGTGCAAATCTGACACAAGCCCTTATATGATCTTCTCTTAAGGTGTGTCGGTCATCTGAAAACAGAACCTTGTGACGGTATTTATCCTTAAACTGCCTTGCCAAAAACTCGTTCTCGGTTTCTCTGTGCATAAGCTCTTTGAAGTCTTCACTTGAATAAGTATTACGTTTTTGCTTGGGATATTTTTTTGAATATATAAGTTTTTTCATAATATAATATAACTCCAAAAGCGATTAACTAATCCTATAACCGTGATTATATCATAGAAAATTGTTTTTGTAAAGAAAAAATCACTCCTATATAACATAGGAGTGATTAGAAAATTTTCATTATATTCCGTTAATGAGAATATCTAAAACGGCAAATATTTTATCTTGATCTTCTTTGGGCAGGGATTCGAGTTTTTCGGATAAATGGGAGGCTTTGAATTTGTGTCCGTATTTGGTAACGTCCGAAAAAATATCGTCTGCCGAACAGTCTAAAGCATTTATGATTGATACATATTTGTCGATCTTAGGGGAAGCTATGCCTCTTTCGATATCTGAAAGATAATTAGGTGAAACACCGATTATCTCGGATAACTGCATTTGTGTATAACCCTTTGATTTCCTCAAGAGCTGTATGCGTTTGCCAACAGCCGTTTCTATTCTGATTTCCTTATTCACGGTGCTACCTCATATATACTGTCATCGTGACAGGTAATGTTGATAGAATTAGTATAATGTAAAATTGTACAATAATACACACACCGATAGAATTATACTAACTCTAATAGCGTTAAAAAACGGATGAATTTTTTATATTCTAATAAAAAGGGGAAAGTTGTCCCACCCATAATGAAGAAAATTCCTATATATAAAATAGCGATAGCAAATCCATAAAAGGTGTTTTTTATGAAAAGAATTATTGATAATGAAAAATCAAATATTATCGGTTGGCGTATAAAGAAGGCACGTTTAGCTGCCGGAATGAGTCAGCAGGAGCTGTCAAACAAGCTTGAATTAATGGCGGTGTATACCTGCAGAGGTTCTATATCAAGGATCGAGATCGGAGACAGAGCCGTTACGGATATTGAGATAGATGCTATATCTAAGGTTCTGAACGTTTCCTTGGACGAGTTGTTCGGAAGACAGAAATAGGTATTTATAAAGAAATAAACCTGCAAGTGTTTGACTATGCTTGCAGGTTTTTATTATTTGGTGCAAAAGGTATTACGACGGGTGCCGATCAATGTTGACAATTCGTTATTAATATGTTAAAATGCAGTTAACAAATCCGAGGAGGTATACTATGAAAAAATTTATCAGCTTATTACTTACTGCGTTGATGCTTTTGTCGGCATTTTCCTTTACGGCATCAGCCAACGATGTACATGAAGGCTTACCCTTTACCGACGTAAAGGAGGGTGCCTGGTACTACGAGGGCATAGAGTTCTGCTATTTTATGGGTTATGTAAGCGGTATGACCGAGACCACCTTTGAACCTAACGGAACCCTGACCAGAGCACAGTTCGTTCAGATACTTGCTATGTACGACAATGTCGAGCTTGAAGCATATAAGAACAACGACAGCGGCTTTGATGACGTGAAGTCTAATCATTGGTACAACGCTCCCGTATGCTGGGCCGTTGAGCAGGGCTTTGTTGCCGGACTTTCCGCAGACCGCTTCGGTCCTAACGAAAAGATCACCCGTGAGCAGCTTGCCAGACTTCTTTATCTCTATGCAGAGGCAAGAGGCTATGACGTAAGCCGCCTTGCCGACCTTTCCGCCTATACCGATAAGCCCTCGGATTGGGCGCACACACAGGTGCAGTGGGCTGTTGCCGCAGGTATCATCTCGGGTATGACCGAGACGACTATCGCTCCCAGAGCTTCCGCTACCCGTGCGCAGGCCTGCCGTATGATCATGTCTTACTTTGATTTTGAGTGTTACGGCTACAGAGATATGGGCGGCGCCTATGCCGTTATAGTTGAATATATCAAGGCTAACGGTGAGTATTTCTCTGACGAATCCTACTATTCTTATTTTGCGGAATACGAAGGCTACGATATTTTAATGGAATACGTTGAAAGTGACGAATCTATCTCTATTGCATATCTTACCGAGCCTTACGAAATAGTAGTTGAGGGCGAGGATGTAGGGATAAACTATCGCGAATCTGCTTCTATATATGCGTATACTCTGGCCTCCGAATATGACTTTCTTTATTTCTATGAAAATGCCAACGGCACCGATATTATGAACAGCTTCGGCTATATGTCTCTCGACGGCTACGAGGAAACCGAGAGCCAGCTTGAAGGCTACGAAAACACCGAGCTTATAGACCGTGTTGCCAACGGTCAGGCTTATATCCGTGAGCATATCGCACTTATCCTTGCCGAGGCGGATATGACCCTTGAGGATTTCTTCCTGCCCGCAGAGGATATGGGAGATGAAATGCAGGTGCTTTACGATGCACTTGTACGTTACATACAAGACGAAGGAGTTGAGTATCCCGACGGCAAGCACATCGGTCTTATAACCGACAACGTAAACGAGGCATATGTTACCGAATACGTACTTGAGACGGGTGAGATCTGTCTGGTTTACGTGACCGAGCCTATCCCCGGCGGAACTGACATTTTTGATACGAGCTACCGTGAAAGAGTGATATTTATCCCCGATATACTGACGGGAAATCTGTGGTGGCAGTATACCTACGAGAGCGAGGACGGTACGGTCAAGATAAGTGCCTCCGGAACCGGTGCAGACGAGGATAGTTACGCAAACCTTACGTTTGAGGGTATAAGCGAGGAGGATGCCAAGGCTAAGTTTGATGCGGCTATGGATAATACAGTCTTATATTTCCTCGGTTTGATGGTGGATGCGGCAAGCTATATCGCTTATGACGAACTTGTTGATTACGTAAGCACCAACGGCATTGCCTTTGCCGGTGGTATTGATCTTGTAAAGTATGAGGGAGACCGTGGTTACGTAGCAGAGTATGACCCTGAAAATGATGATCTCTACTTTATATACGTTTCCGAGCCTATCCCCGGCGGAACTGACATTTTTGATACGAGCTACCGTGAAAAGGCTATAATTATATTTGATCCTCCCTTGAACAGCGAATATTTTATCTACACTTACGAAAGCGAGGACGGCAGCGTTAAGCTGAGTGCCGAAGGCTCCTACGACGGCTTTGAGATTGCTTTTGATAACTTTGAATATACCGGACTCAGCGAGGAAGAGGCTACCGCAAAGTTAAATGCAGCTCTGGAGGAAACAATGAGCTATTATACGGAAATAATGTCTCAAACTATCGCTTGATATTCATACAAAGATCCGATCCGAAAGGGTCGGATTTTTTTGACGTATAGGAAATTGCGTTGCGGCGTGTGATAGACAAAAGATGATATTTGAGTTTCAGAGGGAAGTTTGGGCGGGGCAACTTGCCTTTTTTTAACGTAGAGCGAATTTGCGTTGCGGCGTGTGATAGACAAAAGATGATATTTGAGCTTCAAAGCGCAGTTTGGGTGGGGCAACTTGCCTTTTTTTAACGTAGAGCGAATTTGCGTTGTGGCGTGTGATAGACAAAAGATGATATTTTAACTTCAAAGCGCAGTTTGGGTGGGGCAACTTGCCCCTTTGCAGATATCTCTTGACAAAAGCGCAGGTATCTGCTAAAATACATATGAATAGTTGTTCATATGAAAGGATGTTCATGTATGGAACATAACCACGAAGCGATAATAAAATGGGTGGCGAGGGAGATGCCAAAGGACGAGGTCTTATACGATCTGGCAGAGCTTTTCCGCGTTTTTGGGGACACTACCCGTATGAAGGTACTATACGCACTTTCCCATAACGAGCTGTGTGTCTGCGCTATAGCTGAGCTTCTGCATATGCAGCAGTCTGCCATATCCCATCAGCTCCGTATCCTCAAGAATGCGAAGCTTGTTACGGGACGAAGGGAAGGAAAAACGATTTTCTACAGTCTGGCGGACGACCACGTAAGAACGATAATAGCTCAGGGAATGGAGCATATTTCGGAATGATTCAAGCTTTTAATTTGCTTTGATTTTAAAGGAGGTGATCTCGATGGATGAAAACTATACCGTGATCATATTTCCCGAATTTGTGACCTTGAAAAAAGAAGTGGAAAAATTACGTACCGAGGTCTCTATGCTTTTGCTTGAACGGGACGAGCTGAGGCTTGTTGTGTGTAAGAATATAGAATCTGCTTATATGCTGGCTCTCGGCGGCATTGAATACAAGGCTTATGAATTATATTGTAAGGTTTTGCGGGTCAAAAGAAAGATAGATCTTATCAGGGCAAAGAAAAACCGTCAGGAGGCGATACTGCTTTCGGATATTGAGGCTGTGCTTGACGAGGAGTTTGCCGAATACGGCAGACGGCTTGACGAACAGATCGCAAAAATGAATAAAGCGCTTGATCACAGCAAGGGCATACCTCTTAGCGAAGGGGAAACAAAGGAACTGAAAAAGCTTTACAGAACCATCGTAAAGGCTCTGCATCCCGACCTTCATCCTGAGATAACACCGTCTGAAATGCAGTTATTCCAAAATGCGGTACAGGCGTACGAAAACGGTGATCTTGACAGTCTGAGGATCATAGGTGATATGCTTGCCGAGCCCGTAGTACCTGAGGAGAGCAAGAGCGGTATGGCTCTGCTCGTCAAGGAGAAGGAACGGCTCATTGCGACTCTGGAGCTTATACGCGGTCAGATCGCAGAGATCAAAAACGAGTATCCCTACACGCTGAAGGAGATCGTGGAGGACCCCCGTAAGCTTGCCGAAAAGAAGGCGGAGCTTGAGGAAAGCATCAATGAGCTTAAGGAAAGCTACGAATTTTATCGTGATCGCTTAAAGGAGCTTTTAAGGTGAAAATATGAGTGATATTATAAAGAGTAACGAAAACGGCATTGTCGGTCTGCTACATTCTAAGGTCAACGGTCTGAGTGTTCCCAAGCCCTTTGAAAGAGATATCTACCTGTTTGACAGCCACGTGGCAGGTACGAGCTTTATCGAAGGTATCGAGGAGCTTGAGCCGTATTTGAAAATTGACGACCGTCTCGATTTTTTCCGTGAGCCGGATAATAAATACGACACCCAAGCCATAGTTATTAAGAATACGGACGGGGTCAAAATAGGCTACGTTCCGAAGGAGGATAACGTGATCTTCTCGCGTTTGATGGATGCAGGCAAGCTTATTTTCGGCAGGATTACAAATAAGGAAATGAAGAGAAAATGGCTGAAAATAGATATCAGGATCTTTCTCAGCGAATAAAAAACAGGGAACATATCTTACCGCCTTCCGGCCTTCGTAAGACAAGTACGATAGGAGTATCAAGTATGAAAAAAGTATATAGATTAAAGAATTTAGGCTGTGCTAACTGTGCGGCTAAGATGGAGGCTGCCATAAACAAGCTTGACGGAGTAATTTGCAGCATTGCCTTTATGACCTCCCGTATGACCCTTGAATACGAGAGCGAACCCGATCTTGACAGGATACAGAGCATTATAAACAAGTTTGAAAAGAATTGTGAGATAATAAGATGACTAATAAGCAGAAATTCATTTTACTTAGAATAGTTCTTGCAGCCTTAGGCTTTGCGGCTCTTATGGTGCTGGCTGCAGATGGAAGGCTTAATCTTTTGCTTTTGCTGGGACCCTATATTATTATAGGCTATGACATTTTGTGGGATGCTGCCCTCTGCGTTATGCGTGGACATATGCTTGACGAAAAGTTCCTTATGAGCGTTGCAACCCTTGGTGCTATAGTGTTGGGAGAATATCCCGAGGCGTTGGCGGTAATGCTGTTCTATCAGACCGGAGAGCTGTTTCTTTCCCTTGCGGTGGACAAAAGCCGTCGTTCGATAGCTTCTCTTATGGATATCAATCCCGAGTATGCGGTCCTGCTTCGCGACGGTGAGGAGCTTCGTTGTGAGCCTTCAGAGGTAAGGGCGGGAGAAGTGATAATAGTCCGTCCCGGAGAGCGTATCCCACTTGACGGTAAGGTCATTTTGGGAATCAGCTCGGTGGATACCTCTGCATTGACCGGAGAATCTCTCCCCGTGGATATAGCAGAGGGTGACAGGGTGTTATCCGGTTCTGTGAACCTGAGCGGAGTCATACGTATTGAGGTAACGTCGGAATATGCAGATTCCACAGTATCAAAAATACTTGAGCTTGTGGAGAGTGCTGCTGAAAAAAAGGCAAGGATAGAAGGCTTTATAACCCGGTTTGCGAGAATTTACACACCTATAGTAGTGCTGTCGGCAGTGCTTCTTGCCATTGTTCCCTCGTTTGTAACGGGAGAGTGGAGTACCTGGTGTCACAGAGCATTGCTCTTTCTTGTGGTGTCCTGTCCCTGTGCTCTTGTTATAAGCGTCCCGTTGAGCTTTTTCGGAGGTATCGGCGGAGCGTCAAGACGGGGCATACTGATCAAGGGCTCAAGCTATATGGAACAGCTTGCAAAGACCGACGTCGTTGTTTTTGATAAAACGGGAACCCTTACCTACGGCAGCTTTGACGTTATAGAGATCTCCTCTGTCATAGATAAGGACGAGCTATTGAGACTTGCAGCCACCGCAGAGCAGGGGTCAAATCATCCCGTGGCACGCTCTGTAAGAAAGGTATATAAGGGAAAGCTCGTCACCCCGAAGCAGGTTAAGGAGATTCCCGGTAAGGGCGTAATATCCGACGGTACCGCCTGCGGTAACCGCTCTCTTATGGAGCATCTCGGTATAGAATGCCCCGAGGTGGCATCTACCGGAAGTGTCGTATATATTGCAAAGGACGGTAAGTATCTCGGTCATATAGTGGTTGCCGACAGACTTAAGGAAAGCTCACAGAAGGCAATAGAGAATCTCCATTTTCTTGGAATATTTACGGTAATGCTGACCGGTGACAATATGGCGGTTGCAAGATCGGTTGCCGACGTACTTGAAATTGACGAGGTACATCCCGAGCTTCTTCCCGATACCAAGGTTTCAAAGTTAGAGGAGATACAGGCAAGCGTTGAGCCCGGAGCTGCCGTATGCTACGTAGGAGACGGAATCAATGATGCTCCCGTGCTTGCCACGGCGGAGGTCGGCATAGCAATGGGCGGTATGGGCTCGGATGCTGCCATAGAGGCGGCGGATATCGTACTTATGGACGATGATCCCGCAAAGGTAGCGGAGGCTATATATCTGTCACGAAGAACGGTATCTATTGCAAAGCAGAACGTTGTTTTTGCCATAGGTGTAAAGCTTCTGGTGCTGCTGCTCGGAGCTCTCGGTATTACGGGAATGTGGGCAGCGGTGTTCGCTGACGTTGGAGTAAGCGTACTTGCGACCCTTAACGCTATGAGGTGTATGAGAGTAAATATAAAGGAAAATATTGATTCTGTATAACAATAAAATGACCCTTCTGCCATTTGCAGGAGGGTTTTATAATGACTTGACATAAAAGGCGGCAAACTGTATAATTATATCTGTACCTCGGTACAGATTGGAGTAGTATGAAAAAAGTATTAAAATGGCTTGAAAACTTTTGGTATCATAACAAGTGGATAACTATTATAGTTGTATTTTTTGCCGTAGCTGTAATAATTATGACCACACAGTTTTTTACAAGGGATAAGTATGATGCTATGATTCTTTATACGGGTCCCAAGCTTCCCACGGCAAACGAAACTCTTGAGATAGAGTCTGCCTTTGAGGACGTTTTAAGCGAGGATTATGACGGCAACGGCAAAAGAGAGGTTACTCTTAACTCACTCTTTCTTATGACCGACGAGCAGCTAAAGGACGACAAATATCTATACGACGAGGAGGGTAATCCCCTTTATATCAATACGGGGGATATGGTTACCACCAAGCAGCAGTTTACCACTCAGATCTTCGTGGGTGAGGCGGTGATATGCCTGCTGGATCCTGCCTGGTATGACCTTGTGGCAAAAAAGGATGCCTTTGTCCCCTTAAATGAGCTTGTGGACGATGTCCCCGAAAACGCTTATGACGAGTGTGCTCTGTATCTGCGGGATACAGGCTTCGGACAGTATTTTACCGCCCTTAACGCTTTTCCTGAGGATACATTAATATGCTTTCGCCGTATGTCCTCTACAAGCGGCTTGAAGAATGAAAAGAAGGAAGAGCAAAGATATGAATTCAATAAGAGATTCTTTGTTGATCTCATTGAGTTTGATATCGGATAAAAAGCAAATGATCACATATAATTCTACTACATATGAATGGCTATTCATATGAATGGATGTTCATATGTAGCTGTTTGTGCCGGAGTGTAAAGTGAAAAGCGGTGTTACGCCGCTTTTTACAGTATAGGAAATTGCGTTGCGGCGTGTGATTTGTTTGGTGTGCAGACGAGCGCAGTTGGGGTGGGGTGACTCGCTCCTTTTTATAACCTATTTGATAAACGGTCGAATCGTGATATAATACTATTTGATAAATAAGAATTTGTAGAGGTATCAATATGTTAGTGTATTCCATTATTATGTTTCTGGTTTCAGCTCTGTTTACGGTATTGGGTATTGCAATTTACAAGGGTAAAACGGATTTGATTCACGATTACCACCAAACAAAAGTCACAGATAAATCGGCCTACGGAAAAGCCTTTGGAAAAGCAATGTTTCTTATCGCAACTGTAATGCTAATCAGTGGCATTATAGGACTGTTTGAAAAATTGCTTATACTTGCCGTTGCTATACTTATCATAGGCTTTGTGCTTGGCATAGGTTGCATTGTTGCAGTACAAAAAAAGTACAATAAAGGAGTATTCTAAATTCCAATTTATCGAATAGATAATCTTTTTTGAAAAAAATAATAAAAATCGTAAATTTTAGCTCTTTTTTCAAAAAACAAAGTGGTATCTAAACGGTATCAAAATTTTGGAAAGTAATAAGTAATAGTGAATAGTGAAGAAGTTCACTCCGCCAACGGCGGAATATCACTAAAATCTTCGTCAAGATGGATTCGAACGACCGCAGAAACAGTCAAGGGCAGAGTTAGCGTTTTTGCTAACTCTGCCCTTTTTTCTATTTATTTTTCTCTTTCAATCTTGCTTTTGCTTCTTCTACGGTCTCGCCGTCTTTTGTGAGGTAAGCGTCTACAAACTTATCTTCTATCTTCGTGTAACCGCCAACAACGCCTTGCTCGATTTTTTTGTATCCGTCTACAACACCTTTTTCAATTTTCTTGTAACCGCCGGCTACTGCTTCGGCGATTTTTTCATTGGCTTTTACAATTTTTGATTTAGCCATATCGGTATATTTTCCTCCAATCAGATTGATTCCGAGAAGCAGTACAACGATCCATACCGCTGTTCCCGTCAATATGTTTAGCAATAAGATGTCCGCCGCTTCCATACCGGGGAAGGACACAAGCATTGACCGTTGCATCGTGTAAATGGAAACACAGGCATCAGCCAACGATATATTACGAAGTGTCTTTAATACCGGAGAGGCGGAACGTTTTGCTTTCGCCATACCGATAATCGAAACGGTGATCTTCGTAAACGTATAGGCGGCGATGGTGATCATGATGATCTTGTGAAAGGCGGTGCCCCGATCTTTAACAGCGGACAGTATATTCACGCCGACTATGCAGAAAGACAGCACGACCAATAAAATCCCCGTAATGCGCCGTGCAAACAGTTCGGTATCATAACTGCCACCGGCTTTCCGTTTGACCTGTAGTACAGAAAACCTTGTGATCGCAAGCACGGCATAATACGCACCGACGGTAATAAACCACCACGAAGGGTTAAGAAAACCGATAATACAGTTGCCGAAGGCATAAGCAACGTTAAATGCAAGACTTGTATAAGGACTTCTTGCAAGATCTAACGCTTTCATTTGATGCCTTTGATCATCGGAATGAGAGCAATCAGCATAATGATGCCGAGCAGCCCGACGAGTGTTCCCCCAATAATTTGCTGCCAAACAAGGCACATACACATCCCTACGCCAAGCACCAAGGCGGCAATGACGGCGTAAATGATACGGAACAGATTCTTACCATTCATTTTCGGCAGTTTCTTGTTTTCCATCTTACACCAGATCAGTGCTGTGATTATGCTAAGCACGATACCGACGGCGCCGAAAAGGATACCTTCTGTGAAGGCGTTCCATTCCGGAAGAAGTGCCATACACATACCGAGTGCGAAAAGCACCCCGCTTACCGTTCCCATAATCAGTGTGACAAAACTACTCTTTTTCATAATCAATTCTCCTTTCAATAAACCAACACTTGTGTTTTTATTGCATTTATAGTATACTGTTTTTGCCATCGCAAAACAATCAACAATTAAACAACAAGTGTTGGGATAAAAGAAAATACGGCCATCAGTTTTCGGAAAAACGTCGGGATAATGGAGAATGATTATGAATGTAAAGAACAACAAACGGCGCAGAGAATCGCAAGAGAAGATCGAACGGGCGTTTATCGAACTGCTGCAGACCCGCGAGATCAAGGAAATTACCGTTTCGGATATTGTCAAAAATACGGGACTCAACCGTAGCACGTTCTACGCAAACTACATTGATCTATTCGATCTTGCCGATAAAACGAGAGAAAAATTGGAAAATGAGTTCAGCAACCTGTTTGCCGATTACGATTATTTCCACGAGCGCACGGGCGCGCTGAAGATGTTCAAGCATATTAAAGAAAACCAAATTTTCTATAAAACGTATTTTAAGTTGTGTTATGATGACAAACACCTGATCTCGGTGTATGACAAAAGACGGGCCGAACAAGAACATATTGACAGCAACATCAACTATCATATTGAATTTTTCAGAAACGGTCTGAATGCCATTATTAAATTGTGGCTTGCCGGCGGCTGTGCGGAATCGCCCGAGGAGATGGCGGAGGTCTTAAAGCAAGAATACAGAGGAAGATAAAAATATTCTAGGGGAGGGACATGGCCCTTCGGGCGGATTGGCAACGAATATCATCTCACTAAAACCTCCGCAAAGATGGACTCGAACGAACGAAAAGTGATTGCTCTTGTTTGTTTGATCATGTTATGTTATAATCAACCTGAGGTGATCGTTATGGCGACGTTGAAGGCGTATGATTTTGAATATGAATTTTTGCAAAGCAACGCACCCGTTTTGGAGTATAAGGGAGAGCCGTTAGAGGAATGGAAACCCAAAGCCAAAGCCAAGTTGGAGGAACTGTTGGGTCTGCCGTTTGAAAAATGCGATCCTTTATTCCAATTAGAATATAAAAAGGATCGGGATGGGTTTACCGAATATCGGTTTACGGTGCAAACGGAAAAAGGATTCGTTGTCCCTTGCCATCTGCTCATACCCGCGACGGCCGCTAACGGGCCGATGCCGCTGGCGTTATGTTTAAGCGGTCACGGATCGGGTATGCATATCGCTTTGGGTAACCCGAAAAACGAGGAAGACCGGCGTACGCTTGAGGAATGGCCGGAACGAAATATGTCTGCACGCGCTTTGCGCGAGGGCCGCTGTGCTTTGGTGATCGAGGCACGCAACTTCGGTGAGAGTAGCGAAAACGGATATGGGACCAGTTGCACCGAGGCGGCAAAGGTGGCCATCCTGATGGGTCGCACCGTTATCGGTGAGCGCGTTTGGGATGCTATGCGTGTCTTGGATGCCGTGGAAGAACATTTCGCAGAGGTGGATATGAGCGACATCGTATGCACGGGAAATTCCGGCGGCGGTACGGCCACCTATTATCTTTCGTGTTTGGATGAGCGTATCACCGTATCGGCTCCGTCCTGCTCCATCTGCCCGTATGAACACTCCATTGCCGCAATGCCGCATTGCCTTTGCAATCATATCCCCAGCATCCGCAAGTATTTTGAGATGGGGGATCTGGCCGCTTTGATCGCTCCGCGCAAATTGGTGATCGCCGCCGGTGAGAAGGATCCCATTTTTCCTATAGAGCCTACCAAGAAATGCTTCGAACATATCCAATATATTTATCGCTGTGCCGAGGTGCCGAATAACTGCGCTTTGGTGATCGGTGATAACGGACACTATAACTACGCCGAACTTTTGTGGGCAAAGATCCATCAGATGGGCATCTGAATACCTTCCGTCAACCCAACCCCCCGCCCCGTGCTTTTGCGCGGAGCGGGGGGTTACTGTATGGCAACACGATAACCGTAAAAAAGGAACCGTTTACCGCAAAATTTTCAAAGGGAAGGATACAAAATCGGTTAGGTGTGTCTTGCGAAGTGCCAAAGGATATGGTACGATATAGTTATCAATCCAACAGAAAAAGAGGTCTGTAATATGCTTGAACAATTTTTGGGATGGTATAACGGCTTGACCGACGGCTTATGGGGGTCGTTGTTGCTGTTTGCGCTCGGCGCTCTGCTTCTGATCAAAGGCGGCGACTGGTTTGTGGATGCCGCTGTAGGGGTGGCAAAACGTTTCCACGTGCCGGAGATCATCATTGGTGCGACCGTCGTTTCCATTGGCACGACGTTGCCGGAAGTGATGGTGTCGGTGACCGCCGCCGTCAACGATAACGGCGCGATCGCTTACGGTAACGCCATCGGTTCGATCATTTGTAATACGGCGCTGATAGCGGCACTTACGATCGCGATCCGTCCGGCCAAAGTCGAACGCAAGGCGATGGTGACGCCGGTTATTTTCTTCTTTGTTTCGGCGGCCATCTATATTGTGGCGGCATACGTGTTCGGTAGTTTCGACCGATGGCTGGGTATCGTGATGCTGATCGTATTCGGCATCTATATGACGATGACCATCCGCAGTGGCTTTAAAAATCCCATTCAGGCGCACGAAGACGAGGAAGAAGACGACAACAAACCCTCCGGCTCGTTGGTGAAGGATCTGCTCGTTTTGGTGATCAGTGCGGCAATCATTGCGGTCGGTGCGGATATGCTGGAAGGCTCGTCGGTGTCGCTGGCGACGATGGCCGGTATCCCGACCGAAGTGGTGGGCGTCACGGTGGTGGCGCTGTGCACCTCACTGCCGGAATTGGTGACCGCGGTCACGGCATTGGTGAAGGGACACGGTGCGTTGTCGGTGGGTAATATCATCGGTGCCAACGTCTTTAACTTGGTGTTGGTGTCCGGTGCGGCTGTGACCATTTCGCCGTTTGTGGTGCCGGAAGGCAGTACGCTGTTCGGATTCAACACCTCCCAGATCTTGGAGATTCCGCTGATGGTGATTGTGATGGCCGTTATGACCCTGCCGACGTTGGCAAAGGGCAAACTTCGCCGCTGGCAGGGAGTGACTCTACTGAGTATCTATGCGGCGTTTGTCACGTTGCAGGTGTTGATCGCCTTGCATATCGTATAACGGAAATGAAAACCACGCGATAGTTGCGTGGTTCAAAAGAGCTTTAGCGATGAACAGAGATCGTAGAGATCAAAGGCAGACGCAGAAAGTGTTTTATGTTATGCCTCCCTCTGACGA
>JAFQDF010000010.1 GCA_017416185.1 Clostridia bacterium
CTGTGAGGAACCATTCATAAGATTCCTTCTGAACCTCGATTAAGTTCGGCATTTCGAGCTTTTCGTCGATTTTTGAAAAGCTGTAACGGATGTTATTACCGAGTTTGTAAGGTTTTACCATCGTATGAAATCACTCCATTTCATCTTCTGTGTAGTCATTGTTTTTTCGGGTTTGATGTGCCAAAAGGCGATTCCTCGACACACTACTACTCGATTATAATGCAGTATATAACTTTAGCACCTTTTTGACCATTTGTCAAGCAATTTTTCTAAAAAAACGCATTTGTTTACAATTTTAACTTTTTATATCAAAAATGGAAATGATTTACTTATTCTTATTACTAACCCGACGATTTCAATACGGTTTGAAAAAACCGCATCCTTTTTTTGGGATGCGGAAAATTTTGCTGCTTAAAACTAAAACACGGTAAATATGTCTTTTGTACATTCCTCCGGAGAATACTGCCACTCGTCCATGTGCCCGCCTTCAAAAAAGTATTCCTCACCGTTCACGGGCATACTCTCAGGAGACGTATCAATTATGACAAGTTTGATTTTCATTTTCTCGGGTATTATGCTCTTTATGTAAACTGCCGCCGTCTGCCCTTCGCGTACTCCGTCGCACCATTCGGCAAGACCTGCAAGGTTTGGTGCAAGCTCCACAAATATGCCGTAGGGCTCAACGCTTCTTATGATACCCGCCGCCGTTTCTCCGGCACGGAACAATGCTGCATTTTCCTCCCATGTTCCCAGAAGTTCTTTATGTGTAAGCGTAACTCTGCAAATACTCTTTTCGATATTTTTTATGACACACCTTATTATCTGTCCGCAGAAAAATCTCTCCGACGGATGGGTTATTCTCGATACGGAAATACAGTCTATGGGCAAAAGTCCCACAAGTCCGCATCCGATATCGCAAAAAGCACCGAACTTTTCAAGATGTGTTACCGCCGCCTCAACGACATCGCCGCTGCAAAGTTTTGATACATAGTTCTTACAGCATTCAGCCTGTGCATTACGGCGGGACAGATAAATCATCACACCGTCCCCGTCCTTCACTATGTCCGTGACGGTGAAACACACACTTTTGCCCACCCTCGTTATAATCGCTATGTCCTTTATTTCCTCCCCCGACGGATTGTAAAGAGTCTCGCTTCGCGGAATTATTCCTCTGTAGTCTCCAAGTTCAACATACAGATTGTGCCGGGCATCGCAAAGTATAACCCTTGCTTCAAGAATTATTCCGTTCTGCTTTGCATATTCAAGTCCCTCAAGGCTGGATATGTATTCGAGATTTTCTGGACGTGCCAGTAAGCTGCCTTCGGGAAAATAAACATTTTCCATTTTATATACCTCCGACCGAATTTTTACTCTGTTACTGCCATTTTATTAACGGGAAAACCGAAATATTCATGTTTTGAATGCTTATTTGCTTCAAAAAACACCGTTTGCACCCGCAGTTTGTTGATTATTTACAAATATTTGGTCGTTTTTTTGTGCAAACAGAGGAATATGAAAATTCAAAAAAATATAATTGATTATACTCAACTTTGGTGGTATAATATGGTGTAATATATATGTGGTAGTATTATATATACCCATGCAGTTTTATATCAGTTTTGGGAGGAAACCAACTATGAAAAAATTATTGGCATTTGTTCTTGCTATGCTCATGCTTGTTCCCGTTATGTTGACAGGCTGCGGAGAAGAGCTTGAAAAGGGTGCGGAAATCCAGATGTTTCTTTCAACAGTGCCCACTACTCTTGACCCCTCTGCTTCCTACACAACAACGGATCAAATAAGAATCATGGGTCTTATCTACGAGGGTCTCTTTACCTACGATGAAAAAGGCAAACCCGAAAAGGCACTTTGTACCGATTACAAAACCTACACCAACCGTGACGGTGAGTTTGTAGCAGAGTTCACCATCGGCGACACCAAGTGGAGTGATGGTCGTTCTGTAAGTGCGAACGATTTTGTTTACGCATGGAAGAGAATCCTTGAGCCTGAGTTCCAGTCAAAGGCGGCATCCCTTCTCTTTGATATCAAGAACGCAAGAGCCTGCAAGAACGGTGATATCTCCATCGATGACTTCGGTGCCGTTGCCGCTGAAACAAAGGTACTCCAGGTTACCTTTGAAAAGAAGATTGACATCAACGAGTTTCTCAATATCCTGGCAAGTCCTGCCCTTGTTCCCCTCCGCGAGGACAAGGTAAACAGACTTACCGACTGGGCCTCCTACTATGCGACTATGGTTACCAACGGCCCCTTCTACGTAAAGATCTTTACACCCGGTGAGAGCCAGATGGTTCTTGAGCGTTCTATCTACTACTACAGAGATATGGACAAGGAGAACGAAAGACTTGACAAGTACGTTCGTCCCTTCCGTCTCAACATCACCATGGGTTCAAGCGATGATGCTATGGCAGCCTACAAGGAAGGCAGCCTGGTATTCAACAGCCAGATCGCACTGGGAAGCAGAAAGGAAGCGGATGTTGAAAAGCTCAACACCCTGTCCACTGCAACCTATGTATTCAATAATCAGCGTGCTCCCTTCGATAATGCCGATGTAAGACGCGGTCTTTCCATGGCTATCGACAGAGAAGAGCTGGCAGGTATTATCGGCTACGCCAAGCCTGCCCAGGGCATCATCCCTGAGGGTATCGTTGACAAGAGCGACAAGGACAGCTTCAGAGCTAACGGCGGCGCTCTCATAGAGGCTAAGGCAAATATGTCCGAGGCTAAGAAGCTTACTGCAGCTGCTACCGACAAGGAGATTTCTATCACAATACGCGAGAACGAAATCGACCGTGCAGTAGCTGACTACGTAAAGGGTCAGTGGGAGCAGCTCGGCTTTACCGTTGAAATAATCGAGCTCTCCTTCGAGCATTACACCAACATCGAGTACGATCAGTATGCCGACCTTCTCTACAGAGCATACTCTACCCGCGATTTTGACGTTATTGCAATCGACTCCCAGATGCTTGCCATCACCGCATTTAACGAGCTTTCAGGTTACGCAAGACCCTTCTCCGGCGGTGCTATGGACCTTGCATCCGGTAACTTTGATTCGGTAACAAACCTTTCCGGATATGCAAGTGACGATTATGATAAGCTTATCGAGGAGGCATATGCCGCAGATAAGGAAAAGCGCTCAGAGCTTCTCCACAAAGCTGAGGAAATGCTTATTGCAGATATGCCTGTAGCTCCTCTCTTTGTATATGAAAATGCATATATGACATCTAATGACCTCAAAAAACTCTCTTCAGATTACTTTGGCTCTGTTCTCTTTACCAAGGCAACTCTGAAGGACTACGAAAGATTCAAGCCTGTAGAGGAATAATAAGAACGGGAGCTTGTACAAAAATAATTATAAGGGCTGCTTTAGCAGCCCTTTAATCAACCGTAAGGAATCAACAAAATATGATAGCTCTAATAAAGAAAACGGAAATCAAATTATATATCCTATATATAATGAAGCATATCGGCTACCCTATCGAATTTGACAAGCTCAACGATACGGTTACAGCCGACGGTGCCGTAAACTATTTCGGATTTGCAGAATGCTTTTCCGAGCTTGTGGAAACAGCCAACATTGAGGTGGTGACAACAGAGGGGAAGGAAAGCTTTGTTATCACTGATCAGGGTATAAACGTCGTGGATACCCTTGCAGATTCCCTGTCCCACGGTACACGCCGTACCGCTCTTGCCGCTGCCACAAGGCTGACCTCCTTTGAAAAAAGAGGTGCGTCTATCGAGCAAAGCTCCGAGGAGTTGCCCGACGGTAGATATCTTTTTAACTTCAGTGTCAAGGAATATTCAAAGGAAACCTTCTCCCTGTCTGTCACGCTGGAGAACAGAGATCAGCTTATAACTGTTCAAAACAACATGACAAAGAACCCTGACGGTGTATATAAATGCATAATGGCTTTACTTTCAGGGCAAGCTGATTATATGTTGAACAGTACATTATAACCAAAATTTAGTTAGTCTTTTTATCTACTTTTTTGTAAATAATGACACATATTAACAAAATTTGTGGTATTTATTGACAAAAACCGCTTCCTTACTTTGTGCATAATCAACATTAAATATTCACAAAGTGTATATTTTTGTGAAAAATAGTTGACACAATTTGTTAACAATGTTATAATATATATACTAACTTGAGAAAGGTGTATACGTCCCCTATGGTATACAATAAGGGAATAAAGGATCTGCTTGACAGAGCCAGACGCGGAGAAGAAAACGCAATGGAGCAGCTTCTCGTTGAATTTTCTCCCTTGATCGAAGCCAAAGTTTCAGAGTATATCAATATTTTGGAGGAGGACGATATCCGCCAGTTATGTGCTATCGGTCTGTTTGAGGCAGCCCAGTCTTATTCTGAGGAAAAGGCAAACGGCAAGGTGACCTTCGGGTTATATGCCAAGCTTTGCATACGCAACCGTCTTATCTCGGAAGTGCGAAGACTCTCCCCTATAACAGAAGCAATGGATGAGGACATACCTGCAGACGGTGTCTCTATGGAAGAGGAGATAGTCCGCCGTCAGGATCTTGCCGACGCTCTCGATAAGGCACGTAAAAAGCTGACCCCCTTCGAGGATCGGGTTCTTCGTCTTTATTTAACCTTGAACAGTTACAACGAAGTAGCAGCCCTGCTCGGTAAATCCAGGAAGTCAGTTGACAATGCTCTGTCCAGGATCAGAGCCAAGTTCAGGGATCTGTTATGACATTTGCCCGGGTAGCTTAATAAAAGCGCATTGAGATGTCGGTGAAAGCCCGACCTTGGGTAAAAATATACAACCATATTAAGTGAGGTAAAGACCAATGTACGAAGACAAGACCTTAGTTTGCAAGGAATGCGGACAGGAGTTCGTATTCACAGCAGGTGAACAGGAGTTTTACGCAGAAAGAGGCTTCCAGAACGAGCCACAGAGATGTAAGACCTGCCGTGATGCAAGAAAGGCTGCAACAAGAGCGAACAGAGAAATGTTCACTACTACTTGTGCAAACTGCGGTAAGGAAGCTCAGGTTCCTTTCCAGCCCAGCAATGACCGTCCGGTATATTGCAGCGAGTGCTATGCTGCGATGAAACAGCAGTAAGCTAAGTTTAATACATAGTTACAGCAATAGATAAACGACCCTTTCGGGTCGTTTTCTATTTGTACGGGAAGCTTGCATTGCTCTCTGCTACATAAGTCCGCCGAAAAATTCCTCCAACGAGATAAGGGACTTTGACAGGGTATCAAGCTCCTCATCGTTCAAGCGTGTAGCTATGGAATGTATCATATCAGCGTGGAAGTCACGGTGCTTTTTCTCCGCCTTCTGTGCCTTTTCGGTTATAAATATAAATATCTTACGTCTGTCCTCAAGTCCGTTTTCACGACGGAGATAACCTTTGTTTACAAGGGTGTTTACCGCAACCGAGGTAGCTCCTGCACTGAGATTGAGGCGTTTTGCAATATTTTTCATAGTGCTTTCGCCGCACTGTGCCAGCTCTGCTACCGCCTCGATGATATGGATCTCGTTTACCGAAATATCCGACTCGTCTATGGCGTGTTCCTCAAGGGCAAGGATCTTATTGAATATCCTTACAAAAAAGCCGTTTATTATCTCTCTGTTGTCAGCCATATTTATTCTCCGTCTATCTTATGACGCTGTATCTTCTGTGTGGTTGTCTTTGGGAAGGGGGTCTTGCGCATCTCCACCCCTCTGATCTGTTTGAAGGAAGCTATACGCTTATTCAGCTCGGCTACAGCCCTTTTGAAGTAATCCTCGGTCTCCGTCTCACCTCTTATGCCTGCAGCCTCCAGACCGTCGTAATCGGGGTATATGACAGCCGTTACGTTTATTGTATCATCAACTCTTGAACGTCTGCCCACAACGGTACATTCTCGAATAAGCTCTATACTTTCAAGATACTCCTCTATTTCCTCGGGGAATACGTTTTTACCGTTATTGAGAACGATGACATTCTTCTTTCTGCCTGTGATATAGAGATAGTTGTCATCATCCATATAACCGCAGTCGCCTGTTCTGAACCAACCGCGGGAATCAAGTACCTCGCGGGTAGCCTCCTCGTTTTTGTAATAGCCAAGCATAATGCTGTCACCCTTGACCACTATCTCGCCTGCTTCATCGCGGGGATCCTCACGGTCGATATAGCACTGGAGGTTTGGAAGAACAAGACCGCAGCTATGAAGTCTTACGTGCTCAAAGGGAGCCACGGCAATAACAGGAGAACATTCGGTAATTCCGTACCCCTCGGCAATGGTTATGCCGAAGGATGCAAAGCGCTCTACCATCTCGGGATTGAGGGGCGCACCGCCGCAAACGATACGGTCAAGTCTGCCTCCGAAGGCTTCGGTTATCTGTGAAAAGAAGGTCTTACGCAGGTCAATTCCCACACGGCGTAGCAGCTTATCCGTCTTTATAAGTCCGTTGACCGTTTTTTCCATACCCTTCTTGCGTACACCGTCCATTATCTTCTTATAAACGGTGTTTACAAAGAGGGGAACGAGGGCGATTATCGTAGGCTGGAAATACTTGAAGTCGCGGGTGGTGTTCTTAATGTTGTCATTTATACAAACGGTAGCTCCTACCGCAAAGGCGGCAAGGATTCCTGCGGTCATCTCGTAGGTGTGATGAAGAGGAAGAACGGATACGAGAACGTCACTTGAGTTAACGCGTACTATTTTTAAGGCCTCGGTAACGTTGGAAATGATATTCTTCTGGGAGAGCATAACACCTTTGCTTGTTCCGGTAGTACCCGACGTAAAGAGAATAACGCTCATCTTATCAACGTCCTGCTTACGCGTGATCTCGGGAAGTCCCTTTTCCATAATGAGAGAATTGCCCCATCTTACAGTGTCACCAAAGGACATATGGAGGCTGTCGGGCGCGGGCGCTGTCTCGTCCTCTATGGGCTCCGGAGCACCTGAACCGATGCAGATATAGCATTTAACCTTAGGCATCTCGTCCTCGTGGCCTTCAAAGACGGGTCTGTATTTTTCGGTATAAATAACGCTTTCACAATCCGCAAAGTTCACGAAGTTTCTTATCTGTTCCTCGGCAAGCTCCTTGTCCATAGGCACCGCAACACCGCCGAAGATAATTGACGCAAAGTAGGAAGCAAGCCATTCGTAGCATTTATCACCGATGATAGCGGTATGGCCTTTGTTTACTCCAAGCTCGCAGAGTGCTGTACCCAGACCGTTGACGGTCTTTGCAAATTCAGCAAACGTTATCTTATACTCAACCTTTTTTCTTAAAAAGCGGTAGCAGTCCTTGTCACCGTAATCTCTTGCGTTGGTATAGAGCAGGTCGGCAAAATCGGTTATATATTTTTCGTTATGACAGGGATAATATTTGTTTGTTTTCATAAATACCTCAATACTTTTTAATTAAAATAGTTTTAAGTTAAAAATATTATAACTTATAAGTATGAACAAATCAATACTATTTTGCCCGAAATTTAATTTTATAACACATACACTCACGATTGTTGAGAAAAAAGTGTCGAAATTTATAAGTTTTTCCTCTTTTGTGCAAAAACATTGACATATGCGTTTCTTTGTGTTAATATTAGATCAAGAAAGCGAGGTATGTTATGATACAGAGAAAGGAATACTTAGATAACCTGATAGCTCTTAAGGATAAACAAATAATAAAGGTCATCACCGGCGTCAGACGTTGCGGAAAGTCTACTTTGTTTGAGTTGTATAACAACTATCTGAAGGAGTCGGGTATAGACAGCTCCCAAGTCATATACATCAATCTTGAAGATCTTGATAACGCTGACCTGCTTGAATATAAAGCGCTGTACGATTATATAACCTCAAGGCTGCATCCCCGCAAAATGAATTATGTTTTCATAGACGAAGTGCAAAAGTGTAACGGTTTTGAAATGGCGGTAGACAGTCTTTTTATAAAGAACAACTGCGACGTTTATATTACAGGTTCAAACGCTTATCTGCTGTCAGGCGAGCTTGCAACCCTGCTTTCGGGAAGATACGTTCAGATCGATATGCTGCCCTTCTCCTTTAAGGAGTATTACCAAGCAACTAAAGAAAACGGAAAGAGCAAAAAAGAGCTTTTTGACAGTTATTTGAAATACGGCTCCTTCCCATACGTGGCTTATCTTGATGGTAATGAAAGGATCACAGACCAGTATATCGAAGGGATATATCACACGATCCTTTTAAAGGACGTTGCCGCCAGAGAAAAAATAAACGATATATCCTTGTTGGAAAACATCTTAAAGACTGTAGCTTCCAGTATTGGAAGTCCCATATCAACAAAAAAGATCAGCGATACGTTGGTATCAAGCGGCAGAAAGATCTCCCCCAACACGGTAGAGCTATATCTGCGGGCTTTGTGCGACAGCTATATTATATACAACGCAACAAGATATGACATCAAGGGAAGGCAGTTTTTGAAGACTCTTGGTAAGTATTACTTCGTTGATACCGGTATACGCAATCATATCATAAATCAATCTTCCTCAGATCTTGGACATATGATAGAAAACATAGTTTACCTTGAATTATTGAGAAGAAAAAACCGCGTAAACATCGGTAAGTTATCCGAAAAAGAGGTTGATTTTGTTACTGTTGATATGAATGAGACCGAGTATTATCAGGTCTGTGCCAGCGTTCTTGACGAAACCACATTGAAAAGAGAGCTGGCGCCATTGCAAGAAATAAGAGATAATTATCCCAAATATCTGCTTACCCTTGACGATATCGGCAACGGCGCAAACTACGAGGGCATAAAGCAGATAAATATAATTGATTGGTTGTTGGGTTAGTGGTCATTGCTTTCACCGAGCGGCAAGCTAACGCACCCAAACTAAGCCGGTAATACTGCCATTCAAATCACACGAAATGCAGAAATTTCCCATATAATACAAAAGAGGTGCAAAAGCACCTCTTTTTAAGTTTTTTCTTCACCATCGTGTGATAACTATCAGTCTTTACTAAAGCTCACCCGATTATACGGTGCAGGCTTAGTCCTGATTGCTTGCCTCTACGATCTTTGCAAAGTCTGCCGCCTTAAGGGAAGCACCGCCGATAAGACCGCCGTCAACATTGGTCTTGGAAAGAAGCTCTGCTGCGTTGCCGGCGTTCATAGAGCCGCCGTACTGAACCGTAACGGTCTCTGCAACGTCTCTGCCGTACTTAGCTGCAAGCACGTCACGGATGATAGCGCAAACCTCTTCAGCCTGATCGCTGGTTGCGGTAAGACCGGTACCGATAGCCCATACAGGCTCGTAGGCGATAATAACCTTCTTAAGCATCTCAGCATCAACACCCTGGAGCGCAAGCTTGGTCTGCATGGAAACGATCTCGGAGGTGATATCCTTCTGTCTCTCGTCAAGCATCTCGCCTACGCAGAGGATAACGGTAAGACCTGCGTTAACACCTGCAAGGAGTCTCTTGTTTACGGTCTCGTCGGTCTCGCCGAAGTACTGACGTCTTTCGCTGTGACCTACGATAACGTACTCAACCCCGCACTCTGTAAGCATCTCTGCGGAGATCTCACCTGTGTAAGCGCCCTTTGCCTCAAAGTGAACGTTCTCTGCGCCGATCTTGATAACGCTGCCCTCTGCTGCTGCCTTTGCTGCCGCAATGTCAACAAAGGGAACGCAAAGTACTACGTCACAAGCGGGCTCTGCAGGGAGAGTGGTCTTCATTTCATTGATAAGAGCAGTAGTCTGGGAGGGAGTCATATTCATCTTCCAGTTTCCTGCGATAACTGTCTTTCTTGTAGCTCTGTTCATTTTATTAAATCTCCAATTTAATTGTAATATGTCAAATCGGGCATTTCAGGTAATGAGATGCCCGATTATTTTTCTAAAACGTTTGCTTAAAGCTAAATAGTTGCTTACGCAACAGCTAAATTATGCTACGCAGTAATTTAGCTGAGCAACGCTCAATTTAGCTCGCCGAAGGCGAATTTAGCTGCTTGTTTACTTGTCAAGTAAACAAGCAATACCGGGAAGCTCAAGACCTTCGAGGAACTCGAGAGATGCACCGCCGCCGGTAGAGATGTGAGTCATCTTGTCAGCAAAGCCGAGAGTGTTGATAGCTGCTGCAGAGTCGCCGCCGCCGATGATGGAGATAGCGCCGCTTTCTGCAACTGCGGTAGCAACTGCGCGGGTACCGGAAGCGAACTTCTCCCACTCGGAAACACCCATAGGACCGTTCCATACTACAGTACCTGCAGACTTGATAGCCTCAGAGAAGAGAACCTCGGTCTTGGGACCGATATCGAGACCCATAAAGCCTTCGGGAATGTTGTCGGAATCAACGAGCATATCGTTACAGTTGGGGTCATAAGCATCGCCGCAACGGTTGTCAATGGGGATAAGGAAGTTTACGCCCTTAGCCTTTGCTTCCTCCTGAAGCTCACGTGCAAGCTCGATCTTGTCATCCTCGCAGATGGAGGTACCGATCTGGTAGCCGTTAGCCTTGAAGAAGGTGTAAGCCATACCGCCGCCTACGATAAGGGTGTCAACCTTGTTGATAAGGTTCTTGATAACGCCGATCTTGTCGGATACCTTAGCACCGCCGAGGATAGCAACGAAGGGTCTCTTGGGCTCGGAAAGAGCACCGCCCATAATGGAGATCTCCTTCTGGATAAGGTAACCGCAAACTGCGGGAAGGTAGTCAGCAACACCTGCTGTAGAAGCGTGTGCACGGTGAGCTGTACCGAATGCATCGTTTACAAATATGTCTGCCATAGAAGCGAGCGCCTTTGCAAAGTCGGGATCGTTCTTGGTCTCCTCCTTGTGGAAACGAACGTTCTCGATAAGCATAACGTCACCGTCATTGAGTGCAGCAGCCTTAGCCTTAGCATCCTCGCCGATAACGTCCTTTGCAAGAGCTACTTCCTTGCCGAGAAGCTCGGAAAGACGAGCAGCTACGGGAGCAAGGGAGAACTCGGGCTTGAACTCGCCCTTGGGTCTGCCCATATGGGAGCAAAGAATAACCTTTGCACCGTTGTCAGCTAAATACTTGATTGTAGGGAGAGCCTCACGGATTCTCTTGTCGTCTGTAATTACGCCATCCTTCAGGGGTACGTTGAAGTCACATCTTGCAAGAACTCTCTTGCCGCTTACTTCGATATCTTCGATAGTCTTCTTGTTGTACATTTCTATACTCCTTAAATTTATAAATTTCCAATTTTACGCAATTGTAATATTACCATAAAACAGAAGATTTATCAACAATTAATTTTGAATTTTTGTTATTATTCTAACGATTTTACATATTGTACAAATTTCGTTAATCACATCGGGTCCTGAATGCGGTAGCCCACCCCTAACTCGTTGATTATAAAGCGGTTATCGCCCGGCTTTGTACCCATTTTTTTACGAAGATTTGCCATATTTACCTGCAGCTTCTTTATGGCATTGAGGTCGGAATGCCCCCATATCTCGTTTATGATGGAGGTATAGGTCATGACCTGCCCCGTATGATGGGACATAAAATCAAGAATATTGTATTCGGTCTGTGTCAGCTTTATTTCCTCTCCGTCTATAGTCACAAGGCGTCTGCCGTAGTCTATAACCATTCCGTTCAGCTCAAATACGCCTTTCGAAACTACACCTCCTACAGATTTGACGGTACGCAGCGCCGCTCGGACCCGTGCTACAAGCTCTCCTGTTCCAAAGGGCTTTGTAATATAGTCGGTAGCTCCCATATCCAGAGCCTCTATCTTATCTCTTTCGCCGGTACGGGCAGAAAGCACCAGTATCGGTACGCCGGAATGTGATCTTGCGTTTCGGATAAATTCGGTTCCGTCGCGGTCGGGCAACCCTAAGTCAAGGATAACGAGATCGGGAACGTATGAGCTTGCCATCATCTCTGCTTCAGCACAGCTTCCTGCCACTATGACCTGATAACCGTTAGTTTCAAGAACGGTAGCTACAACACTTCTGATGTTTTTATCATCCTCACATACAAGGATCTTGTATTTATTGTTACTCATCTGCTGTTCTCCTCAGAGCAAAGCTGAAGCTTGCTCCGCCACTGTCGTTATTTTCGGCACGGAGAGTACTGTTATGTGCCTTTATTATGGCGTAACAGACACTCAACCCTATACCCATATTTCTTTTGCTTACAGTTTCATTACTTACAAGGGTAGAATCGTGATATTCATCAAATATCTTATCCGGCTTGTCCTTGGGAAGTCCGCAGCCATTGTCCCATACCTCAAAATTCACCCTATCTTCGTCAAGTGTCACCCGTAAAACAAGCTCCGTCATACCACGGGCATGGATAACGGAGTTTTCAAGCAGATTGAAAAGCACCTGCTCTATAAGCATAGCATCCATAGGTATAGATACAAACTCCTCCGGTATGTCAAGAGTAAGAGGCATCTCGGGAAAATGCCTGTTGTACTTTACCGCCACCGTATCTATAAGCTCCTCAAGAACCGTATCGGTCATAGTCAGCTCCACATCCTCGGTGTTTATCTTGGTAACGGAAAGCAAATTTTCAACCATACGTATAAGTCCGTGGGACTCGGTGCGTATCTCTCTTACAAGCTCCAGACGCTGCTCGTCGGTCAGCTCGTCAAAGTTGTCCAGTATTGCAGAGGAGGAAGCGTAGATAGATGTAAGAGGTGTACGCAGATCGTGTGATGCCGCACGCATAAGATTAGCTCTCATATGCGCTCTGAGACTTGCCTCCTTTATACGCCGTTCCTTTTTGAGTACTGCGGTAACGGTACAGGTAAGCAGAGAAACAAAAAGTATTATCGCCGTACTTGTGATGACGTTGTAGGTATATTGCAGTCCGTTCCCGGAGCTTGAAAACATATGATTTACCAAGACGGCGCTGATGACCGCTGAGGCTATGCTGTAAAAGTATCCGTCGGTAAATATTGCTATAAAAAACACTCCCAAAACGTACAGCATAGGGATCATACTGTTTATATGCAACGTAAATTTCAAAAGCACGTTGATCCAGTACATAACGGTTATTATAACGGCCGATATAGCTGTGTTTTTGATGATCGGAAAAAGCTTTTTCATATATTTCTCCTTTTCAGCATATCCATAATTTTACCATATATCAATGAAAAAGTAAAGAGGCAGGAAGGAGAATCTAAAACGAGGAATTACCGAAGCTTTTTGTCCTTCGGGAGAAAATTCGCACCTTAGCTATCATTATATATTTCATATTTTACATTATATATTAAAATGCACCCCTTGCGGAGTGCATTTTGATCATTCTTCTGTTGTCTCTGCAGCTTCTGCAGGAGCCTCGTTTCTGGGCTTATGAGATTTTCTGCCCCTATTACCCTCAAGAGCAACAACCACACGGCGATTGTTATCAGAGCCTACAGAATTTGTGGTAACTCCCTTGAAATTCTGGATCTCGGAATGGATGATCCTTCTTTCGTAGGGACTCATAGGCTCAAGAGTGATAGCCTTCTTGTACTTGAGCACCTTCTGCGCCACACCCCTTGCCAGACGGCGAAGAGTCTGCTCGCGACGGCTTCTGTAGTTTTCGATATCAACAGTCATCTTAATATGCTCAGTACCGTCTGCATCGCACTTACGGTTTGCCGCAAGATTGCAAAGATACTGGAGAGCCTCAAGGGTCTCGCCGTGATGACCGATGAGGATACCCGCGGACTCACCTGTGATATTGATCATACGGTCACCGTTTGAAATATTGTCTGCGCAAAGCTCTGCTTCGGCATCAAGTCCGAGATTGTCAAGCAATGTGTTTACAAAATTGAGAGCTGTAAGGTCAGCTCTTGCAACGGTAAATACTCTTACCTTTGCATCCACCTCACCGAAGCCGAGAAATCCCTTCTTGGGGTATTCAAGAACTTCGTGGTCTACGTTGGCAACAGGCACGCCGAGCTGCTCGGCACCGCTGGCTATAGCAGCCTCAATGGTTCTGCCTGTAGCAATAATTTCCTGTTCCATCTTAGTCTTCCTTTCCATTGTCCGTTTCCTCTTCCTTGAGAGGTGCGGGATCTATCATACTGTTTTTGCTGTCCTTCTTAGTCTTAGGCTCGGACTCTGCCTTGCGCACTACAGGTACGTCATCATCATCATCGTCTATATGATGCAGAGAATTGGGATGACGCTTCTGAGGCTGATTGGGCTTTTTCTTCTTTTCCTTTGTGCTGTCTCTGAGCTCATGCTCTGCCTTTTTGTAATCCTCATCTGTGAATACGGGGATAGGATACATCTTCTTGAGAATAAGCTGCTGAAGAACACCCAAAAGGTTCTGGAACATCCAGTAAACACCGAGAATCGCAGGGAAGGTGTATGCAAAGAACGCAGACATCGCGGGCATAGCAATATCCATAACCACACTGGAGGTCTTGGCATCCCCTGTCTGCTGAGGCTGATAGGTCAGCTTTCTGGTAAGAAGTGCAGTAAGGTAAACTATTACAAATGTAAGGGCGGGAATAAGAAGATACCAGCCGTTCAATTTGCTGGGCTCACCTGCAAGGTCAAGACCAAAGAGGGTAAGGTCGGGAAGCTTGGACCTTTCGGGAAGCTCCTTTACCGCCTCAACAACCTGAGCGTACTTTTCGTCGCTTAAGCTGTTTAATTCCTTGAGCAGATAAAGGTCATATCTGCCCGCTCTGATACTGCCGCCCAGCTCGGTTACCTTTGCGGCGATCTTATTGATGGTGTCTATACTCAAGCCGGTAACGTATCTGAGAGGACAGTATACAACCTCGAAAAGTGCAAAAAGTATAGGAAACTGAAGAAGCAAGGGCATACAACCGCCCATAGGATTGTAGCCTTCCTTTTCGTAAAGCTCCATGATCTCCTGCTGCACCTTCTGCTGAGTTGCCTTATCGTTTCTGCCCGCATATTTTTTACGGATAGCCATTTCCTTAGGACGCAGTGCTGCCTGCTTGAGAGAATTCTTCTGCTGCTTTATACCAAAGGGGAAAAGGATCAGTTTCATGATCACAGCAAAGAAGAAAAGTGTGATAACATAAGGGAACTTAAAGCTTGCAAAGAACTTCATTATATAGCCCAGAGGCACTGCAAGGAAGTTCCAGAAGCCCTTTGTTGCCTTAAATTCGTCGACGGCTGTCTGTGTCATACATGAAGAAAGCACAAGCATAGCCACGAACAGCAATGCTATAAGTGCTACCGTCTTTTTGTTGATTCTGATTTTTTTCATATCAATACAAATTTCCTTTATCTTGATATTTTGTTTGCTCAAACCGGGCGCAAAATAACATCACTAAGATTTCTTCACACTCGATTATGGCTGGGGCGACTCGCCCCGGAATTACACGATCTGTATATTAATTCTAATATAGGACGAAATTACTTTTTCGCCCGTCGGTTTCTTTTTGGCACAGGGTCATACCCACCCTTACAAAAAGGGTTGCATCTCAGTATTCGCCATATACTGAGCCCTAAGCCTGCAACCGCTCCCCATTCCTCAAATGCCTCTATCGCATACTGAGAGCAGGTTGGTGTAAATCTGCAACACGGTTTTTTCAGTGGTGATATTCTTTTCTGATAAAATCTGACCAAAGCGATAAACAGCCGCTTCATACGATCATACCAAGGCGTTCAAACGCCTTTTCCAATTCTTTTTTCATATGATAGGATTTCGCCTCGGTTGCCGCACCTCTTGCTACAATGACAATCAAAAAACCGCACTTCACACTGCGTTCCCTGTCGACAGCCCGATACGCCTCCCGGATAATTCGCTTTGTACGATTACGGACAACGGCAGTACCCAGCTTCTTTGAAACTGTCAGTCCTATGCGGTTGATCTTCAGTTTTTGCGGATGCGCCTTTTGGAGCTTCCGCGAAGCAAGATCGGGCAATACGTAAACTGCGGCAAGGCGTCCTACATATTTTTTACCCTTGGCATATGCCTTAGAATAAAGATGATTTTCGCCGATTGCAACATATTTCATAGTTTGCACCCGTATACCGCACAGAGAGCCTCTTCGGGCTCTCTGTAACGGAAAATATTAGTGTAGATTAATAAGTTAATCTTGCTCTGCCCTTAGCGCGTCTTCTCTTGAGCACCTTTCTGCCGTTAGCAGTAGCCATTCTCTTTCTGAAGCCGTGCTCCTTCTTTCTCTGGCGCTTCTTAGGCTGGTAAGTTCTAAGCATTTACGGTCTCCTCCTTCCTTAGTTTGAAAAAAACCATGTGTCATATGATTATACAGTAAAAGACTTTAATTGTCAAGGTTTTTATAGAAAATTCACATTTTCTGATTATAAATCCAAATACTTAGTGCTGAATATAAGACTGATTTTTCTGTCTTTTACAGAAAAATTTCATTGTATGAAAAAACAATCTCCATTGGTGACCTGCAGATACCGTATATATTCATCATAAAATCTTTTCAGATTTCATATAACGTACACTTAAACAAACTATAAGAATAAGTAAAAATATATTCGTAACAAGAGATATGAACATATCTGTTATATTAATATTGCCCGAAAATGCTTCTATGAAATTTACAAGCAAATTCAAAACAGGAACATAACTATAAATATTATTATTTTTTAATACACCTAACACCAATAATGCTGTTGTTCCAACCGGTATCACAAGAATAATCTCATTTAGCAACTGTGAGTTTTTCATATTTTTTGACACTAATGATACTGTAAGCGACATAAACACCGAAATAAACGACAATAAAATTGCACTTAAAACTATACAGGTAACATTTAACTTAACATTGCCGTTAATCATAAACTTGAATTGTGTCAATCCCTCCTTTTGAATACCGAAAGTTAAAAAGTATGATCCCAATGATAATAACAACTCCATTAATGACAAACTCATCAAAGCCAATGCTTTTCCAAAGTATATTGATACTTTTTTCGTATTGGTTAATAGCAACAATTCAAGCGTTTTACGTTCTTTTTCTCCGGAAAACATATCGTTTGCAAAACAAGAAGTGTTTTGAAACAATAGTGTTACCAACACGATCGGAATAATTATACTTAAGACGGAATCAGCTGTATTTGAAACCATACCACTTTCGTCCATAAGATTGATCAGGCATACATCTTCATTTGTTTCATTCATTAATTTATTATAAAAATCTCGAAATTCTTCACTCAATTTTGTCGTTAACGATAACGATTTGTATGAATTTGAATTGTAAATAAAATTACAAGTATAATCGGATATATATATATAGCAATCCACATACCCTTTTTTTAATAATTCTTCCGGATTTCCCTTTGTTACTGTATTAATATTATAAACATCGGAGATATATTGGTTAAATATATCATATAATTCCCGGGTATCATATTTGACATATATATCTATCTCCTTGTTTGAATCTTGATTGATGTATTCTATTCCTATATTGAGGATCGGAAAAATAAATAGCGGTATTAACAAAATTATTAATGTACCTCTGTCCCTGAATATTTCAGTTAATTCTTTTCTCAGAACCATTAAAACTGTTTTCACCGGACAATCCTCCTTTCATCGCCTGAATCAAATAAGCATTTTTTTCATCCGGCGGACAATTCTCAAAAAATTCTTTCGTTGCTATCACATCATTTATCTTACCTTTTGATATAAATGCGATATTATCACTTAAATCAGAAATTTCAAAAATATTATGCGTTGCGATTAATATAGTCTTGTTATTGCTCTTTAAATATTTAATAAAGGTTATAACGTCATTCGCAGCCTCAAGATCCAGGCCGGTCGACGGTTCATCCAGAAGCAAAATATCAGGATCATGTATTATAGAAATCACGAGACCGATTTTTTGCTTCATACCGCGTGAATAGGTAAACGCACGTTTTTTGATAAAAGTACTGAATTTTAGTATGTCATCTAATATATTTATTCTTTCATTGATCTTTGTACTCGTGAGTCCGTTCAACAAACCGAAATATTTAATTATTTCATACCCCGTTAAATTACCATATAAATTGATATCACCTCCTAACAACACCCCGATTTTAGAGCCATTACTTACTTCAATTTTTCCGGAATCAGGTTTATAAATACCTGATATAAGTCTGATCAAGGTGGTTTTTCCGGCGCCGTTATGTCCGACCAAAGCAGTAATCTCGCCGCTGTTTATCTGTAAATTCAGTTTATTTATTACCACGTTTTTAGAAAAACTTTTATTTAAATTACTTAAAGTTATCATTTTTTCTCCTATATGTACGGTGTGGGTACGGTTAATATTGCCGTACCCACACGCCTTCTGCGTTATCTTACTTTCTGCGAAGCTTATATGCCGCGCCTATAACTACAACAGAATATACGATAGAATAAGCTAAGAATCCCATAGTTGTACTCCTTTCTTGATATTTTATGTTTTACATTTATAAAAATCGATTTTTATAAATGTAACAACCTGGAATGATCGATCATCCCGATTTGGGATATAATTTTATAAAATTTTTTGTAAGTACGAAATTATAACAATATTTCAAGTTATCTTCTGCGTACTTTACCGGCTGCAGTAATTACAACTACACTATATATTACAGAAAAAGCAAGAAATCCCATATGTACACCCCCTTTTGCATAATATTACATAACATAATCTAAATATCCCAAATTGGGATATTTAGATTATACCATTATGGGATAATATTGTCAAGGGGGGATTTTATGAAATTAAAAGAAATCAGAAAAGCTCGAGGTATATCTCAATTAAAACTGGCAATTGATTTGCACACCAACCAAAATACAATAAGCAGATATGAAACGGGAGAAAGAGAACCCGGAATTTCAGAATTAATCAAAATTGCAGATTATTTTAACGTCTCAATCGACTATTTGTTGGAAAGAACTGACAATCCCGATATAAACAAATGACACCGCTAACATTGCGGTGTCATTTGTTTATATTTATATATATATTTATTTTATAACTTTTCCTTCAATGTCGTAATAGACGACACAAGCATTCTGCGAATAGAAATACAATCGCTTCTGAATTTTCTGTATTCCGCTTCGGCCATTCCGCCTGTTTCAAAAATCAATTCTAACCAATATTCGCTTTCATTACATTCTTTTAATGCAATCTCGAATTTTGAAATAAAATCCTTTGTTCCCTGTGCGTACTGTGCTTCGTGTACGTTTGCGCCTACGGACGTTCCGCTTCTCAAAAGCTGACTGATCAATGTACCTTCAACACGAGCTTCCTTCATTCTCCTGCACAGAAAAACGATTTCCTTTGCAAAAGCTTTTGACTTGTCTCTGAGAATACTGTCCTTCATTTCGTCTCCTTAAACGCGCGAAGCGCTCATAACTGCGTCAGCATCATAACTCATAGTTCGTTTCGCAGCGTTAGTTTTTTAGTTATGAGTTATGAACCCGGCTTCGCCGAATGTTATGAGAAAGCCTTCGGCTTTCGTTATGATATGACCGTTCCTGCGAAACGATCATAGTTGAGCCAATTTGGCTCAATAGCCAAATCTATTCATCAACCAAAGTGAACACATCTCTACCCATTTACCGACATTACGGTGTGTTCTTGAGTCGTAATTATCGCTGTCGGTGTTACGGTTGAATACGGTCATTCCGTGGTCGCAGAAGTCCCAGAGGTGGAATTCGTAGTCGATATCGAAATCGTCAAGACGGTATGCGAAGTCGATAGAATGCCACGTGGGAACAGCCGTGTCTCGGCGTGTATGCCAGATAAAACAAGGAGGAGTATTCTTGTCTATGGCATTGACGATATAATACTCGGGCTTACCCTCGGTACGGGGCATACCCAATTCCTCGGGGGTAGGGGTATCCTCACGTACGATCGGTGCAAGGTCGTAGTCGCCGTAAGCAAGAACACAGGCATTGGGACGAAGGTACTCGCCCTCCTCGGTATTCTTCCACTGGGTCGCGGCGATAGCACCCATGGTACCGCCTGCAGAGAAGCCCATAACCGCAAGGGCATCGGGATTGATATTCCACTCCTTTGCGTTATCTCTTACGGTCTTGATAGCCCACATCATCTCGGTTGTGGCAGTATTCCAGGAGCAGGCGTCACCTGTCGTATAAGTCAATACGAAGCAGGAAAAGCCCTGTCCTAAGAAGGTAAGCGCCACAGGCTCAGCCTCGGAGCAGCTTATATCGTTAAAGCCGCCGCCGGGACAGATAAGTATTGCGGGATGGCATTTATTCACCTTGCCTACGATATCCCACTGATAGGTCTCGTGAAGATAACAGTCAAGATATGCGGTATCCGAAAAAGTAATTCTCTTGTATATCATAATAAGATCACGCCTGCCTTTTCGCATTCGTCTACGGTGTGCTGATCCCACAAAGAAACCTGAACCTCGCCGATATGAGCCTTACCTAAAAGCAGCATACAAAGTCTTGACTGACCGATACCTCCGCCCATAGTAAGGGGTAATTCACCGTTTAAAAGCATCTTATGGAACATAAGCTCTGCTCTGTCCTCGCAGCCTGCTTTTTCGAGCTGCTCGCGAAGCGACTTTTCGTCTACACGGATACCCATACTGGATATCTCAAAGGCACAGTCCAGCACCTCGTTGTAGAACATAATATCACAGTTGAGCGCCCAGTCGTCATAGTCGGGAGCTCTGCCGTCGTGACGCTTGCCTGATTTTAATTTATCGCCTATCTGCATAATGCAAGCGGTCTTGTGCTCTCTTAGATACGCGTTTTCTCTTTCCTTACCCGTCATTTCGGGATACATATCCTCAAGCTCCTGTGTGGTGACAAAAGAAATATTGGGACAAAGCTCCACCGTAACGTCGGGGAACTTATATTTGACCTCGTCAAGGGTATAGAGTATAGCCTTAACGATCTTTGTAACCGTGGATTTGAGAAAATCAAGGGTTCTGTCCTCACGGGTGATGACCTTCTCCCAGTCCCACTGGTCTACGTATACCGAGTGAAGATTGTCAAGATCCTCGTCACGGCGGATAGCGTTCATATCCGTATAAAGACCCTTGCCTACCTTGAATTCATATCTTTTAAGCGCCAGTCTCTTCCACTTTGCAAGAGAGTGAACTATCTCGGCATCGTGTCCTGCTGCTCTTACGTCAAAGATAACAGGACGCTCAACGCCGTTTAAGTTATCGTTAAGACCCTTTGCGGGGTCAACGAAAAGGGGTGCGGAAACACGCTTCAGATTCAGGGCAACACAGAGCTTGTCCTCAAAGCTTCTTTTAATATGTCCGATAGCCGACTGAGTATCGTAAAGACCGAGGGTAGACTTATAGCCTTCGGGAATAAATGTTTTTGACATCTCTATCTCTCCAAAAATAAAATACATAATATTATAGCATATTGAAAAAACAAATTCAATATGCTATAATCATTTATATTACAAATTAAAGGAAAAAATAAAATGAGTTCTGTTATTTCTGCCATATCAACACCCTACGGAAGAGGCGGTGTTGCCCTTATCCGTGTTTCGGGCAAGGGTGCAATAGAAATATGCGATAAAATATTCAGGGGCAAAAGACCTCTCTGTGAGGTGGAGTCCAACAAAGCGGTATACGGCAATATCGTTTACAACGGTGAAGTCATAGATGACGGAGTTTTCACCGTGTTCCGTGCTCCCCGTTCCTTTACAGGCGAGGATACGGTGGAGATATGCTGTCACGGCGGTATTCTTATTACGCAAAAGGTGTTGTCTGCCACATACTCAGCAGGGGCAAGACCGGCTGAAGCGGGAGAGTTCACAAAAAGAGCCTTTGCCAACGGCAGAATCTCCTTGTCCGAAGCCGAGGCGGTAATAGACCTGATAGACGCAGAATCAAGCGAGCAGTTAAAGCTTGCCCGTTCCCACGCAGACGGAGTAATGACCAGAGCAATCGAGTCTATCCGTGAGGAGCTAGTTTCGCTTATATCACAGATATACGTTTTTGTTGACTATCCCGACGAGGATCTGAGTGACGTTACCCCCGACGAGGCTTTGAACAGAACGAAATCTCTCCTTGCAAAAGCTCAAAAGCTCTGCAGGAGTTATAATACGGGAAAGATCATCCGTGAGGGTATAGATACGGTCATATGCGGTAAACCCAACACCGGAAAATCCTCTCTGCTCAACGTTCTTTCCGGTTACGACAGGGCTATCGTGACATCTGTCCCCGGTACCACCCGTGATACGGTAGAGGAACGTATAAATCTTGGCAGACTTACCCTTAATCTCTGCGATACTGCAGGTATACATTCCACCGAAGACGAGGTTGAAAAGCTTGGTATTGAGCGTTCTATCAATAAGATAGAGAACGCACAGCTCACGTTGGCTGTCTTTGACGGCTCCCGTCCTCTTGATAACGAAGACAAAGAGGTTATTGCGAGATTAGACCCCAAAACAAGCATTATCATAATAAACAAGGGCGACCTCGGCTGCATTCTCTCGGAAAACGACTTTGAAGGCTTTGAAAATACAGTTTATATAAGTGCAAAAAACAACGAGGGAACGGATAAGCTGACCGAGATAGTTGAAGCTATGTTTATGTCAAACGCAATAGACTACTCAAAGGACGCTGTGATCTCAAACGCAAGACAGTTCGCCTGTGCGGAAACTGCAAGAACCTCTCTTGAAAATGCCCTTTCAGCTCTATGTGACGGTTATACCCCCGACGTTGCGGCAATGGAGTTGGAGCTGGCTCTCGGAGCCTTAAGCGAGCTTGACTCCCGCAAGGTGAGTGAAGAAGTGGTAAATGCCATTTTCTCAAGATTTTGTATAGGTAAATAGCGGCGAGTCGCCGCAGCCAAACTGCGCTCTATAGTTCTTTTACAGCATAGGATACATTCCACGTCACATCGTATTATCGATACTGTCAAAAATCAAAAAAAGACCCAATCGGGTCTTTTTTCAGTTAAACTTAAATGAATATATCTTTGCGTTCTTCATTTCAAAGGTGAGGATGACGTTATTGGAGGCAAGCTCACCGTCGAAGGTAACGGTCTTTGCGATCTCGTCACCTGAGATCCAACCGCTTGTAACAGAGTTTCCTGCCGCATCGGTCATAGTAACCTTGACCTGACCGTCAAAGTTAAGCTCAAGGCTGTTGCCCTCCTTGATAAGAGGCTTGGTTGTGAGCTTACTGCCTGTTACCGCCATAAATCCGTCGGTACGCACGGTGTAGCGGGTGAGGACGTCGCACTTCTTTGAAGAGTCATACTCATCCATAAAGAAGGAGATCTCCCTCTCGCTTGTCTGTATCATACCTGCGGTAGGATAGCCGCAATCGGGGTATACGTACATCTGACCCTCGGCGGGAGCAAGGATAGGACCGCTTGAACGGTTCCAGTTAAGGCGGTCACGGCTCGACATAAAGTAGACGTCTGTCCACTTGTCACCCTTTGAATCAAGAACAAAATGGGTAGGCATACCGATATAGAGTCCGTCGCTTCTCTCATACTGGGTAATAGCATTGGCGTACATCTGGATATCACGGCCGTCCTTATATACGATAGGCTCGGGTGTGGTCCAGTTGACACAGTCGTCGCTGTACGCAACACGGGTGTCACGGATAAGATTGGTGGGGTTATACTCTACGTAGTCACGGCTGAGGTTATAGTTGCCGTTCTCGTGGAAGCCTCGCACAAAAGCAACGTACTTGCCGATGTTGGCATCCCAGAACACGGTGTTAAGGGTGTCAAAGAAGCATCCGCCGGTTTCCTCGGGACGACCCATCATCTTGGTCTCTGCGGGATAGAAGTCGAAGTAATCGCCGTTATTGTAGGTGTGTTCAAGGAAAAGTCCGTCGCCCCACTGACCGTAGATGCCCTTGATCTTTTCGGTGGCATTGGGGTTATTGTCATAGAAAACGTAGAGGGCAGAGGGGCTTACCAGTTCGCTTGTAACGATGTTGGTGTAGCTCTCTCCCGTATAGGTGTTGGAACGAAGGTTAGGGCGCTTCCAGTTAAGGCCGTCGGTGGAGGTGAGGTAACAAACTCTGCGTCTGTTGGAGAAGCCCGTATAATACATACGGTAGGTTCCGTCAGGCATATTTACTATGTTGGGGAATACGATACCGCCGGTCTCGTAGGCCTTGTTAAAGGTAAATACGTTATTCTGTCTTGTATACTCGCCGTTTACGATGCTGTAGCTGCCGTCGCTTTCGTTGATGATAGTGTCATCCCAGAGCATCTGACGGTTAGAGCCTATCTCGATGCTGTCGGCAAAGGCATCCTCTATGGGGATGATATAATAGTTATAGCTGTCGTCGTCATACTGAACGCAGAAGCTGTAGATACCCGCTTTAAGACCGGTTATAACGATATTTCCGTTTTCGTCGATATCGCTTGCCTTAAGGGTAACGCTTCCCTCGGCACGTTTGATCTCGGCAGAGGTGGAATATCTGCCCTCGGCATAACGGAGGTTTACAAGTCCCTCAAGACCTGTAAAGGTAAGCTTGCCTGCACTCTTGGCAAGGGTGGGCTTTTTGAGCTTAACGTCATAGTGATAAGCTTCAACGTAGCCGTTGTTATATTCAACGATAACCGTCACCCTGCCCTCTTCACGGTACTGAAGGGTATAGGGATCCTGTCCCTTGACAACAGACTTGTCAGAGAAGTTTCTTGCTCCATCCGCACGCTTGGTGTCACCGGGAGTATTGTATGTACCGTAGGCGGTACGGATGACCTTAAGATCGGGTATATTGGAAACAACTAACTGCAGGCCGTTGGGAGTAAATACAGGCTTATCAACGGTAAGATCTATATAGAGATACTCGCTCGTGCCGTCGGCGTAACGGATAAGCACTGTATGTACACCGGGCTGTGAAACCGTATAGGTATAATCGTGCTTGCCCGCTATCTTGACCGAGGTAACGTTAACTATATAGTCAGCCTTGAGCTCGGCATAGGTCTTATACTCACCCTTGGCAATAAAGAAATCCTTGACGTCACCTCTTAAATCGTTAAGTGTTATCTTAACGCCGTAGGAGGTAAGGTAGGTCTTGATGTTGTCTACTGCAAAGTGAACAAAGTATTCACCCCCGTCCTTCATTCTTATCCAGACGGTATATTCGCCCTCTTTAGCAAGCTCGTAGCTGTAGATTCCGTCAACGGTGCCGTTAACGAGAGTCTTGTTGTCTACTGCCACGTTACCCTCTGCCGCCTTTATCTCGGCGGGGGTGTTATAGGTTCCCATTGCAAACCTAATATCCTTTATATCATTTGCAAGGGTGATATTCATTACGTAATTAGAGGTACTTACATAAGGTACCTTAAGTGCGGGGATAACCTCCTCCTCGGTGTAATCACAGTTAGCACAGCTCTTACGCTTAAGACCGTTTTGGGTATCGGTGGCATCCTCTATGATCACCCAATCGCTCATAACGTGTCCCTCTGCCTTTGCGATATCCTCGGAGAGGACTGCGTTACACTTGGTACAGTAGGTTATGACCGAGCCGTCCTCGGTACAGGTAACGTCGGTGATAACAGGATCTCCGGCAACGTGTCCCGTAGGCATAATGGGAGAGGTCTGTATCTCGGTACAGTGGGAGCAGTATTTGGTCTTTATACCCATCATGGTGCAGGTAGGCTCCTTGGTCACTACCCAATCGCCCCAGCGGTGACCCACGTCTGCGTGGTTAAGGGTAAGACCGTAAGCCTTGGCAGAGGTGCCGTTGGTATGACATCCGTTATATCCATCATAGGTGGACTCGCACACGGTAATAAAGCGTCCCCAGGTGTCAACACTGCCACTCGCGGTAACATATCTGTCCATATACATACAAGCCGCACGGGAAACAGAGCTTACGGTTGCAAGCTGAGCCTGCGTTACGTTAAGCCCCAGTGACTTAACGTCTGCTACTATAACAGACCAAGGAATACACATCTCAAAGCACCAGCCTGTGTCGGTTATCATACCCTTTGCAGTAACGGAGGATGTAATATCCTTTTCGCTTACCTGAGAGCGGTAGACCTTGACGGTATTGTCAGCCATAATGCCGACATTGTACCAGGGTGTAGTCTGCTTAGATGTGTTCTTTTCAAAAACGCCCATAGGGTCAAGCATCAGGGTCATAACGTCGCCGTTAAAGCCGTAGGGACGGCTTGAGCCTGAGTTGTTTATATTGTCATAACCGGTTGTCGCCACAAAGGAGTTGGCAATGCTGTGGTCATAGATATCAGCGGCAAAATAAAGACCGCCTGCATCGTATGCAAAGTAGACCTTTGCTGTTGAGGTAGGTGCATTGATCCCCCAGAAGCGTCCGAGGGTAGAGTCATTTAACTCCGCAGCCTCAGACCACACGCCTGTGGTCTCAATGCTGCCGTCAACAGAAGGTGTTCCCTTTGGCATATTGACAGCGGGGTTCTGCGTTACGTTCCCTGCATAGCCGAATATACCCATAGGCATAAGCATGCAGAGACAAAGGATCGATGACATAAATCTTACAAAGTTTTTCATACCGCCCTCCGAAATAATTAGGTAACCTAATTTTAACACTAATACAAGGAAATGTCAATAATGGAAAAAGCATCCCGAAGGATGCTTTACTTAAGATACAATTCATCCACGCCCAAGAACGCTTCGGCATTGATGGCGCTGGTCATCGGGATCACTACCTGCGCCCCGCAGGTCTCACAAAATACTCGGATATTTTCATACTCGGGAGCAACGAACTCAAAATTATATCTGGGGAGCTCGTCAGACGAACAGTTGCAATGGATATTTCCTTCATCCCGAAGCTCTATCAGCATAAATCGTATCACGTCGTCTACAAAGGGATCGTCCGCACTGTCAAGACTATTGTCCTTGTGAAGTCCGTCAAGGCTTGTAACTCCTGCCTCCTCGAACATACCCAGCAGCATTGATTCGTTCTCCTTCAATGCCTCAAGCACCGCATCCTTTGAGCCGATAAAACAGATATCAAGCCCCGTATAAGTACAACCCAATCTGAACAGCTCCTTTGAAAAGAACACACCTGTGGAAACGGTGTAATTATGAGGCTTGGGACAAATGATACAGGGTGCGGTTATACGTACCGATTTTTCCTTGGTGTACTGAAGTATAAGCTCGCTTTTTCCGCAGGAGCATTTCAGCTTTATCATATCTCCCGTCAACGAAAAAACACCTACAACACTCATTACTCCCGCTCCGCAATGAGGACAGCGGTATGCAACCGTGGTTTCTTTAGAGTCTAAGATCATTTTATCTTCCTTTCAACAGCTCCTCGCCGGGTAAAAAGCCCTCTGTAGGCTTCATATCGTCGGGAAGCTCCTTTTCAAATTTATAGTCTTCACGTTCAAGCTCGGAATAATACAGAGGAAGCTTACCTACCGCAATTTCGGGAAGCTCGCCGTTCTCCATATCGTCTATACAGTAGACCATTATCTGTATATCTCCTACCTTGCGCATATTAACACCGTCAAAAACAAGTCTGTAATAGGTATAGCGCCCCTCGGTGACCCGTTTATAAGTGAAATCGCGGTAAACATTGCCCTCATTATCCACAAGAGTAAAAGTAAAGTGGTTATCCTCTATGGGCATCTCCTCGTCTCTTTCCTCGGAAAGATATTCAAGGGTACTGTGGTTATAACGAACGGTAAACTGCCATTGGGAAAGCGAAGGAATATACCTTGACTTACTTACCGAAAAATATCCGTCCTCGGTGAAGGTGCGCTCGTCATAGACCTTGATATATTCTACCCTGAATTCCTCGGGGTACTTTTCATATTCCTCTATCATCGCCTCGCTCCAGACAAGAGTACTTATTTCTCCGTCTGCGTCACAGGCAAAAAGTATTATAAGCAAAACAACTATCAGCCCCGCAAGAGCAGTTACGCCCCAGCTCAGTATACTGCCAAATTTCTTCATTTTCACTCCTTGAGATAGATATATTCCTATTCTATCATAAAAAATGTGAAGTTTCAAGATAAAAATTTATACTATATTATTGAAATATTATATCGTAATATGGTATAATTGATAATTAGTAAATATAAGAGAGGCATCAATATGAATTACAATTTTTCCGAAAAGCTTAAAAATATGCAGCCCTCTGCGATCCGTGAGATCTTCAAGAGCCTTACAGATCCTTCCATAATTGCTTTTGCGGCAGGCAATCCCGCCCCCGAATCCTTTCCTATAGAGGCTATAGCGAAGATATCGGATAATATACTTAAGACAGACCCTGTCAAGGCTCTGCAGTACGGTATAACCGAAGGCTATCCCAAGCTCCGTGAGCTTGTGGCAAAACGTCTTGACACAAAGTTCGGTATCGGACGCCCCGATGATATGACCATAATCGTATCCGGCGGTCAGCAGGGTATCGAGCTTACCTGCAAGACCCTCTGCAACGAGGGCGACACCGTTCTCTGTGAGAATCCCAGCTTTATAGGCAGTCTTAACTCCTTCCGTTCGAACGGAGCGGTAGTCAAGGGCATACCTATGAATGAAGACGGTATAGACACAGCCCTTCTTGAAGAGGCACTTAAAAACGACCCCAAGGTAAAGCTGCTTTACCTTATACCCACATTCCAGAATCCTACCGGCAGAACAATGTCCCTCAAGACCAGATGCGAGGTCTATGAGCTTGCTGTTCGTTACGGTGTCATCATTCTTGAGGACAACCCCTACGGAGAGCTTCGCTTTGAGGGTAAGGAGCTTCCCACACTCAAGTCTATGGACACCGAGGGTATAGTAGTTTACTGCGGTTCGTTTTCCAAGGTTTTGTCCTCGGGTATGCGTATAGGCTTCCTCTGCGCAAACGAGAAGCTTATGCAGAAGATAGTCGTGGCAAAGCAGGGTGAGGACGTACATACACCTATGCTGCCCCAGATGATCTGCGCAGACTATATCGAGCAGTACGATCTTGATGCTCATATCAAATCCATACAGGATCTCTACAGGCACAAGTGCGGTATAATGCTCGAGGCACTTGACAGATATATGCCTGATTGTGTAAAATATACCCGTCCCGAGGGAGGTCTGTTCTTATGGTGCACCCTTCCCGAAGGAATAGAGCTTAATGAATTTGTACAGGCAGCTCTGAAGCGTAAGGTGGCTGTAGTTCCCGGAACAGCATTCAACTGCGATACCGAGGCAGGTTCGGATGCCTTCCGTGTGACCTATGCTACTCCTACCGAGGAGCAGATAACAGAGGGTATAAAGATCTTAGGTGAGCTTGTCACCGAATTTATGAAAGGTTAAAATGACAATGGATGATAAGAAGATAATTTTCTCAGGTGTACAGCCCAGCGGTATACTTACCATAGGCAACTATCTGGGAGCAATAAAAAACTGGGGTGCATTTCAAGAGGACAACAACTGTATCTTCTGCGTTGTTGATATGCACGCCATCACGGTACGTCAGGTTCCCGCAGACCTGAGAAAGAGAACATACGAGACCCTTGCCATCTATATGGCCTGCGGTATCAGTCCCGAAAAGAGTACGCTCTTCGTACAGAGCCACGTTGGAGCACACGCAGAGCTTGCCTGGGCGCTCAACTGCTACACTATGTTCGGTGAGCTGTCCCGTATGACCCAGTTCAAGGACAAGTCCAAAAAGAACGCGGACAACATCAATGCAGGTCTCTTTACCTATCCCGTGCTGATGGCATCCGATATTCTCCTATATCAGACAGACCTCGTTCCCGTAGGTCAGGACCAGATGCAGCATATCGAGCTTGCAAGAGATATTGCCCAGCGCTTCAATCAGGTATACTCTCCCACCTTTACCGTTCCCGAAGGCTTTATACCTAAGTCAGGTGCTAAAATAATGTCTTTAGGAGACCCCACAAAGAAGATGAGCAAATCTGACGAAAACGTAAACGGCTTCGTATCCCTTCTTGATGACCGCGACACCATAATCCGTAAGTTCAAGCGTGCGGTGACCGACTCTGATACGGTTGTCTGCCGCGGCGAGGAAAAGCACGGTGTCAACAACCTTATGACCATATACTCCTGCTTTACCGGTAAGAGCGACGAGGAGATAGTAAAGGAATTTGAAGGTAAGGGCTACGGCGATTTCAAATTAGCCGTAGGCGAGGCTGTTGCAGACGGTCTTGCTCCCGTGCAGGCAGAATTCAACAAGCTTATGGCAGACAAGGGCTACCTTGAATCTGTTATGAAGGAAGGCGCTGACAGAGCCAACCGTATGGCATACAAAACTCTGGCTAAGGTATACCGTAAGTTAGGCTTTGTAGGTCGCATTTAAGGGGCAAGTTGCCCCACCAAAACTGCGCTCTGCAGATCACAAGCAGTTTTTTGTTTATCTCACGCCACAACGCAGTTTCCTACACATTTAAAAAGGAGTAACGTATGAGTTACACAGAGATAATAACCGGGATATTCACCGAAAATATCGTGAATTCCCTTGTCTACGGAATCGCGGCAATGATTTGTGCTTTTCTTATAGCATTTACCAGCACCCCTGCTGTCCGTGTTCTGGCATATAAAATGGGAGCAATAGACATTCCCACCGACAACCGCAGAATGCACAAAAAACCTGTTCCCCGTCTCGGCGGTCTGGCGATATATCTGGGTTTTGTACTGACCACCCTTATATTCTCGGAGGTTTCTCCTACACTTATAACCATCTGGTTGGGCGGCACAGCCATAGTTATACTTGGTATGCTTGATGACGTGCTCAGACTCAAGGCTGTAATAAAGCTGATAGTTCAGATAGGTGTTGCAGGTATTGCAGTTTGGCAGGGACTCACCATCGAGCGTATCACGGTGGCGGGACAGACTATAGAGTTCGGCTCCCTTGCCATCCCGATCACGATGCTCTGGATAGTGGGCTTAACCAACGCTATTAATCTTATCGACGGTCTCGACGGACTTTCCTGCGGTGTTTCCGCAATATCCGCAATATCGCTTTTGCTGGTATCTCTGGTACTGGGCGAAAACCCTGCTACTACAGTTCTTATCGGTATCCTTGCAGGCTCCTGTCTTGGATTTCTACCCTTTAACACAAATCCCGCAAAGATATTTATGGGTGATACAGGTGCGCTGTTCTTAGGCTACACCCTGTCGGTAGTCTCTATATCGGGTGTACTGAAGATGCATACCATCGTATCCTTCATTATCCCTCTTCTTATATTTGCATTCCCGATATTAGATACTGCGTTTGCCTTTACAAGAAGAATTCTCCACGGCAAATCCCCCTTCTCTCCCGACAGAGGTCACCTGCATCACAGACTTATTGATATGGGTCTTAACCAGAAGCAGGTAGTGGCTATCCTCTATTCCCTCTGCGCTATCCTTGGTCTTTCTGCGCTTATGTTCACAGGGGACAAGCTCTGGAGATCGGGCCTTATCGTGGTAATAGGTCTTGTGCTTCTCATTGTAAACTTCGCGCTCCTCAAGAACCCAAATACCCGTGAGAAGACAGGTATAGACCAGATGACAAAAAAGGCTGAGGACAGTAGTAAAAAGACCGACCTTTAACGGGTGCGTAAAACAGCGATTCTGAAAAACTGCTATTTTACGGCATCTGTCAGCAGGATTAAAAATAACTACGAAAAGAACGATGTCAAGTCGAAAGACTTAACATCGTTCTTTTTGCGCAAATCATTGAAATCACGAAGGCTTCACCTTCAAGCTCCGGTAATCCTACGAGCTTAGCTTTGGTATGGTCTGCAGGTGCTTTAAAATTATGGGTATATTCGCAAAAGTAAATAATGTAACGTAGTGTATCACATTGACAAAACGCCTGATTTATGCTATGATAATGCACAATTGATGCAGGGAGGTCGCTAAATGAGTTTAGGAGATGCTATAAAAATTTCCCGACAGAAAGCTTTGTTTACACAGCAGGATTTTGCACAGAAGCTGAACGTAGCACTTTCAACAGTCAATCGTTGGGAACTTAATAAAACCAAGCCGAATATGAAAGCAATGAAAAAGCTTAGAGATTTTTGCGATGAATATGGAGCGGACTACAAAATAATAGAAAAAGAGTGGTTGGTGATTTGAGCTTATGCATCGGAGAATCGAACCCCATACGGTTTCAGGTGGAAGATAGCGCCATATAAGTGTCAACGATTTAGCCGATATCGCCTTTTGTTCAACTCCCCAATGCATAACTGCTCGAAAACCCTATTTATCCGCGGAGAGTAAAATGCTATGAAAAGGATTAGATTTTCAACAACTCAAATTATACTGTTGAGCTTTCTTCTGGTAATTTTGATCGGAAGTATTCTTTTGGTTTTGCCGATAAGTTCAACTAATGGGACTCCTGTACCGTATATCGATGCTCTGTTCACGGCGACAACTTCATGCTGTGTTACCGGACTTGTAACACTGCCAACACTTTCAACATGGAGTGTTTTCGGACAGATCGTTATACTGATACTGATACAGGTCGGCGGACTCGGAGTTATCACGGTAATGACAGGCTGTATGCTTCTATTGAACAGAAAGCTGGGCATCGGCGACAGATTACTGATCCAAGACTCTTTCAATCTCAATACTATGTCGGGTCTTGTTAGGTTTGTCAAGAACGTGTTATTCGGAACGCTGATCGTCGAAGGAATTGGTGCAGTTCTGTATATGCTTGTGTTCGTCCCTGAGTTTGGCGCCAAAGGAATCTGGATATCGGTATTCAATTCAGTTTCTGCCTTTTGTAACGCAGGTATTGACATAGTTGCAGATAACAGTCTTTGTAATTATGCCACAAATCCTTTGATCAACACCGTAACCTCGGTGCTTGTGATCCTCGGGGGCCTTGGATATATCGTATGGTGGGACATTATCCGTGTGATTAAGAGTCGTTCACCGAAAAACAGAAAAATATTCAGGCATCTGACCCTGCACAGCAAGATAGCTGTTACTGTTACGGCAGGTCTCATCCTTGCCGGTGCAATTTTCATATTTGTTTTCGAATATGCAAATCCTTTGACCATCGGAGAAATGAAGCTATTCGATAAAATTCAAGTGTCTTTCTTCCAATCGGTCACCACGAGAACAGCAGGCTTTGCCTCTGTTCCGCAAGAGAATCTGACAAATGCATCTGCTGTCGTATCTGTTATTTTAATGATGATCGGCGGTTCGCCGGTGGGAACGGCGGGCGGTATGAAGACCGTAACCATCACTGTACTTATCTGCTCGGCATTTGCTACCATCAGAAACAAGAACAGTTCATCTCTGTTCGGACGTCGAATTTCCGATGACTCAGTAAAGAAGGCTGTTGCTGTGGTTGTAATGTTTTTTGCTATCTGCGTCGGCTCAATGATACTTATACTGTCAACAAGTAACGCTTCTGTTATTGATGCAGTGTATGAAACAGTCAGTGCAACGGCAACCGTCGGTCTTTCAAGAAATCTCACGGCAACACTCAATGCATTTGGAAAACTTATTATAATTGCAACTATGTTTTTTGGCAGAGTCGGTCCCATATCGCTTGCAGTAGCTTTGGGCAGAAAGAATGAAAGTCAGAATGTTATTTCCGAACCCACAGAAGATATCAGTATTGGATAAAGGAGAATCCTATGAAAGCAAATAAAACATATGCAGTCTTCGGACTTGGAAGATACGGCAGAGCAGTAGCAAAAGAACTTGTCGAGAACGGCATGGAGGTAATTGCAGTAGATGCCGAACAGAAAATCATAAATGATGCAGCAGCATATTTACCTGTTTGCAAATGTGCGGACGTAACCGATTCGGAGGTCATATCCCGACTTGGTATCAGCAACATCGATACTGTAGTTGTTTGTATGGCAAGTAATCTTGAAGCCAGTGTAATGGCTGTCACACTCTGCAAGGAAGCAGGAGTAAAAAATGTTATAGCGAAATGTGCAAACGAGATGCAACAAAAGATATTGCTTCGTGTAGGGGCGGATAAAGTTGTATTTCCCGAGAACGAGTCGGGCATCCGTCTCGCCAAGAACCTGCTTAGTTCCGGCTTTATTGATATGATCTCTCTGTCAAAGGATGTATCAATGATCGAGATCGACGTGAGGGACGAGTGGATCGGCAAAAATCTGATTGAATTAGATCTCCGAAAAAAATACGGTTTTAATATCGTTGCTATCAAAAAGGGTGAATGGGTAAATGTAAATATCAATCCCGAACAACCTCTTGAAGAAAAAACCACGCTGATCGTTATTGCCAACATAGCTAAGTTAGGAAAAATAAAATAGATCTCACAAAGCAACTATGACTTCGGGCTACATCTCCGTGTATAAACCGTTAACAGCAAAACAGGCATGACCGAAGCCATGCCTGTTTCAAAAATTTGAATATTTCTGTTTTATGACCACCGAGTACTCGGTCGGTCTTTTTTATTATTCAAAGAACCGTCTCAGCTTCAGTCTGTCGGAAAATTGGCATCTCTTATCCATAAAATGACTGTACAGACCTATAAGAGTTCCGTTAAAGAGGGCGCATATAACGGTACCTACACCAAGACCCTTTATTCCGCCGAAGAAGATAAAGGTCAGTGCTGCAGATATGATAAGACTGCATATATCGTAGGTCGTTTTACACCTGCCTGTATTGAATCCGAAACGATCACACAGCTCCTTGACAAAAAGGTCGTAGGCCTCGGGGGCAAGATATGTATGAAACATAAATGCAACACCCATAGTCACGGTCAGCACTCCCGGAACAAAGAAAAGTATCCTTGCAACGATCCCGTATACCTCGACAAGCGACAGCAGAGCCATAAAGCCGTCTACCACAAAGCCGTATATTACTGCTGTCACAAAGGAAAGTATATAACTGAGCTTAAAGCGGCGCATAATAATCATAAGTATGATAAGCAGTATGCCCTCCACAGCATAGCACGCCATACCGAAGGTAACAAAGGAAAACGTCTCGGATAATTTAAGATATACAAGATAAGCCGGTGCTACTACCATAGACATACCGAAACTTGCCTTTTCAAGTAGGGAATTGCCAAAGGCTATGAGCAATATTCCAAGGACATATGCTGCCTCAGAGGACATTCTGATCTTCTTTTTCGACATATGGATCTTCTCCGTTCTGCAGTGTCTGATTCTCCGCACCTTCAGGCTCGGGCTGTTCTTTTTTTCTTGATGACCGTAAAAGGACTGCACCCATAACTATCCCGGCAAGAGATACAAGAGATGCTCCGCTGAGTGCAAACAACACCTTTTCGGGAGCTCTTTTCCAAAGCTCGGTTATATATGGTAGCTCTTGGGTTGCCGAGATCCGTCCCTCGTGGGATATCACGGTTGGCTCTGTGGTTGACAACCTGTACATCCTTGTGTTATCCGGCAGACTAAAGGTCACGGAAAAGCTGCATTTTTCAAGCTCCTCCTTTATGTAATTTGCATCTGCTTGCAATATTCCACAGGCATAGGTGTTTTCAAGGGTCTTGTTAAGCTCGGCGTTGCCGTCTATACGGTAAGCGTATTCTCTATCGGTATCACTTAACTCACAGCTGACCCGAGAAAACACGGTCAAGCTGTCATCGCATAGCATATTCCTGAGATTTTCAAATGCCCCTTCAAGGCTGTCTGCAGGCAGTTTTTTTGTCAGGATCAAATGAGCGTTGTCTTCATCCTTTGAGAAATAATCTGCCTCACATTCAAAATCAAGGCTGTTACAGTAATGTCTCTCTATCTTACGCAAGGCGCTTTTCACTCTGTTTTTTGCTCCCGGTAAAAGATCTCCTGCATTCACGTCGATACACAGCCTGGTATATGCGTTGTTATCGTTATCGATACCGTATTCCATATCGGTGGTAACGGCACACCCGCAGAAAAGAAGTGTACCGAGTAAAAGCATCAAAAATAATATCTTCTTCATACCGGCCTCAGAATTTATAGCTAAAGGGGGTGGAGGTATACATATTTCCGTCAGCGGTAATAACGTTGACTATAAATATCTTCGTTCCCTTGGCAATACCGTCATCGCTGTATATAACGCTGCCACCTGCATCCCGAACCGCATTTCCTATATAACACCGGGTGTTTTCTCCCTTTGTAACCGTACGGATGGGATAACGGGTATGATAATAGTCACCGGGATCATAACAGGTAAGCACGTAGGTTGCATCCTCACCGTATACTTTGTCAAATTCTACCCCATAATATATAAAGGTCTTATAGCCGCCGACCAGATCATAGGATCTTTTATAAGGGGTGATACGTATGTTCATTTCCTTCTTTACATCGTATTCGGGAGGCTCCTCCTCCAGAAAGCCGTAAAAGTATTCAGCCACACCCTCGAGCTCGCAGGCCATGGGGATGGTCAGGTTTTCCTGTACACAACAGCTGCGGGTGAGCTTTTCCCTGGTATATTCATCCATATACAGGCTCTCCATAATATCCTTGTAATCCGCAGTCTCTCTGGAGGCGGGCGAGCCCATAAGGGCAACGTAATCCTCTGCTGCTATCTCAAGAATATATTTATAATGATTATCGTAATAATACTCCTCGTCACCCTCGCTCTGGGCATAGCTGTTTTCGGGAGTGAGACCTCTTAACCTTGCATATTCAGTATCAAAAAGCGTCTCGTCAAGCTTCCCGAACATATGATATCGGGTATAGTGATGCCCGTACTCATGGCTCAGACTATCCGCCATAGCTTCCGGTGTGATTATCCTGTCGCCGTCATAAAGGGTGATACGAGAACCGCTGCGGGAAAAGCCGAACTTGAAATCCTTCGGCAAAAGAGTATGAGCAAAGGGAACCGAGCAATATCGGATAGTATTCTTATGGGTAGCTGCGGCTACGTCATCAGCCTCGGCATAAACCACCACATCGTGGAGAGAGTAAAGCTCCTCACCGTGCCCGTTGCGTAAAAGCTCCTTATAGAGCAGCTCAAGCGTTGCCTCATCCCATTTTTCGGAATAACTGATAAACTCTATTTCCTCGGGGGATATATATTTTGCCTTAATGTCCTCGTCTGCAGATTCCTCATAGCTTACGCCTTCCTCAAGCAGCTGTGCAAGGGTATCGTTCGTATAGCTGTGAGAAGGCTCGGAACGTAAAAACTCCTCCGCAGCCTCTGCCTGAACACCTGAATAAATATATGATGAAAACAAAAAAACGAACGCAACAAAAGAGGGCAAAAAGATGCCCAAAGAAATAATAAGTGTTGTATACCCTGCCTTCCTCATATCCTCACCTCTACATAATGATACCAAATGACGCATCATATGTCAATAATTATAAAACCGGAAAAGGATAAAGTATGTCAAAAAAACAAAATCACAACTACGGACTTACAAAAAGCTCCGTTATTACAGGAATAATTCTTGCCGTGGTTTTCGGTGCTGCAAATGCTTATCTGGGCTTAAGGGTTGGCATGACGGTATCCGCCTCCATACCTGCGGCGGTGATATCAATGGGAATTATGCGCTTCGTTCTTAAAAGAAGCTCTATTGTGGAAAGCAATATGGTACAGACCATAGGCTCTGCAGGAGAAAGCGTAGCGGCAGGCGCCATATTCACCCTGCCAGCCCTCTTTTTGTGGGCGGCAGAGGGCCGTATGGAGAATCCCAAGCCCGTAGAGATAACCCTTGTTGCTCTTATCGGCGGACTTCTTGGTGTTTTCTTTATGGTGCCCTTAAGAAATGCCCTTATAGTAAAGGAGGACGGCAAGCTCCCCTATCCCGAGGGCAAAGCCTGTGCAGAGGTTCTGCGTGCAGGTGAGAAAAACGGGAGCGGCACAAAAACCGTGTTTTCGGGAATGGGAATATCCGCCTTATTTAAATTTATTATCGACGGGCTGAAGCTTGCTCAAGGAGAGCTCACCCTCACCTTAAAAAACTATGCGGGAGCCATAGGTACTCAGATATACCCCGCCGTCCTTTCGGTGGGATTTATATGCGGACCGAAAATATCCTCGTATATGTTCGCGGGCGGAATCCTTTCCTGGCTTGCTCTTATTCCGATGATAGTCAACTTCGGAGGCAGTCAGGTGCTTTATCCCGCAGCCGATACCGTTGACAGCATATACGCCCTGTCGGGAGCCTCGGGAATATGGAGTAGCTATATCCGTTATATAGGAGCAGGAGCCTTGGCGGCAGGAGGAATAATAAGCCTTATAAGCTCTCTGCCCCTTATGATACAGACCTTTTCCTCTTCCCTTAAGGGTCTCGGTACGAAGGATAAGGAAGAGAACCTGTCTATGTATACCGTACTGATATCAGTAGTTCTCCTGACTCTCGTTATATGGCTTGCTCCTACCCTGCCCGTTTCCTTTACGGGAGCTTGTATAGTAGTGATATTCGGTTTCTTCTTTGCCACGGTATCCTCCCGTATGGTGGGACTGGTAGGAAGCAGTAACAACCCTGTTTCGGGTATGGCAATAGCTACTCTTATTCTCGCCACCCTTATACTCAAGCTCACGGCAGGAGAAAACGGCCCCGCACTGATGCGCTCTGCAATCGCCATAGGCTCGGTGATCTGCATTATCGCCGCCGTATCCGGTGACACCTCTCAGGATCTGAAAACAGGCTATATCATCGGCGCAACACCAAAGTATCAGCAGATAGGAGAAATAATAGGCGTTTTAGCGTCCTCCCTTGCAATAGGAGCCACCCTGTATCTGCTGAACGCAGCCTTCGGCTTCGGCACCGACGCTCTCGCCGCGCCTCAGGCGACCCTGATGAAGCTCCTTGTAGAAGGGGTAAGCGAGGGAACGCTGCCCTGGAATCTGCTGCTTATAGGTGTGTTCATTGCCGTAAGTGCAAAAATAGCAGGCTTGCCCGTGCTTCCGCTGGCAATAGGAATTTATCTTCCCGTCCATCTCAACGCCTGTATTATGGCAGGAGGGCTTGTTCGCCTCTGCTTTGACAGGAAAAAGGATAAGGATGCCGTATCAAGAGGTATACTTTTCTCCTCGGGAATGATAGCAGGAGAGGGACTTGCAGGCATACTGCTCGCCCTGTTTGCCGTCCTCGGTATCGACAGACTTTTTGACCTGTCCCGTTTTACAGCCGGTATCTTCTCAACGTTAATAAGCATTGTACTTTTCTTGGGACTGATCCTTTTATTGTTCAGGTTTTCAAACGGTAAAAACAGAGAAAAGAATAAAGAATAAACTATCTTATTTAAAACGGATATAACTGCCTCATAACTAAAAAAGCGGCGAGTCGCCGCACCCATACTGCGCCCGTTTACGCAGTAATTCAAACCACACCGCAATAGAGAAAATTCCTATATATTAAAAAAACCTTGCCGAAGCAAGGTTTTTTCTTAGTTTGAGGTATTGTTGCCACCGCCGAGGATATCGTCTACGGCATCGGTTGCACCTCTTACCGCATCGCTTACCGCGTCGCCCGCGTCATCGAGGATTCCTCCGTCGCTTGTATCTCTGCCGTTCATATCCGCCGTATTTCGGTCAGATGTAGAATCGTTGCCGTTATTACGGTCTGAGGTGTCGGTACGTCTTGAGGTATCATCGGTGACGATGCCGTTGTTTTCGGCTCTGTCCTTCTGCCCTCTGCAGCCGACGAATACCACGGATACAAGGCATACTACAAGAATTAATGCTATTAACTTTTTCATTGGTAGATCTCCTTTGTTTAAGCTACAAGGATAGTATTTACCTTTCAGTAAGATATATACATAAAAAAGAACAAGATTCCCCGGACATACTGCGATTACACGTCACAACGTAATTTACTATACATTAAAAAAGTCCGCCAAAGCGGACTTTTTTACCATAATTCTTTTTTAAGAGATCTTTTAAACAAACCGAACAGGCTTTCCTTTACGTCAACACCCTCGTAGAGAGATTTGTATACCGCCTCGCATATGGGCATCTCAACGTCATATTTTTTGCAGAGATTATGAAGTGCTGCCGCTGTATAATATCCCTCGGCAAGCTTGTCGTATTTTTCACCCTTGGCATACATCTCACCGAACATACGGTTGTGGCTGAACTGTGAGAAAACGGTTGCCTCGTAGTCGCCCAAATGACAGAGACCGTATGCTGACAGCTCATTTCCGCCCATAGCCTTGATAAGTCGGGATACCTCGCGGGTTCCTCTGGACATAAGCGCACCCTTAAGAGACGAAACGCCTAAACCGTCAAGCACGCCTGCCGCAATGCCGATAACGTTCTTTGCCGCCGCACCTACCTCGTTGCCTAAAAGATCCTCACCGTAGTAGAAACGGATAAGGTCGCTTGAAAATTCCTCGACAAGTGTTTCCTTAAGAGCCTCGTCCTTAGAGTCTATTATCATACAGTTGGGAATACCGCGATAGAACTCCTGTACGTGACCCGGACCTATCCATACCGCGACTCTGACCGGGAACTTAGCCTGAGACTCAACTACCTCGGTAAGTCTCATACCGCTCTCGATCTCAATACCCTTCATACAGAGGATAAAGGTACGTTCCTTGTTATCCTCAAGAGCGTTTATCTCATCTATAAGAGAACGAAGTCCCTGAGAGCCTATGGAGATGACCACCGCATCCACATCGGATATTGCCTCTTTAAGATCATAGGAAAGTCCTATGGATTCGGGGATGGTGATAAGTCCGTTGGTACGGGTAGTGGAAAACGCGATCATATCGGGAGTATCCTTGGGTCCGTATATGGTAATATCGTGACCTGTACGGTCAAGATACCAGGCTATACAGCTGCCCCATCTTCCTGCGCCTATAACTGTGATTTTCATAATTTTCTCCTCTGTTCAAATCTATTCAAAAAACATTTCGTCAATATAAAATTGATTGAATTTTTTGTGACCCGAAAGCTCTATGTATTCAAGCTTCTTTGCAAAAGCCTCGGTACGTTTACGCTCCGCTTCACTTAACGCACAGTTGACGGCGCCAAGCCCCGCACAGTTGCCTGAAAACTCTATACGTCCACGAAGCTCTGACGGTATAAGTCCTATGGTACAGGCAGAGTCGGGATCGATATGCATACCAAAGCCGCCTGCTATTATTACCTTTTTTACAGCCGTTACAGGCTTTTTCATTTCCGCAAGCAGGGTCTTAATGCCTGCGGCAATAGCCGCCTTTGCGGTCTGAAGTGAACGTATATCCTTCTGTGAGATATAAATATCTCTGTATAGACGGTATTTATCCTTTTCAAGCCTGCCTGTTTCGTCAAGCTCGCCGCTTTCAAGCAGAGCAGCCGCACAGTCTATAAGTCCCGAGCCGCAGATACCTATGGCGGGAGCGTTGTCTATGGTCTTATATTTAAGCCCCCCGTCATACCATACCTTTTCGATAGCACCGGTATGAGCTATACAGCCGCATTCTATATTGGCGCCCTCAAAGGCGGGTCCTGCCGCCGCCGAACAGCATAACGCTCTGTCCTTGTCGGCTAAAACTATCTCGCCGTTGGTACCGATATCTATGTATAAGGTAAGCTCCTCTACCCTGTCCATATCGCAGGCTGCCGCACCGCAGGTGATATCTCCTCCCACGTATGCCGCAACACAGGGCGCGATATAGGTCTTTTTTGCAAAGGGCATTTCGTACTCACATCCGAAAAGCGATGCGGGCTTAAAGGGGAGCTTGGCAATACCGGTGGCATCCTCTCCCGTCACAAAATGCTCTATTGCGGTATTTCCGCAGATAACGCAGTAGTCGGGAAGCTCCTCTCCGTCTCCGAAACGCATCACGGCCTCCTCGAAGATATCGAGGTTTACCGACTGCTTCAGATCATCAGCTCCGCCGTTCTCGGCGTAGACCAGTCGGGATATGACGTCGGCGCCGTATATACTCTGTTTATTTACGAAAGAAGCCTTGTCAAATATTTTTCCCGTTGCTCCGTCTATACAGTAGAGCGCAACAGTTGTAGTTCCTATATCTACAGCCATAAAGCGCTTGCCCGGAGTAAGCTCGACCTTGAGCCTGTCCTCCGAAAAGTACGTGACCACCTCGGGGTCCCGCGGGTCGGGCAGCTCATAGCTGAAGTCTCTTTCAATATAGGTAAGACAGGATATACGGTAGCCGCGGTGGATAAGTTCGCCTAAAAGCTCCTTTTCCCTCTCGGTAGGCTCGGACAAAGCGCCCTTCGCCTTTACCAGACACTTTCCGCATTTACCTCTGCCTCCGCAGGGAGTGTCTATCTCTCTGTGTCCCTGCTCTATGAGAAAGGACATCAGGTTCTTGCCTATATCCTGTACTCTGCATTTGTAATCTATCATTACATTTCCTCATATACTATATGGGTGATATTTATTAAAAAAATAATATTTGTATTATTATTTGCACTTTTTCTCTGCTCTTGCGAAAGTCCGTACAAAAACGCCGCCTCCGTTATGGAAAAGCTCGAAATACCTTACGGTATCATATACAAAAACGATACCGATATTTGCGAAGCGGAATATATCTCCTCCGAGGAGTTAGGATATCTCTATTACGGAGAAAGTCTACCCTTAGCCGAGCTTGATTATATGAAAAGCTACTGTATATATATGTCGCAGGGCAAAAGCATATCCGAAATTCATATTCTTGAAGCAAAATATCAATCCGACGTGGAAGCTCTTAAGCGTATGCTTCAAAGCCGTGCAGATTTTCTCTGTGAGCTTCGGATAAATCCCAATCCTTCCGATTTTTTCTGTGACACAAAAGCGGAATATGAAATATTTTCAAAGGGAAGGTTCGTGTTCCTGGTAGCAGGAAATACCGATAGGGTACGGGATAGCATCGAAAAGCATTTCTGATGCTTAATGGGTGAAGGCTCAGCCTTCTTCTCCTTCGTCCTTCTCTGTCTCTTCCAGGGAGAGCTTCTGTCCCTTCTTGAAGATGATAAGCTTACTGAAAATATAGTTAACAATAGTGACTATAACACAGGCAGCCAGCTTAACAATATAAAACTCTCTTATGTTGAAGCCGAGGCTTCCTGTCTGCACACCGTCAACCACGCGGATAAAGCCGAAATGGATAATATGGTCAAATCCAAGCCAGTCACAAAAGATAAGAATAATAAAGGATTCTATGCCCAGAGTAAGAAGTCTGGCTCCGGTAAAGCCCGCAAACTCAGTCCAAAGAATAGAAGCCTTCATAGACTTGGAACGGAATACAAATATCTTGTACATCCAAAAGGCAAAGAACACCGTGGACAGCGTCCAGGCAATAACGGTTATTGCAGTGTTGCCCACCTTAGTATCGTCAAGATTTGTCAGCTCCTTTAAGGCTATGGATATACCCCAATTCAAGAATGTGGTGGAAAAACCTATTATAAGATATCGCAGAAATTCCGCCAAGCCCTTTTTTTCCTTTAATAAATTTGAAAGCTTGCTCATTTTAATAACTCCTTGTATTCATCATAGCTGCACATCATATTCAGTGCATCAAGAAATGCATTTGACGACAGCTCCTTTGGCAAGGACAGCTTTTTTGCTATCTCATAACGCCTGGTGCTGCTGTCCGCACCTCCAAGCAGACCGTCCTCATAGAGATCTGCCTTGGTTATGCCGCCTCTGCCGGGTACCTCCTCAGCACCTCTTGCATAGGGTGCGAACAGCTCGCGCAGAAGCTCTGCCTTCATCCCCTCAACACCGAGAGTTCCTGCCTTTGAGGGGGCAGTTTTTCTTTTTTCCTTGCCCTTGATATCCGGTATATACAGATTTATCATAGAATCTGCAGGCAAAAAGGATTTAAGATAATTTCTTATAACTCTGCCCGCACCGTCACTGTCGGTAAGTACGATTATTTTGTTTTTTTGACAAAGCCTTATAAGAAAGTCTCTCATTTCCTCAGATTTGAAGATCCCAAAACCTCTTGTAGGAATGACCCTTGCCTCAAGCACGGAATCCAGCTTTATCTGATCGTACTTGCCCTCTACGATTATGGGCATATCTATTATCATCTTTTCTGTCATCTGGATGCCTCTATTATCAACCTTGAAAGCACCGCATAACCGTTTGTACTGCCGCTTTTAAGCAGTCTGTCGGCCTCTGCGCAAAGCTCAAGTATGCGTTCTATATCGGCAGATGTGCGTCTTCCCAGAGCCCTTCTGTAGATAGAACAGCGATATTCGTTTATTTTGAGTGCCTTGGCTATATCCCTGTCACCCATTCCCGTTTCTGCCAGTACACAAATGCGAAAAAGGGTCTTGAAAATGGATATAAGCGAGCCTAAGGTAAGGTTGACCTCCTTGCCGCTCTTGTCCTCTGCCTCATAGCTTGAAAGTATATAGAATGCCTTGTCGGTGTCACGAGCCAAAATTGCATTTGAAAAGTCAAAGGCTCCTATCTCCTTGGTCTTGGTGGCAAGAAGCTCTATATCCTCACGGGTGAGGGTGTCTCTGCCCTGTGAGAGTATATAAGCCGAGAGCTTTTCTGTCTCCGTAACGAGATTGAACATATCAGTACCGCATCTGTCCATAAGAGCATAGCTCATATCGAGATTGCAGACGATCTTATTATGTGTAAAGTGTCTTGATACCCACTTTGCCAGCATATCACGGCTCTGCTTTTCAAAATTAACGGGAGTCAACACCTCGGAAATTGCCTTAAACTGTTTTGAAGGCTTCTTTACGTCCCCCGCATCGAACTCGGCGGGAACCGTATAAAGTATAAGCACGGTATCCCGAGAATCCTCAAGAAGCGAGAGGGTATTACACAGCTCCTCGGTAGCCTTGTCCTTCATCGAAGAAAGATTAAGGCTGTGTATCTCGATAAGCTTCTTCTCTGCAAACACGGGCAAAGCCATTATTGCATTTTCAAGAGCCTCTGTTGTGAAATTTTCCGCATCCAGCCTTATATGATTAAAGCTGTCGGGGCCGTCGGGAAATACCGATCTTCTGGCTTCAGAAAGAGAATTCCTCTTGAGATATTCTTCCTCACCGTAAAACAGATATCCGCCGAAAAGCTCACCCTTGGCTCTTGTCCTGAATTTTTTGGAATCTAATATCTCCATTATCTTCTCAACTCATCCACACGAACCGAGAAACGGTTACGCTGGGTCTTGACACCCTGAACCTCAATGACATAGTCAAGGTCGAGGGTTCCTCCTGCCATAGTAACACGGTTATCTATAGAACGGGTACAAACGCACAGCTCCATAGGAAAGCCTGCCACGTTATAAGCGCATCTCTGTCTCTTTACTGTATCGCTGAAAACAAAGCCTGCAGTGTTCTCCCCTGTACGTACCATATTGAGCTGATTGGGCTCGTTCTTTGGAAATATAAGGCTTGTAGTGGTATTTGGCATACCCATCTCCTCGGATTCCTTATATCTTAACTCTATGTTCTTTCCGTCGTCGCGGATGGTGGCGTCGGTGGACATCTCGATGACCTCGTCCTCGGCAACCTCGCAAGCCTGCTCCTCACCTATCATCCTTGCACACATATCAAAGGCGGCAAGGTCTGAAATTACTGATTTTATCTTGATTCTGACGTTTTTTTCGGTCATAGCTAACCTCTTGACATAATAATAGATAGTACTATAATACCACAAATTCAACTCTCTGTCAAATAACAGACGGTAAACAAAATTTGGCTATATTGACACTCTTACAGAATTTTGTTATAATTCTTATATACATTCGGAGGCGGCTATGAATACTGTAACAAAGAACAACTACAAAACCTTTACCTATACTAACGAGGAATTATTAAAGGACAAGCCCGTTGCCATCATCCACGAGTTTCACGGCTTAAACGGCGGACTGAGCCTTGTACGCGAGCATTATCCCCTTGCTCATTTCTTTGCCGAGCATAATATAATTTACACTATGCCCTGCTACGGCCCCTGGAGCTGGATGAACAGAGCAAGCGTCAATCTTATCGACGAGATAACCGAGGCTCTGTGGGATAAATACGGCTATGAAATACCCACAATATCCACCGGTCTGAGTATGGGAGGACTTGCGGGACTTATATATTCACTCAAATCAAGACATACTCCTATAGCCTGTGCGGTCATTTCTCCCGTTTGCGATCTTGAATATCATTTCAGCGAAAGAGAGGACACCCCCCGAAGCATCTATACCGCCTTCGGAGGCTACGGTATTCCTCTGATGGATGCAATAAGAGAAAACTCTCCCTTCCACGAGGCAGAAAGCATGCCGAAGATACCCTATAAGATATTCTCGGGTACAGCTGATGAAGAGGTAAATTATGAAGCTCATTCGGTCAAATTTGTAAACCGTATGAAGGAACTGGGACATAATATAGAGCTTATGCTCATACCCGATCATCCTCACTGCGATATCGGCGGCGAAGGGGTGGAAAGGTATAAAGAATTTTTAGTGCAAAGTGCAAAGTGCAAAGTGCA
>JAFQDF010000011.1 GCA_017416185.1 Clostridia bacterium
CAAAAGTGGCGAAAACATCGAGTTTCCGCCACTTTTTCACACTTTTCCGCGAAAAGGGTCACTACCGTACTTAGTACGCCGAACAGATACGTGCCGCCAGGGGCGGATGAAACGTATCTGCGAGGACGGCAGACACCCAATGAGTTCAAGCGACTTTAGGAGCGCTGAAGGAATTGTTGGTGTCAACGAGATCTACGGACCCTTTTCACGAAAACTGGTTGGGGTTCCCCGAAACGAGCTTGCCGAGTTTTGGGGGTTCCAAACCTACCTTCCTTTTTCGAAGTCTGTCAGCGTGTCGATAGGTTTATCGACACGCTGAAATCCTGCTTTTAGCAGGATTTATTTTATTATTTCTACAGTACACCCTTGCTTTTCAAGAAGAGCGGCAATACCGTCATCTCCAACTACGTGAGCAGCACCCACGCATATAAAGAGCTCTTCACCCTCTTCAAGGGCGTTTGCGGCAAATTCTGTCATCAACAGATTTCGCTCAAGGACCATTGCTGTTTCATATTCGGTGTATAGCTCTTCCATCCCCTCATCAAACTCATCGGACTCGTCGAGATATTCGCATAAGCCCTCCGCATCGCCCATAGCCCACAGATCAACAAGCTCCTCAAGCTCTTGTTCTGCGGTGTCGCTGTAATAGGCTTCAATAGAGGAATCCAGCATCAACTGCTGAAGCTCGGGGGAAAAGCTTGCAAGCATACTGTATTGTGCCTTGGCGGATTCTATATCCAGAATCTCCTTGTCGGCATTACCGGCCATTTCTATCAGATGTCGGTCAATGCCGAGATCAACCTCTGCATCACTTCTTGAAATTATTATATTATCGATAAGATTTGACCACATTACGGGACGGTAACGATCGTATAACGTAAGGTACACACCGTTTTCATCAAGTATTTCAACCGCGTTTTCATAGCTTTCCTCGGTAATATGATCTGAAATGGTCGTTCCGTCGGCAAAAACAAGAGGGGCAAGAGCGTTGATCTGCTCCTTCATATTTTTCTCGAATTCAACAATGTTGAGCTCTACCGCAAGGCCTTCAGAACTGTCAAAGGCATCGGTAACGTAATCGGGAAGGGGGTAAAAATCCTCTCTGCCGACATGGATAGAGCCAAACAGCCATATTACGTCTCCGTCCGTGTCTGTGATCTTGTACAGCAGCGGTGTTACTTTCGATTCTTTATCCTCTGTTGTATTTTTTTCTTCCGTTTGCTTTTCTTTTTCTGTTTCCTTGGTTGTTTGTTCTGTTATGCTGTCTGTGGATTCTTCGGGAGTATTTTTATCCGAGCAGGCTGTCAGAGACAGACACAGCAGCAGAGCAGTGACAAGGCATATAATTTTCTTCATATTATCATCTCCTGTGATAATATTATAAAGTATAGGTACAGTTATGTCAACAAAGCTTTTTGCGGATAAAATATAAACAATTTTAAAAATATCAAAAAAACTATTGACAAATTCATCCTTTTCGGTTATTATATAACCCGTGGTTAGCATATGCTAACTTATATGACGAAATATGGAGGAATCCGATGAATACGTTAAAGGATGTCAAGGTCGGAAAGAGTTGTAGGGTTCTCAAGGTTCACGGAGAAGGCGCGCTTCGCCGCCGTATTATGGATATGGGCATTACCAAGGGCGTTGAGATATACGTACGCAAGGTCGCACCTCTTGGCGATCCCTTGGAGCTGTCGGTAAGAGGATACGAACTGTCTATCCGTAAATCCGAAGCCGAAAAGATCGAGGTACAATAATTTTTTTACAGAAACAAGTTAGCATAGGCTAACTTGAAGGAGAAGCAAAGTAATGGCAGAAATGAAGATAGCTCTTGCAGGCAACCCTAACAGTGGTAAGACGACGCTGTTCAATGCCCTGACAGGCTCAAATCAGTTTGTGGGAAACTGGCCGGGTGTAACCGTGGAAAAAAAGGAAGGTAAACTGAAAAAGTCTGACGATATCATCGTCGTTGACCTTCCCGGTATTTATTCACTTTCGCCCTATACCTTGGAGGAGGTAGTGGCAAGAAATTTCCTTGTAGGTGAACGTCCCGACGTTATACTCAATATCGTAGACGGTACCAATCTCGAAAGAAACTTATACCTGACCACTCAGCTTATAGAGCTGGGTATTCCCGTGGTTATAGCCATCAATATGATGGATATAGTAAATAAGCGCGGTGACCGTATTGATAAAGAAAAGCTTTCAAGGGAGCTGGGTTGTCAGGTTGTAGAGATATCCGCTCTTAAGGAAACCGGTCTTACAGAGGCGGCAGATGCGGCAATCGTTGCGGCAGGCAGAAAAGCTATAGGTTATCAGCCCTTTTTCAGCGGTATCGTAGAGCACGCCCTTGCTCATATCGAGGAGGCGGCAGTTCACGATATGCCCCAGACTCAGCAGAGATGGTATTCCATCAAGATATTTGAACGTGACAAAAAGGTTCTTGAGCAGTTGGAGCTTGATAAAAAGCTTCTTGAGCATATAGAAGCGGATATTACTGCCGTTGAGAAAAACCTTGAAGACGATGCAGAAAGTATCATAATCAACGAGCGCTATCTGTATATAGAAAGGGTAGTAAGCCGTTGTTATACCAAGAAGAACAAAGGGAAGCTCTCTGCCTCCGATAAGATAGACCGTGTGGTTACCAACAGGATATTGGCTCTGCCTATCTTTGCGGTGATAATGTTTCTCGTATATTATATTTCTGTTTCCACCGTCGGAACCTGGGCTACCGATTGGGCAAACGACGGACTCTTCGGTGAGGGCTGGAGATTTTTCGGTCTTGACGTTCCCGGTGTGCCGGTGCTTATCGAGAGTATACTTCCCGCTAACTGTCCCGTGTGGCTTTCAAGCCTTATCCTTGACGGTATAGTTGCAGGTGTGGGCGGAGTTCTCGGATTTGTTCCTCAGATGCTGGTGCTCTTTTTGATGCTCTCGTTCCTTGAGGCATGCGGATATATGGCACGTATAGCCTTCGTTATGGACCGTATATTCAGAAAATTCGGTCTGTCGGGTAAATCCTTTATCCCTATGCTTGTAGGTACAGGCTGCGGTGTTCCCGGTATTATGGCGTCCCGTACCATTGAGAATCAGAACGATCGCCGTATGACCATAATTACAACAACCTTTATCCCCTGTGGAGCAAAGCTTCCTATAATCGCACTTATAGCGGCACAGCTCTTCGGCGGTGCTTGGTGGGTAGCACCCAGTGCATACTTTATCGGAATTGCGGCTATAGTTATCTCGGGTATAATGTTAAAGAAAACAAAGCTCTTTGCGGGTGAAGTCGCTCCCTTCGTTATGGAGCTTCCCGCATATCATATGCCTACCTTCTCAAATGTAATGCGTGCGACCTGGGAACGCGGCTGGTCCTTTATCAAGAAGGCTGGTTCTATAATTCTTCTTTCCACCGTTATTATCTGGGCGGGCTCGCACTTAGGTATGATTGACGGCAGGTTCGGCTTTGATGTGGAGATGGGGCTGTCCGACAGTATTCTCGGAATGCTTGGAAATCTTGTAGCGTGGATATTTGCTCCTCTCGGATTCGGAAAACCTCAGGCGGCGGTTGCAACCCTTATGGGCTTGGTCGCAAAGGAAGAGGTCGTTGCAGTATTTGAGGTTCTTAACTTCAATGGGCTTTCTCCTCTTGCAGGTTACTCTTTCCTTGTTTTCAATCTTCTCTGTGCCCCCTGTTTTGCGGCTATGGGAGCTATACGCCGTGAGATGAACAGTGCAAAATGGACGCTTTTTGCCATAGGATATCAGTGTGTGTTCGCTTATGCGGTATCCCTTATGATATATCAGATAGGTGCAGCACTTACAGGTGGCTTGAATGTTATCGGTCTTATCGCGGCACTTATAGTTATGGCATTTATGCTCTATATGATAGTGAGAAAAGGTAAGAAAATATGAATTGGATAATTGAAAATGCAGGGAACATAGCCATCGTTGCGGTACTTGCGTTGATAATTGTACTTATTGTCGTAAAAATGATAAAGAATAAAAAAAGCGGTAAGGGCGGCTGCTCCTGCGGGTGCAGCTCCTGCGGTATGAAGGACGTTTGTCATAAGAAATAGCTTATATCGGTTGACAGTATTCCGTTTTTGTGGTATCATATAATTTGATATAAAATAATTGCAGAAAGGGAGTATTAGTATGAAAGATGCAGCGGCAACCGTAAACGGCGAGTACCTTATGTACTGCGACAAGCCCTTTGTCCGTGAGAATAACACGATCTGCTATGGTGACATGACAGACGATTACGTATTGTTTATGATGATCCTGACCAACAAAACAGTTGAGGGTGCAGGTGGCAAAAAGGTAGAGATACCGGATCAGATATTGGTGCAGATCCTGTCTACCGACCTGTCAAAGAAGCCCAGCGAAAGGGTGGCAAAGCAGTTCACTAAGAGCGGTCTCTACGATTCTATGGATATCGGTCTTATATGGCTTGATAAGCTTAACAAGAAATAATATTACAAAAAGGGCAGGTCTGCCCTTTTTGGCATTTGAGGAGACAATATGGCAAAGAAAAAAAAGAGAACAAACAGTTTAAACAGACTGAATAAAACAAACAGGAAGAAAACCCGTATAATCGTAATATCCGCCATAGCATTGCTTGTACTTATTGCTGTGGTTACCGTTATACTGGTATTGAGCGGAGGTAAGGAGATCCCCGCATCCGAAACCGGAGGGGTAACAACTATAGAGACCACCACAGAGACCACCACGGCAGCTCCGGAGACCGAGCCGCCTATTGAGTATCCCGAGCCCAGCTTTGCACATGGTACAGCCTTCAGCTTTGTAAGAAGGGATATGGGTAAGAAGCCTGTATTTACAGATCCTTTGACCGGTCTTGAGGCAGATCAGGATCTCAGTTCCTTCCGTCCCGTTGCCATAATGATAAACAATATTGAGCAGGCTATGCCTCAGGTCGGTATTTCTAATGGCGATATTGTATACGAATGTCTTGCAGAGGGCGGCATTACCCGTCTGCTTATGGTGACACGTAACTATGAGAACCTCGGAACGGTAGGTTCGATACGCAGCTCAAGAGAATATTATATAGACTTTGCCAAGAACCACGATGCCATATATGTCCACGCAGGCGGCAGCGAGGAAGCTTACGCTCAGATGAAATCAAGACAGATAGAGCATCTTGACGGTGTAAATGCGGATCCCATATCGGGCAAAAATATCAGCGATACCGTATTTTACCGTGATCCTGAGCGCCTTAAAACCATGTCAAAGGAGCATACCATGGTCACCACAGGCGCGCGTATGGCAGACGGTATACTTGAGATGGGCTATTCCACCGTGCTCCGAGAGGACTTTACAGAGCCGGTAGTTCCGGTAGACTGGGGTTGGAGCGTTTCTCTCAACGGCGAGGACGCTACCCACGTAAAAATACCTTACAATTCAAAAAGAATATCAGAATATGAATATGACGAAATGAGAGGCTCGTATCTGAGATATCAGTATGATCATCAGCGTCATATAGACGGTACGACCAATGCCCAGCTTTCCTTTGAGAATATAGTTATTCTTGAGATGTCTCACCGTGATACGGGAGATGACAAGGGACATCTTGTCATTGAAACTGTAGGTGAGGGTGATGGCTGGTTTATTACAGGAGGCAAGCGTATACCCATCAGATGGGCAAAGCCTTCTCAAGACCTGGAGATGACACTTTCCGATATGGAGGGTAATCCTATAATTGTAAATCAAGGCAAAACAGTTATAAATATCGTAAGCAACACGATCAATTCATCCGTGACCTTCAATTAGTCAATATACATAGTAAAACCGTCCCGAAGGCAAAAAACTTTGGGACGGTAATTCTTTTCCTCTTAATAATTATATGATAATATCTTTATATCATTTTTCAAGGAGACAGTATGCAGACATTATCATATATACTCAGCCTTGCAGGTCTTGCCTCTATGATCGTCGCGTCGCTTATCAAGGGCAAGAATATGAAGACCATACTTTTATTCGTCTTTCTGGGGAATATGCTTGTTGCGACAAGCTATCTTCTTACGGGAGGAGTAAACGGTGCCGTTTCTTGCTATATAGGCGGAGCCCAGACTATTATAAACTATTTCTTTGACGCAAAGAAAAAGCCCTTACCCCGTTGGCTTATAGTGATATATGCAGTTGCCTTTGTGGTGCTCAATCTTATGACGGGCTTCAGTTGGCTTTGTGTGCTTGCGATCGTCGCATCCCTTACCTTTATACTCTGTATAGGTCAGAAGGTGGGCTCCAAATACCGCTTCTGGACGTTGGTAAATATGGTTCTGTGGTGTCTGTATGACGTACTGTCACGCTCCTTCGGTGTTCTTTTCACACACGGAACACAGCTTATATTTGCCCTTATAGGAATGATAATTCATGACAGAAACAATAAATAAAAGGCAGGCTTCACTTAAAGCCTGCCTTTATCATTTAATTTTCAGGTGACAGCGGGAATACCCAAATGCTGGAGTAGGGTGTACCTGAGCTTATACGGGTGATCTGATTTTTGAGACCTCTTACGCCGTAGTTATAGTTGTAGCGTGTAGCACCGGTGGAGTGCCAGTATACGTCGTGGGAGGGATAGTCTCCCCAGAAAATACCGAGATGATAATCGGGATCAAGTCCGTCATTGGGGTTGCTGTCGTATGCCTCAGGCATAAATATGAATATATCACCCTTTTTCAGCAGACCGCTCTTGAGGGCGGCTGAAGCGGTGGGGAAGGTATAGTGGAAGATATTATTTCTGTTAACGGTAATATGCCAGTTATAGGCATTTGCATAGCTTCCCTTGCCTACGTTTGCAACTCTGCCTAAGTTTCCTCCGCAGCGGTTGATTACCGATGCGACAAATCCCGTGCAGTTCATACCTGCACTGTAGGGATAAAGTCCCTTGTCACGGATGAGCATCCAGGGCTGGTTAATGTATGTATGAAGTCCTACGTAGGGGGTGCCCACGTAATCATACTTATGCTCGGTAAGGAAGTCTACAATACCGTATGCACCGAAATACTCGTCGATGGTTAATTTACCGTCATAGTTTGAATCCCAACCCTCGGTACGTCCCAGTGCCGGGGTATAGTCCCTGTGATTGGTACCCTTACAGTAAGAGCAGGTGTATACACTGTAGCCTCCCTTTGTTCGGGTAGCCTTTACAGTGGAGGTATGGGTAAAGCTGTGTTCTCCGTAGGAGGTGGGCTCGGATTTGATAACGTTGCAGAATTTACATCTGTACTCAAGGTAGCCCTTTGTCTGACAGGTACCCTTGACCTCGGCAAAGAGATAACGGAAATGTCCGCCGGTAAGAGAAACCTTCTTTGTGGCTGAACAGTCATTGCAGGCATATAAATAGCTTCCGTCATTAACACAGGAAACGGGGGTCTTGGATTTCAAAACCCATCTGTGACCCAAAGTATCGTCGAATCTCTTGATAACAGAGGTGATCTCGGCTCTTGTCATATTGGCGGCGGGACGCAGGGTGTTGTCAGCATATCCGCTGAGAAAACCGTGATACGCAGCCCAGTTCATTGCGTTTGTTGCGTAATCGGCAATAGAATCGTTATCATCAAAATACAGATAGTTGTCATTTATCTTGTCTGTATCATAATGGGAATAGATCTTTGAATAGTTGTAGAGCATAACGAAGAAATCCTGTCTTGTGACATTATGCTGAGGAGAAAATCTTCCGTTGCCCGTACCTGAGGCAATACCGTTTTCATATGCCCACTCAACTGCGGGATAGAACCACTGACTTTGGGTAACGTCGGTAAAATCGTTGGCAGATTGAACAGCGTTAATATTGTTTATGGAGTACAATATCTGAACAGTCATAGCACGTGTCAGGGTGCTTCCGGGAGAGAAAAGATTCTGAGAGGTACCCTTCATATATCCATGCTCATAGCAGTAAATAAGGGAGGACTCATACCACCCGCCTCTTACTACGTCGGTAAAGGGCAGGTAGGCAGAATCAGCACTTACCGGAGTGTATGTACAAATTATTGTAGTTGCTGTGATCAGTACCGTTAAAAATAAAGAAAAAATCCGTTTCATTTTCATCGTATTCCTCAAGATAATATGATATAATCATACCACATATTTTCTACGATTGCAATATATTCATAAAATAAAATATATATTACAAAAACACTACCCTTTTTGATTTTTGTATGCTATAATACCCTAAAGAGGTGATGAAAATGCAGATAAACACGTTAAAAGCAAAGACTTCTCTTATCGTGAATGCCGTAGAGGGTCGAGAGATAGTATGCGCCTTTCACGATATAGACGGAACACACTCCCTTATCCGTAACTGGCAGCCGGTTATGAGCCGTGTGCTTTACGATACGGCGGTAAACGGAATTCCCGAAAATCTTACTACCGATGAAAATATAGACAGGCTGGTTTCGCTGTGCGGGGTGGAAGTATTAGAGGAGACCGATAATTTCTGCATAGAAAGTGCGGGACTTTCCGCCCTTACTCAGATGGAGTGGGCTATCCGCCGAAATCAGGAGCTGACGAAGGGTGAGTTTGATTCTCCGGTCAACTCTGAAATAATACGGCTTATATGGAAGGGCGAGGAACGCTTTGAAAGCTTTGACGAGCCGGTCGAATACCTTACGTATCTTAAGGAAAAGACTCCCAAGCTCTTCTGGGTATACGAGCAGGTGCTTAACCGATTCTGCCGTGATAAGAATTTAGCGGCGGCAAAGAAGGATCCCGAGAGCTTTCTTATAAAGGGTTCTATGGAGTTTATAAATTATCTGCATAAAAACGGAGTAAAAAACTATTTCGTTACAGGTGCGGTGGTTGATAAGTCTATTGCTCCTCCTATGGGGATGTACGAGGAGGTTTTAGGTCTTGGCTTTGAGATAGGAGAAGGAAAACAGATAGAGGATATCCTCGGCTCTACCTGGGAGGAGAAGATACCCAAGGACGAGGTAATGCGCCGTCTTGCCAAGGATCTTGGTATCAAGGGCGAAAACATCCTTGTAGTAGGTGACGGCAGAAGCGAGATCTCGGCAGGCGTGGGTCTTGGCGCTGTGACTGTCAGCGTTCTTCCCGAAAATGCCAAGAGACTTCGTGAACTGCACCGTGAGCTTGGAACAAATATGATAATCTCGGACTACACCGGAAAGGATCTGTGTGAAATATTATGTTAAACCGGCTTTTAAAGAGATATCCCGCACTGTGGGAGTGCAAAACAGATATTTTAAATGCCGAAAAGGCACTTATCGAGCTTTACGAAAACGGCGGCAAGCTCCTTATCTGCGGTAACGGCGGAAGCTGTGCCGACTCAGAGCATATCGCAGGAGAGCTGATGAAGGGGTTTTTAAAACAGAGACATCTCGCCCCCGAAGAAAGAGAAGGGCTTGAACCCGAGGTAGCAGATAAGCTTCAGAACGGTCTGCCCTGCATCCCGCTGACCTCCTTTTCTGCTCTTAATACTGCATTCTGCAACGACGTTGAGCCCGAGCTTGTATTTGCACAGCCTCTTTGGGTGCTGGGGAACGGCGGAGATATGCTTATCGCCATCAGTACCTCGGGCAACTCAAGGAACGTGGTTGCCGCCGCAAAGGTGGCAAAGGCAAAGGGCATGACCGTTATTGCTTTGACCGGTAAAAGCGGAGGAAAACTCAAAGATATCGCAGATATCACTATAGCCGTACCCGAAACTGAGACCTTCAAGGTACAGGAGCTTCATCTGCCCACCTACCATTACCTCTGCGCCAAGGTCGAAGCATATTTTTACGAAGTGTAAAATTACTTTCTCGGATTTGCCAAGAAAGTTACATATCAGCTTGGTGCATTTTCATATTATTTAGGTGCCGTAAAGTGTTGACAAAACGGTGTATAAGATGTAAACTTAACTTGTAGATAAAGAGCGTTATTTAAAAAATATATGTAAAGGAGACAAACAAAATGAAAAAGATCATCAGCTTATTACTGGTTTTAGCAACCGTTCTTTCCTGCTTTATGCTGACGGTATCCGCTGACGAACAGATAGTATCCGACGAGGGCAGACTCCCCTTTGAGGATGTGAAGGAATCCCATTGGTTCACACCCTATATCAAGTTCTGCTATGCTAACGGAATCATCAAGGGTATGACCGAGTATACCGTTGCGCCCAACGGTACTCTTACCCGCGCTCAGTTCGTAACTATGCTTGCTAACCTTGAGGGTGTTGACACAAGCACCTATACCGTTGATAAGTTCACCGACGTCAAGTCGGGTCACTGGTACTACGGTGCAGTTGCGTGGGCTTATAGTGAGGGTGTTGTAAACGGTATGACCGATGCCACCTTCGTACCTAACGGAGTTCTTACCCGTGCTCAGCTTTCGGTGGTTATGAACAACTATATGAAGGATAAGTATACCGTTGAGTTAAACGAAAACGCTCTTGACGGTTTCAGTGATAAGCCCAAGGCTGAATACTGGTATTATGACGCAATGGTCTTTGCGGTATCCGCAGGACTTCTTTCCGGTAACAGCAACGGCACTCTTGCGGCTACCGGCAATGTTACCCGTGCCCAGGCGGCGGTTATCTTTGAAGCGTTTATGAAAAACTATTTCTACGCTTCCTGTGAGCATAGCTTCTCCGAAGCAACCTGTACTGAGGCTCCCGTTTGTTCCGAGTGCGGTCTTGTGAACGGATTTGCTAACGGACATACTCTTTCCGCATACGACTGCGTAACGGGTGGTAAGTGTACGACCTGTGAGGCAGACGTAGCCCCCAGTACTATCCTCCACAGCTTTATGTCAGCTACCTGTACCGCACCCCGTACCTGTCGTGACTGCGGTGCCGAAAGAGGCGAGGCTCTCGGTCACAAGTGGAATGCTGCAACCTGTACTGCTCCCAAGACCTGTAGTGAATGCGGTGCAAAGGAGGGTAACGCCAAGGGTCACAACTGGAAGGCTGCAACCTGTACCGAGCCTAAGATTTGCGTAGTATGTAATACCAAGGAAGGCTCCGCCCTCGGACATACCACTACTACGGGTACCTGCAGCCGCTGTGGAAAGGTGTTCAGCGTTTCGGATTATGATAAGATCGTAAATCTCCTTAAGACAAAGGGTGAGTATGATTCCGAATTCAATTGTTATATGCTCTTATATATGGATTCTAACGGTGGAACTGCTATCTGTTATTACGTGGATGAGGGAAGTATTACTATAGAAAACGCCCGTTTGATCGGAAGTAAGGGCAATAGTGATGTGACTATGCTTGAGATAAACAAGAACGGTACCGTATACGAGTATCTTTATATGTTCACCGATAATGGAGAGTATATATTTGCAGGTTATGGTATGTTAGACGCCGCTACCTTTACCAAGAACACTAAGGAAGGCTTCAGCGAATACGAGGGAACCCTCAAGAGCGTATATACCGACTATATGAACTCCGGTCTCAGAGAATGTCTCGACGATGTAAATAAGATCCTTAACCCCTATGGTTACAGCGCAAAGCAGCTTGGATTTAAGGTATATTAAATAAAATGAACAAGGCTCAAAACGAGCCTTGTTTTATTGATATAAAATATTGACGGGTACTTGCTTTAATATAGATTTTGTGATAGAATTAAAATAACATAAATTACAAAGGAGAAAAATAATGAAAAAGATTATCAGCTTTATACTGGTTCTCGCAACAGTCCTCTCCTGCTTTGCTGTAGCGGTATCCGCCGCACCTCAGGGAAACCGCAGAAGTGATGAGGGTATGCTTCCCTTCGAGGACGTAAAGAGCGACCATTGGTTTGCGCCTTATCTTGAGTTCTGCTATGCCAACGGAATCATCAAGGGTATGAACGAATACACCTTCGGTCACGCAGGTCAGCTTACCAGAGCTCAGTTTGTAACTATGCTTGCAAATCTTGAGGGTGTTGACACAAGTGCGTATTCGGTAGCTAAGTTTACCGACGTTAAGTCCAATCATTGGTATTACGGTGCTGTTGCTTGGGCTTATGAAAAGGGTATTGTTTCGGGTATGACCGATACCACCTTTGCACCTAACGGTGTGCTCACCCGCGCTCAGCTTGCAGTGGTTATGAGAAACTATATGCAGAACAAGTACTTGGTTGAGGTAAAGGATGACGTGCTTAATAAGTTCAGCGATAAGCCCAAGGCTGAATACTGGTACTATGATGCTATGAAATATGCGGTATCCGCAGGTCTTATTTCGGGTATGAGCAACGGCACCCTTTCCGCTACAGGCGTTGTTACCCGTGCACAGGCTGTGGTTATCTTTGAGAGCTTCGTAAAGAAATATTTCCACGGACTCTGCGGACACAGCTTTACTGCGGCTGACTGTACCAATTCCTCCACCTGTACGATCTGCGGTATGAAGCAGGGACTTCCCAAGGGTCATCTTGTAACTACATACGACTGTGTTAGTACCACCACCTGTCTTGAATGCGGTGCAACCGTTCAGCCTACAAAGATCCATCACGTATTCAATGATGCGACCTGTACTGCTGCCCGCACCTGCCGTGTTTGCGGTATAACAAGAGGCGAGGCAAAGGGTCATAAGTGGAGTGCTGCAACCTGTACCAAGCCCAAGACCTGTACCGTTTGTAACGCTACAGAGGGTGGCGTAAAGGGTCACAACTGGAAGGCAGCCACCTGCCACGCTCCCAAGACCTGTGTCGTATGTAATGCCAAGGAAGGCTCTGCACTTGGTCATAACTATTCCGGAAACTACTGTACACGCTGCGGTGCGGCAACTCCCCGCGCTCAGGTTATATACGCTATGAAGACCAAGGCTTCTTACTCTTCTTCCGATAATGCTTATATTTACAGCATCACGGCTGACAGCTCAACGGTAGGTGTTATATATGATGCGACCTCCGGCGAGCTTGGTCTGTTCTATAACGGTCCCACCTACGGCGGAGGAAGTGACTTTACCTGGCTTGTTCTTCCTGTCAGCGGTACTACCTGCAGATTCGAGTACGAATATTATACGTCAAGCGGTAAGAGTATTTTCGACGGCTACGGTTATATCGAGGCCAAGACTTTCAACGAGAATTCCACTGTATCCTTCTACTCTTACAATACCAGCGCAAACAATCCCGAGGTGGCTTGTTCAAATGCAAGCGGTGAGCTCGACATAATGCTTACATATGGAGATCTTATGTTCAAGGAGCTCTGCGGAGTATCCATTGCCGATCTCGGCTTCAATTATTACAAATAATTATATTCTGAATAAAAGCAAGGCAATGAAGCCTTGCTTTTATTTTTATAATGTGATATAATGTCTTCATCATATATAAGGAAGTATTTATGGGTACAGAAATCTTTGCCACCTTCGGCCCTGCCTGCAGGGACAAAGAGGTGTTGCGGAATATGGTTGCCTTCGGTCTTACGGGTATGAGACTTAATCTGTCTCATATGACTTTGCATGAGGCTGCCGATTATATAAGTGCATACAGATCCGTTGCCCAAAGCCCTCAGCTCCTTATAGATATGCAAGGACCTGAGCTTCGCGTGGGAAAAGCAGATATCGAGCTTACCGAAAGCATATGTATTTCGGATATTGAGCTTCCTTCGGTTGTAACCGACGCCCTTGAGACAGGAGACGAAATACTCCTTGATGACGGACGGCTTCTTCTTCGCATGTGTGATTCCCGTAATGCAGAGGTTATCCGTGGCGGATTTCTTAAAAGTCATAAAAGTGTAAAGATAAAAAACAAAAGTATCGATATGCCCGTGCTTACAGATCACGATATCGAGAACATAAGGCTGGCAAGGGAATACGGAGTTACCGCAGTTATGCAGCCCTTTGTCAGAAGCGGCAAGGAGTTAAGACGGGTAAGAGAGCTTCTCTGCGAAAACGGTGCAGAGCATATAAAGATATTTGCCAAGATAGAAAACAGACAGGGTGTTGAAAATCTGCAGGATATTCTCCCTCACTCGGATGCAATTGTTATAGCCAGGGGAGACCTTGGCAACGATATGCCCCTCTGGGAGCTTCCCGCAGTACAGAAGCGTATTGAGGATGCCTGTCACAAAGCGGACAAGCCTTATATCGTTGTGACTCAGATGCTTGCATCCATGGAGCAATCTCCGATCCCTACCCGTGCGGAGGTTTCGGATATATTTCACGCAGCCTATCATGGTGCGTGGGGAGTTATGATAACGGGAGAATCAGCTGTCGGCAGATATCCTGTCGAAGCTGTGAAATACCTATCAAGAACAGTAAGGGCGTGTGAAAAATTCGTATTATAAAAAGATTTACGTCAAAGCTTAGTCCAAAAGCCGTATGGGCGTTTACCCTTACTCTTTTTGCGGCCTGCTCGGTTTTTGCTATAGCCTTCAGTATAAATGCTTTAAGTACCGCAGAGCCTGCGGACCCGTCAAGGGAAAGCTGCTTTGACCGTATTGAGGATTATACCGATAAAACGTTTCCACAGGCAGCCGTGGAAACCAAGGCTCCGAACACAGGGGATCCTTATATGACCACCAAGATAATCGAATATACATATTATCCCGAGGAGAGTGCTTCCGCAACTACGCTCGCACCGGAAACGCAGACCGACAGTCAGAGCACAGCTTCGGTGGAGACCACCACCGTTACTGAGGCGATCTCCCAGCCCGTTGTGACCTCAGCTGAGACCCACCTTCCTTTGGAGAGCGACTCAGGGTCTGTGTCCGCATCAGAGTCTGGATCCGAGCCTGAGCCTGCATTTGATCCCGCGGCTCTTCTTGTGAATCCCGTGACTGCTATCCCCGACGGCTATAAGCCCGACCTTGTTTCTATAGGTAACGGACAGCAGGCGGATCATCGGGTAAAGGATGCTCTTGAGGCGATGCTGACCGACTGCCGAAAGGCAGGCTATAACCCGGTGGTATGCTCCTCATACAGGACCATCGAGCGACAGCGTACCCTTTTTGAAAACGAGACCAAGATATTTATGGAGTACGGCTATGACAGGCTTGAGGCAGAGGAGTTTGCGGCAAAGTGGACCGCGAGACCGGGATACAGCGAGCATCATACGGGACTTGCCTTTGATATAGTTTCGGCAAGCTATCAGAAGCTTGATTACAGTCAGGAAAACACTCCCGAGCAGAAATGGCTGATGAAAAACTGCTATAATTATGGCTTCATTTTAAGATATCCGGATGATAAAACCGAGATAACAGGCAGAAACTACGAGCCTTGGCACTACCGTTACGTGGGGCTTGAGGCAGCAGCGGAGATAGCCGAAAAACAGATAACCTTAGAGGAGTATCTGACTCAGGAATAAAAAACAGGCAAGATGCCCTCCAAAACCGCATACATTTTCACTATAATTCAAACCATTAAAAAGTTTAGCGAGACAGCTAAGGAGGCAGAAAATGAGTAAAAAGACAATGAAAATGAAAAGAAGAAAGCCATTAAAGCGCAAGCAGGGCGGATTATGGGCGGTTGTCATAATTCTGTTTATGCTCTTATGCGCATCTATGGTGTGGATAGGTTTTCAAATGAGCGGTGAAAACATCCCGAGCTTTGGTACAACGTTGTCCAACGATACAGAAACAGGTGAGGTGACCGATGAGGTGACTGATATGAAGTCTGCCGAGCTTATTGACGGAACAGACGGGGATATCGACAGACCCGAGCCCTCTTTTACCGTCAAGGAAACCGAAGAGTCTAAGGTTAAGGATACCGAAGAACCCAAGGCTGAGGATACACAAGAGCCTGAGGAGAAGGAGACCGAGAAGGATACTGCCGAGGATACCACCGCCAAGGAGACAGAGGCACCTGAGCCTCCGACCGGCACCGTAACTCAGAGCGGTGAATGGAATCTGCTGCTTGTCAACCGTTGGAATCCCCTGCCTGCTGATTTTCAGCCTCAGCTTGTTGCAATAAAGGGCGGACATCAGGCAGACGCCCGTGTTGTGGATGCACTTACGGCTATGCTTAATGATTGCCGTGCCGCAGGCTTAAGCCCCGCTATATGCTCCTCTTATCGTACCTTAGCTCATCAGACGACAAATTACAATAACCAGATACAGAAATATCTCAACCGCGGCTATGATCAGGCTGCTGCAGAGGCAGAGGCATCAAAATGGGTCGCAATACCCGGTACCAGTGAGCATCATACAGGCTTTGCCTTTGATATAGTTGCCTCCTATGACTGGACCCTTGACGAAACACAGGCAAACAACCCCGAGCAGAAATGGCTTATGGCAAACTGCTACAAATATGGCTTTATACTCAGATATCCCGATGACAAAACAGCTATAACAGGTATCTATTACGAGCCCTGGCACTACCGCTACGTAGGTCTTGAGGCTGCAAAGGAGATCACTGAAAGGCACATAACGCTGGAAGAATATCTGGGTGCAAATTAAATAATAATTTTGAGAATACCATAGAGAATACATATTGGCCTATAGATCAATTATCATTTTGATAACGGGTTATTGCAATTATTATTGATTTAATATATAATTGTAATATAAAACTAACACTGTTTACAGATAGGAGAACAGATATGATCTTAGTACCAAAGCCCCATAAGCTTGAAACAAAAGAAGGAAAGCTTGAAGCAAGAGAATTCAAGATTTCTGTTGATAACGAAGCAATAAAATATTTTGATACCTTCGGAGGAGGAGAGCTTCCGCTCAACGTTAAGAAGGCAGAGTATAATGATGCAGAGAAATACAATATCACAATAGACGCCGAGGGTATTACCGTAGAATACGGTGACCTTGCCGCTGCCTACAGAGCGTATACCACCCTGACCCAGATACTTGCAAGCGAGGAGGTTCCTTTTCTTACAATAGAGGACTATCCCGATATCCCCAACCGCGGATATATGATAGATATCAGCCGTGGCAAGATACCGAATATCGAATATCTCAAGGAGCTTGCAGAGATTCTGGCTGATCTTAAATATAACCAGCTTCAGCTTTATATGGATTCCTTCGTATACGAGTATGCGGGCTTTGAGGAATACTGGAAGGATACTCAGCCTCTTACCAAGGCAGAGATAAAGGAGCTTGACGCTTTCTGCAAGGAGAGATTTATCGAGCTTGTTCCGATACAGAACTCCTTCGGTCATATGGGAGCCTGGACTGCCAAGCCCGAGATAGCTCCTTTGGCTATCACCGATGCAAAAGGAAAGCCCTCCCAGACGCTTAATCCGCTGCTCCCCGGCTCACTTGAGCTTATAGATAAGATATACGCAGGTATGCTTGATGCGTTTTCTTCGGATATACTCAACATCGGTATGGACGAGCCTCACGAGCTGGGTATGAACGAGACCGAGGAGGTATGTAAGGAAAAGGGCGTAGGCAGAGTTTACACCGAGCATCTCAACAAGGTCATCGATCTTGCAAGGGACAAATACGGCAAGAAGGTAATGTTCTTTGACGATATCGTTTTCAAGCATCCCGAGGAGCTTGCCAATATCCCGAAGGACGCTGTTGTTATGCAGTGGGGTTATGAAGGTGAACAGCACTTTGACCGTAACCTTGCACTTTTAAAGAGCCACGGTCTTAAGTTCTACGTATGCCCCGGTACCTCTATGTGGGGAAGCCTTGTAGGACGTATGAACAACGCGATACTTAACATCACTCAGGCGGCAGAGTCGGCAAACTACTACGGTGCCGAAGGCTTCCTTCTGACCGAATGGGGTGATGACGGACATCCTCAGTTCCCCGCAATTACATATCTCCCCCTCTGTGTGGGCGGTTACGCTTCCTGGAACTGCGGCGACCACGCAACCGAGGTCAACTATCAGGAGAGAAGAGAGCTTCTCACCACCGTCAAGAAGTATCTTGATAAGTTCGTATATAACTGTACAAGCGAAAAGTCCCTCGGTGACGTCGTTTACCGTATGGGTAACGCTTATATCCTTGAGGAGCTTATGTTCAACGGAACACAGCTCGTTCAGTGTATCACCCGCCGTTATGAGCTGACCCGTGAGCGACTTGAGGGCTTTGAGCGTATCGCAAAGTTCGGCAGGGAAATGAGAGCCGAGCTTGACGAGGTGAAGGCTGATGCGGTAATGCTTGAGGAATGTAAGGCAAACTGCGATATACTTATTCTCTGCTGCGATCTGCTTCTCGGCAGAGCAACAAAGGAACAGCACGATACCGTAATGGGCGAGTTCCACCGTCTCTGGGAGCTTAAAAATCATTCGGTCGGTCAGGATATATTCGCTGATATAGTAAAAAGCTGGGTTAAATAAGTATAAAAGGCACACTACGGTGTGCCTTTTTTTATGCTTCTTCATATATTGATATTAGCCGATTTATATATCGGCGGGAAAGGAAGCCAAAAAATGAAACAGGATATAAAGATCGGGGTCATCGGAGGGGATACAAGACTGCTGGCAACAGCGCATTCTCTTGCCCGTGACGGCTTCCGGGTCAACTGCTACGGTGTGCCGAAAATCAAAGGGAAGTATAACGGATATAAGATATGTAATACTCTTGAGGATGCAGTCAGGGGGGCAAAGGCGGTAGTAGTGGGTGTGCCGTATTCCGCTGACGGAAAGTGGCTCAACTGTCCTCCGAAGGATTATGCCATAAGCGTCAAGGCTCTGCTCTGTAATATGACTTCCGGACAGCTTCTGCTTGGCGGCAGGTTTGATGCGGGAATATTTGAAGCAGCAGAAAAGCATTCGGTCAAGGCGATAGACTATTTTGCCTCAGAGGAGCTTACGGTGCTTAACGCCATACCCACCGCCGAGGGTGCCGTGGAGATAGCGATCAAGGAGCTTGATATATCTCTACGTGATGCACGTATTCTTATAACGGGCTTCGGCAGGGTGGCGAAGGTGCTGGCGTATACCCTCAAAGGGCTTGGCTGTGACGTAACCGTATCCTGTCGCAAAAAGAGCGAAGGAGCCTGGTGCAGAGTCTACGGCTACGGCTTTATGCCCTTGGAGACTTTAGGCGATAAGGTGGATGGATATGACGTTATATTCAATACCGTACCCGCCCCTATTTTTACAAGAGATTTGCTATGTAATACAGATGCCGTGATAATAGATCTTGCCTCCGTACCGGGAGGCGTTGATACCGATGCAGCTCTCGAGCTCGGGGTCAAGGTGATACGTGCGCTTTCGCTTCCGGGCAAGGTTGCTCCAAGGACTGCGGGTGAGATAATCGCAGGCTCGGTTTGCGATATATTGACAGAGGAGGGGATGTTATGATAGGCTATGCAATGTGCGGCTCCTTCTGTACCCTTGCGGAAAGTATTGAGGAGCTTGAGCTTTTATGCCTTTCGGGTTATGAGGTAATGCCTGTTATGAGCGAGATATGTTATGCCACCGATACCCGATTCGGAAAGGCGTATGACAGGATAAGAAGGGTGGAAGAGATATGCGGAAATACTGTAATACATACAGTATTTGATGCCGAGCCTATAGGTCCAAAGGCACTGCTTGATGCCCTTGTTATTGCTCCCTGTACCGGCAACACTCTGGCAAAATTAGCCGCAGGTGTTACCGATTCCTCTGTGACTATGGCGGCAAAGGCACATCTCCGTAACCACAGACCTCTTGTGATCGCCCTTGCCACAAACGACGCTCTTTCTGCTAACCTCAAGAATATCGGTAAGCTGCTTGAAAAGAAGAACGTCTACTTCGTTCCCTTCGGACAGGATGACCCAAAGAAAAAGCCTGACTCTATGATAGCCGATTTTTCTCTTATTGCAGATACCTTAGCCGAGGCTATGGCAGGACGGCAGATACAGCCGATAATAAAACGGTAGGCGGATGCCTACCGTTTTAAGTGAATAGTGAAGAGTGAATAGTGAAGAGTTAAGGTTGAAAAATGTTGCAATAATGCAACATTTTTCTTCGTTTCATCAGGTCTTTTTATCAAGTATTTTTGCTACAAAGGGTCGTTTCACCTTCATCGCTCCTTTAGGGCAGAACTCCTGACAGCAAAAGCAGGAGATACAGGCGTTTCGGTTTATTTTTGCTTTTCCCTTTACCATTTTTATTGCCTTTGCGGGACAGATATTTTCGCAGACACGGCAACCGACACATTCATCCTTTTTAAGGGAAGGACGGGAGCGTACCGCCCATTGTATAATACGGAATATAAGACCGCGGAAAAAGCCCTTGCCATTGAAAACTATACTTTTTTTATGAGCGATATTATTGTAATCGGGAATATGAAATTTCTCCACGTCTCCGTAGATATCAAGCTCGGACAGGCTTTGCGGACACAGCCCTCTTTCTATAGCGTCTGAAAGTATAGGCAGTCTTTGCGGTTCTATTCCCAATACCCTTGCGCAAACCAAGTCCGCCTTGTGAGGAGATCTTGAAGCAATAACGCACCCTATTTCACGGGGAGTACCCATTGTTGGACCGTTGCCCTCCATACCCACCACTGCATCTACGATGTTAAGAACAGGCTTGAAATATTCGTCAAGGTCAACTATCATAGCCGCAAACTTGTCATAGTCGGGAAATCTGAAATGGTATTCCGGCTTTACTATACCGGGGATAGTGCCGAACATATTTTTTGCAGCCGCCGACATTCCCATCATTCCGTGGGTCTTGAGCTTTGCAAAGTTGATTATAACGTCTACATTGTCAAGCCAGCCGGTATATTCAAATTCCTTTAATACCTTTGCCTCGGGATATTTTGTTGTCTTTACCGAAAAATCCTGATTGAGCTTACCGCCGCATTTTTCAACGGGCTTAAGGCCTGAAACAGAGTAAACTCCGTTAAGCACCGCCGAGGTGTAAAGCCCTCCGGGACTGTCGCCTACGATAACCTCGGCACCCTTTTCGCATAGCATTTTTATAAGCTCACAAACCATTATGGGATGGGTGGTAACCGCCTTTTCAGGCTTTGCTCCCGTAACCAGATTTACCTTGATGCCCACCTTCATTCCCGGCTTTATCATATCAAGTCCGCCGATTGCCGAAAGTGCCTCGGCAAGGGCAGCTCTTACATTGTTTTCTTTATAATCCTTACACCCTACAATAGAAACTTCTGCCATAATATACCTCGCTTTTCTATATTATAAGATTTTTGCAAATAAAAAGCAAGAGAAATATTTGAAGATGCATTATGTTATATAGAACCGTCTCTTGTGTTATTAGTGTATTAGTTTGACATTAACGACGTTATGATGTATAATCATAATATTGCATACATTACAACTTTATGGTATATTTTATACAGTCAACAAACATAAGGAGGATATATTGCTGTGAAAAAACTTTTTATAAAATACAGATATTTGGTAGGATTTATACTTATAATAATCGGTGGTGTTCTAGGTGCTCTTACGGGACTTATTCCTTTTATATTGCTTATGCTTATCGGTGTTTTTCTTTTTGCCTCTTTACCCCATTCACAAACATTTTGTGATTATGTGATAGCCGAAAGCTCGGATGTTCTTGTCAGGGACAGAGGGTATCTGATCTTCCTTCCGTTTTATATAGTTTCAAAGATACTTACGCTGGGGAAAAGCATGCTGCTTATTCCGTGTAAGCAGGAATATTTTGTAGCACACCTCAATGAGGATAGAAGTGTTACAAGAACAAAAATCACCCGCAAGGAGTATAAAGTCCGCCTTGAGGAGCAAAGAAGAATATATTCCACACAGAAGTTAAGCAAAGAGTTTATGAAGCGGTCTTATACGGTGGATGGTATCGGTCTCAAACACAAGAAAACAAGATTGATACTTGCAAGTATATTTGCAGCTATATCCATTCTTTTCATTTTTGATCCCGTCGGCGGAATATACTTATCGGCAATATATACCCCTATTTTTCTTCCGATGGTTATTTTGTGGATCCCGGAGTACAAGGATGCCAAAATAATACAGCAGGCCTACGACAGATCGGGAGCAGCAGAAGACTGATAGTGAAATGATGGCCCGGTAAGAGCAGCTGATTTGTTAGTACCGTTACATTGTTTACATAATATTCTTGATTTTGCCGTCATTTTATGACATAATGAAGTCAATAAATATTATTTCGGAGGAAATATAAAAATGGCACTTGTTACAATGAGAGAAATGCTCAAAGAGGCAAGAGCTCACAAGTATGCAGTAGGCGCATTTGAGTTCTGGTCTTACGATTCCGCTTACGCTGTTGCAAAGGCAGCTAAGTCCCTTAACGTTCCCGCTATCCTTCAGGTAGGTCCTTACGAAAAGGAGTTTATGGACGGCTACAAGAACGCAGTTGCTATGGCAAAGATGGCAGCAGAACACTTTGATCTTCCCGTGGCTATTCACCTTGACCACGCTGAGGAATACGAGGAAGTAGTTGAAGCACTTGAGGCAGGCTTTACTTCGGTTATGATCGACGCTTCCAAGTATGAGTTTGACAAGAACGTTGAGCTTACCTGCAAGGTAGTTGAGAAGGCTCGTGAATACGGCGCATCCGTTGAGGCTGAGATCGGCAAGCTGGCAGGCAACGAAGGTAACATCACAAACGACGAGGACGAGCAGACCGATCCCGCAATGGCAGCAGAGTTCGTTCGTCAGACAGGCATTGACTGTCTTGCAGTTGCTATCGGTACAGCTCACGGCTTCTACACCCGTCCCCCAAAGATCAACATTGACAGACTCAAGGAGATCGCAGCAGTAGTTGATATTCCCCTCGTACTCCACGGCGGTTCCGGTACTCCCGAGGATAAGGTTGCCGAGGCTTGCGCTAACGGTATCGCAAAGGTTAATATCTGTACAGAGTTCATCGCTGCATACGGTAAGGGCTACAACGGTCAGAATACCGAGGGCTTCAAGTACAACGTACTTTCTCTCTTCAAGGAAGGCAGAGAGTCCGGCAGCGCACTTGCTAAGTCCAAGATGGAGCTTTTCCTCTCTAACCGCATATAACAACAAAAAGCATCCGAAAGGATGCTTTTTTAATGCGGTTAACTCCAAACTCTAAACTCTACACTCTAAACTTGCTGACGATTTTTGATCGTTACGACGAAGAACACTTTCTGTAAATCATACGGTCATAATTCTTTCAAGAGTGATGAGTTTAAAGTTTAGAGCTTAAGGAAAAAAGGTTGCCTTTGACGGCAACCTTTTTTGATATATAGGATTTTCTCTATTCCGTGTGGTTTGAATTACTGCGTAAACGGGCGCAGTATGGGTGTGGCGACTCGCCGCTTTTTTGTCCTTAACTTTGCACTTTGCACTTTGCACTTTGCA
>JAFQDF010000012.1 GCA_017416185.1 Clostridia bacterium
ACGAGCTGCGGTCTCATACTCAACGTGTCTGGTGTTGATTGTAATACCTCTTTCTCTTTCTTCGGGAGCGTTATCGATCTGGTCATAAGCCATGAACTCGATCTTGTCGTCGTTAAGAGCAAGAGTCTTGGTGATAGCTGCTGTAAGTGTGGTCTTACCGTGGTCAACGTGACCGATGGTACCAATGTTAACGTGGGGTTTCGTTCTGACGAATTTTTCCTTTGCCATTTTTCTATTCCTCCTAAGAATATATATTTTTTAAATTAGTTTATTTTTAATACCTCACCGTGATAGGAACTCACGACTCGGATAATCACATCCTCGTGTGATCATTTAAGGCTTCAACCGTACTAACGGTGATTTTAGCCGCACCGCAAGAAAAACTTACGGTTCAGATAACCACACCCTCGTGTGATCGTTTAAGGCTTCAACCTTATTAACGGCGATTTTAGCCGCACCGCAAGAAAAACTTACGGTTCAGATAACCACACCCTCGTGTGATCGTTTAAGGCTTCAACCTTATTAACGGCGATTTTAGCCGCACCGCAGGTGCTTAGTTGTTGCCGCCTCTTGCCTTTACGATGCCCTCAAGGATAGACTTGGGAACTTCCTGGAAGTGGCTGGGCTCCATAGAGTACTGACCACGACCCTGAGTCTTGGAACGGAGCTCTGTTGCATAACCGAACATCTCGGACAGAGGAACCATTGCATTGATCTGGGAAGCACCGGGGATAGAATCCATAGACTGGATCTGTCCACGTCTGGAGTTGAGAGAACCGATAACGTCACCCATGTAATCCTCAGGGGTAACAACTACAACCTTCATAATAGGCTCTGTAAGAACGGGGTTAGCCTTCTTCATTGCATCCTTGAACGCCATAGAACCTGCGATCTTGAACGCCATTTCGGAAGAGTCAACTTCGTGGTAAGAACCATCATAAAGTGTGATCTTAACGTCAACTACGTTGTAGCCTGCAAGTACACCTGTCTGCATAGCACCCTGGATACCAGCGTCAACTGCGGGAATGTATTCCTTGGGAATAGCACCGCCGACGATCTTGTTCTCGAAGGTGTAGCCTGCGCCGGGCTCGTTAGGCTCGAGTATGATCTTAACGTGACCGTACTGACCCTTACCACCGGACTGACGTGCGTACTTCATATCAACGTCGGCTGTACCCTTAACGGTTTCCTTATAAGCAACCTGAGGCTCACCAACGTTTGCCTCTACCTTGAACTCACGAAGAAGTCTGTCAACGATAATTTCAAGGTGAAGCTCACCCATACCTGCGATGATGGTCTGACCTGTCTCATCGTCGGTGTAGGTTCTGAATGTGGGGTCTTCCTCTGCAAGCTTTGCAAGAGCAATACCCATCTTTTCCTGACCTGCCTTGGTCTTGGGCTCGATAGCAACACGGATAACGGGTTCAGGGAACTCCATAGACTCAAGGATGATAGGATTCTTTTCATCACAGAGTGTATCACCTGTGGTGGTATTCTTTACACCAACGATAGCAGCGATATCACCTGCATAACAGATATCGATATCCTTACGGTCATTAGCGTGCATCTGAAGAATACGTCCGCAACGCTCACGAGCGCCCTTCGTAGAGTTGTAAACTGTAGTACCAGCCTCAACAGCACCGGAGTAAACTCTGAAGAAGCAGAGCTTACCAACAAAGGGGTCGGTCATGATCTTGAATGCGAGTGCGGAGAAGGGCTCGTCATCAGAAGAATGTCTTACGTCCTCTTCCTCGGTCTCGGGGTTGATACCCTGGATCGCAGGAACGTCGAGAGGAGAAGGCATATACTCGATAACTGCATCGAGAAGCTTCTGAACACCCTTGTTCTTATAAGAGGTACCGCAAACAACAGGAACTATCTTGTTGTCGATGGTAGCCTTTCTGAGGACTCTCTTGATGTCTTCCTTGGAAGGCTCTTCACCCTCAAGGTACTTTTCCATAAGATCGTCATCCTGCTCTACGACGGTCTCGATGAGGGCAGCTCTGTACTCCTCAGCCTTTTCCATCATATCTGCGGGAATGGGCTCTGTACGCATATCCTTACCGAGGTCATCGTAATAAACCTCAGCATTCATCTCGATCAGGTCGATGATACCCTTGAAGGTATCCTCAGCACCGATGGGAAGCTGAATGGGAAGTGCGTTACACTTGAGTCTGTCCTTCATCATCTGTACAACACGATAGAAGTCAGCACCCATAATGTCCATCTTATTTACATAAGCCATTCTGGGGACACCGTACTGGTCAGCCTGACGCCATACAGTCTCGGACTGAGGCTCAACGCCGCCCTTGGCACACAAAACTGTTACCGAACCGTCAAGTACACGAAGAGAACGCTCAACCTCTACGGTAAAGTCAACGTGACCGGGGGTATCAATGATGTTTATACGGTGCTTTGCAAACTGGTTGTTAGCACCCTGCCAATAACAGGTGGTAGCAGCGGAGGTGATTGTGATACCTCTCTCCTGCTCCTGCTCCATCCAGTCCATTGTTGCGGAGCCGTCATGTGTCTCACCGAGTCTGTGGTTAACACCTGTGTAGAACAGGATACGCTCGGTGGTAGTGGTCTTACCCGCGTCGATATGTGCCATTATACCGATATTTCTGGTATTTTCTAACGAATACTGTCTAGGCATTTTAAACTCCTTTTATAAACGTCGCGAATGGCACAAATTAATATCTGTAATGTGCGAAAGCTCTGTTAGCTTCAGCCATTCTGTGTGTCTCTTCTTTCTTCTTGAAAGCGCCGCCGGTAGAGTTGATTGCATCAACTATCTCGCCTGCGAGCTTCTCTGCCATAGTTCTCTCACTGCGGTTTCTGGAATATGTTCTGATCCAACGCAGACCAAGTGTCTGTCTTCTCTCTTCACGAACTTCCATAGGAACCTGGTAAGTGGAACCGCCGATTCTACGAGCCTTAACCTCGAGAACAGGCATTACATTGTTGAGAGCTTCCTGGAATGCTTCCAGTGCGTTCTTGCCACTCTTCTCCTCTACGATCTTGAATGCGTCGTAAACGATCTTCTGAGCAACACCTCTCTTGCCGTCATACATAATGTTATTGATAAGCTTGGTAACAAGCTTAGAATTATACATAGGATCCGGCAGAACGTCTCTCTTAGAAATCTGACCTCTTCTAGGCATGATCTTCCCTCCTTCATAAAAATGATATCACAGGTACTCGAAAATTTCTTTTTCGTAGATGCTTATTAAGAGTCAGGAATACAAAGTTTTATCAATTAAGTTGATAGCATGTAAACCGACCTTAAGCAATCCTTGTGATGTGATTATTTACCTGCTTTAGGTCTCTTGGTACCGTACTTTGAACGGCTCTGTCTACGGGTGTCAACGCCCTGTGCGTCGAGCGTACCGCGGATGATGTGGTAACGTACACCGGGGAGGTCACGTACCCTACCGCCACGAATAAGAACAACAGAGTGCTCCTGAAGGTTGTGGCCGATACCGGGAATATAAGTGGTTGCCTCCATACCGTTTGTAAGTCTTACTCTGGCGATCTTACGAAGAGCAGAGTTAGGCTTCTTAGGGCTGGTGGTTGTAACCTTTGTACATACACCGCGCTTCTGGGGTGCAGACTGGTTTGTAGGTCTGTTGGTAAGACTGTTAAAACCCTTCTGAAGTACAGGGGACTTGGACTTCCATGTCTTGTCCTGACGTCCGTATCTGACTAACTGGTTAAAGGTTGGCATGCTACAACTCCTTTCTTAAGTATTTATAATTTTGTGTATGCGAAAAGCAATGTGCATTTCGACACAAGATAGATTATAGCACTATAAGGATAGAATTGTCAAGATAAAAGGGGCTTATACAAAGTTTTTTTACATTTGGATAATTATTTGACTAAATATGCATTTATTCTTGACTTATTCCGTCCATAGCCTTCTTAAATTGGAAGTAAAACAGTACTGCTGTGAAGCTGACTGCAATTATATCTGCCACAGGCTCGGCGATATATACGCCGACAGTAGGATCACTTATAATGCGGGGCATTATATATATCAAAGGTAACAAAAGCACGAATTTTCTTACCACCGCCACGGTAACGGAGGACAACGCCTTTCCCAGCGACACAAAGGTCATCTGACAGGCTATCTGTATACCGAAAAGAAGCATTCCGCCAAAATATATACGGATAACCCCTGCGGTAAAATCAATAAGTGTCTTTTCCGCTGTGAAAACAGATGCAAACGCCCTTGGCATAATCATAACAAGGGTCCATAGAACAACAGAGTAGCAAAGACAGGAGCAAAGCAACAATCTGAAGGTCTTTTTGACACGCACGGCATTCTTGGCTCCGTAGTTGTAGCTGAGTATAGGCTGCGCACCCTGCGCTATTCCCTGCAGAGGCAGCATAGCAAACTGCATCACGCTGGTTAGTATGGTCATTGCACCTACCGCAAGGTCTCCTCCGTAGCCGAGAAGCGAGGAATTGAAACATACGGATATAACACTTTCGCTTGCCTGCATTATAAAGGTTGCAAATCCAAGAGCAATACAGGGCATAATAAGCTTTGGAGACACAATAAGATTTTGGGCTTTAAGCCGCAGTATCGGCTTTTTAGAACACAGGAAGGACACTATCCATACGCAGGACAAACCTTGAGATATGACAGTTGCAAGGGCAGCACCCTTAACGCCCATATTAAAAGCGTATATAAATATGGGGTCAAGGATTATGTTTGAAATAGCACCTATCACCACAGAAAACATAGATATCTTCGTAAAGCCCTGAGCACTGACAAAGGCATTCATACCCAGCGTCAGCTGTACGAACAAAGTACCTGAGGCATAAATATTCATATAGCTTACGGCATAATCAATAGTATTTGCGCTGGCACCGAAGGCAAGAAGAAGTCTGCGGTTAAATATAAGCAGCAATACGGTCAACACGACAGATATTATTATCTGCAAACCAAAGCAGCCTCCGAGGGTCTTCTCTGCCTTTCCTGTTTCTTTTTGTCCCATAAATATGGAAGCTCTGGGTGCACCGCCCGACGCCACAAGGGCGGCAAAGGCAGACACTATCATAATGATAGGCATACAAACACCTACACCCGTAAGGGCAAGATCACCCTCTCCGGGAATATGACCGATATATATACGGTCAACTATATTGTAAAGCATATTGATAAGCTGTGCCGCAACGGTAGGTACGGCTAATCTGAACAGCAGCTTGCCTATAGGTGCTGTTCCAAGCATTTCCTTGTTATCTGTCATTTTTTATTACCTATACTCATAATTATCTATATCATTGTGGGATTTAAAGATAATTAAATTTTAATCTTTATATTTTCAAGTGATTCATATGTATGGGGGAAGACATTAGTTTTAAAGCAGAGTATCCATCATCCGAACTCTACGTCAAGCTCATCCTCTACCCAGGGCATAGCCTCACGCTTCTTGTAGATACAGTCATAATTTCCGTCTATTATCCATTCATCCTGCACCGGGATTTCTGACTGTATCCTGTTAAACTCCTGCCGGGTAACACCGGTCTTGTCAAGCTTATGCCAAATCATATCAAGATAGTAAAACGGCAGATCTGCCTCATCTCTCAGACGTCGGGTAAAGCTGTTTTTCCCTGTCTCCGAACACCCGATAACCAATATTTTTTTCATATTCACTCTCTTTAAAAGGACCATGACATTAAATCATAGTCCTTAAAATGTTATTTGATATATATGCCTGTGGGGATCTCGAAAGAGCCTGACGCACCCGGACCAAGTTCATAGGTGGGGAAACAAAGTACTATCTGTCCATTTTGAATATAAAAATTGTACTCAGCTAAGGTATAGTTCTGCAATATTGAATAAGCATCACTCCAATAATCGCCGTACCTGTTGTTTTTTAAATATCTCCATGCACTACTTGCAAGCTCATACTCTAAAGTGTAAGGATCCTTTCCCGTAAGCTCGGTAAGTGTTGCGACCTTACCGGTATTGAGGTTATATGTAACCCCAAATATATCGACGTTTGAAACACCGCCCATCCACCAGTCCGATTTGCCTTTGATACTTATATATCCTTTATTGTTGTATACAACACTGGAACTCCAGGTATACGTATAAGGATAGTTGGGATTTGCATACTCGACTTCTTCCTTGATATCGGAATTACTAGAGAAAAAGCTGTTCATTTTTGTATTCAGATCAGCATTGATCGCTTTAATAGAATTATCACTACCGTCAAGAGTCACTTTTTCATACCAGTGTATAATTCCAATCTGCCCTTTACTGTTCTTATAGGAATGATCAACCCTTGTGATCTTGTATGTCACACTGTTTGCAAAGTATATTGCCGGAAGCGAGAAATAGAAATATCTTGAACACTTTTTACAGGTATTGCCCATCTTGCCTTTAGAAGTTACGGTAGGTACCGCTGTTACGTGCCATTCGCCGAACTGATGAACACAGCCCACAGTTCTCAGACTGTGCATATTCATCATAACCTGAGCAAGCTGCGCTCTTGTTGCTCCGTCAGCGGGAGTGAGCCTGTTATTGGCATTTCCCTGCATAAGTCCAACTGCCACGCAGTAGGATACTCCTGTCTTTGCCCAGGTGGGTACGTTACGGTAATCATAGAATCTTGAAAGATCTGCACTTTTCGATACGTCCATACCCTTGAATTTGGCATAGTTATAGAAAAGCGTTGCCATCTGTGCACGGGTAAGAGGAGAGTTGGGAGCAAACTTGTTTGCCGTCATACCGCTGACTATTCCCTTCTGTCTTGCCCACTCAACGGCAATATAATACCAGTCGTTAGGATGAATATCGTTAAAGGGAGTCTTTTCCGCTCTTACGTAATTCTTGTTTACACCCTCCATATTTGCAAGAGCCTGAACAAACATTGCTCTGGTAAGGATCCTGGTAGGGTCAAAGCTTGTTTTTGTCATACCGCTAAGCAGATTGTTCTGATAACAGTATGCAATTGCCGCATACCACCAGTGATCGTATTTGATATCCCTGAAGGGATGCTCATAGCTTTCGGCACTGACGCTTACGGGTAATACACTGCAAAGCATCACCACGGTTAACAATAAACATATGATTCTTTTCATTGTCATTCTCCTCTAAATTGTTATTACGGTTATTGTAGCATATATTTTTCATTTTTGCAATATAAAAACAAAAGGGCTGTGAGCTTTTTATCACAGTCCTCGTTATTCAGCCCTCGTTTTCCAGTTTGAAATCATAGGTGATCAGATCGACAGAAAATATTGCAGGAGCTCCGTTTTCGCTACCACCATACAAATGCACAAGTACCTGCATATCCAGAAGTTCTATCTTAGATGCCCAAAAATGTGTATCATTAAAATGCCTGATATTACATATGGTCTCACCGTCAAAGGATACCGCAAAAAAATCAGGACCGAAATATCCACATAAATATATCGCATCATCGCCCATCACAGAGTCCGTTACAGCACCCATATACTCGTCATTTGTCCACACTATCTCACCTGTGCCTGTATCCAGAGCGATTATCGAACCATCCTCTGTGTAATAATATCGATCATCCTTAAATCCGATCTCATTCACAAGATCTAACTGAGTTGCAGGGTATTGTCCGGTAGTATATTCCCAGAGAGTATTATCATTCTCATCAAAGCCGGAGATTAAGGCATACTCCATACCTACATCGCTGTACATATGCTCAAAAGCTACTCTTTTGCACACAGCGGTCTCTTTTGATAAAGCCATGTTGTCAATAACTGCTTCCGTGTTATCCATCGAACTGTTTACTCCGGGAGCAACGTTATTGTTTCTGTTGCCGCAAGCATAAAGGCTCAGCATAAGAATCAGACAAACAATTATTCTTAATAATCCTTTCATCGCTTTGTCTCCTTAAAACAGTATATGCTCATTATAACACACAATTACACTAATTGCACAAATAACAAAGGACTATGACCTCAGTCACAGTCCTTTTGATTTTTAATAAAGCTTTGCACCTGCGGGGATGTGGTTGTCCACCATAAGAAGGTGAAGCTTTTCCTCGCCCTCCTCGGTGTGGATAGCGGAAAGAAGCATACCGCAGGATTCTATTCCCATCATAGGTCTGGGAGGAAGGTTGGTAATAGCGATAAGAGTCTTACCAATCAGTTCCTCAGGCTCATAGAAGGCGTGGATACCGCTGAGGATAGTTCTATCCTCACCTGTACCGTCATCAAGTGTGAACTGAAGAAGCTTCTTTGACTTCTTAACAGCCTCACAAGCCTTTACCTTAACCGCTCTGAAGTCGGACTTAGAGAAGGTCTCAAAGTCAACGAGATCTGCAAAGAGGGGTTCGATCTCAACCTTGGAGAAATCAATAACCTCGGGCTTTGCTTCAACTGCGGGAGCAGCCTTTGCCTCGGTCTTGTCCTTCTTTGGAGCGTCGGTGGGCTTCATTGTGGGGAACAGAAGCACGTCACGGATGGATGCGCTGTCTGTAAGGAGCATTACCAGTCTGTCGATGCCAAAGCCGAGACCGCCCGTGGGGGGCATACCGTACTCGAGAGCATTGATGTAATCGTAGTCTACCTCTGCCTTGGTATCGGGTTCGATAGCCTTTCTGTCTGCCACCTGCTTTTCAAAGCGCTGCTTTTGGTCGATAGGATCGTTAAGTTCGGAGAAAGCGTTGCCGAACTCGGTAGCGTTGATAAAGTACTCAAAACGCTCGGTGAACATAGGATCCTCGGGCTTACGCTTAGCAAGAGGACTGATCTCTACGGGATAATCGTAGATAAACGTAGGCTGGATAAGGTTTTCTTCTACAAATGCATCAAAGAACTCTGCAATGATAGCACCCTTACTGGGAACCTCGGGAAGCTCTACGTGATGCTTCTTTGCAAGCTCGATTGCCTCTTCGTCGGTCTTAACCTCGTTGAAGTCAACACCGGAATACTTCTTAACCGCATCAACCATAGTGAGCTTTTCCCACTTGGAGATATCTATCGTATGACCCTGGTATGGGATCTGAAGTGTACCGCAAACCTTAAGAGTTACAGTCTTCATCATATCCTCAACAAGGTCCATAAGACCGTGGTAATCGGTATATGCCTGATAAAGCTCGATAGAGGTAAACTCAGGGTTATGCTTGGGGTCCATTCCCTCGTTACGGAAGATACGACCTACCTCATATACACGGTCCATACCGCCTACGATAAGTCTCTTTAAGTAAAGCTCGGTCTCTATACGGAGCACCATATCCATATCAAGGGTATTGTGGTGAGTATAGAAGGGTCTTGCAGACGCGCCTATCTCGAAAGGAGTAAGGATAGGAGTATCAACCTCTAAAAATCCCTTTTCGTCAAGAAAATGACGAAGTTCACGAAGGATAAGACTACGCTTGACGAAGGTATCCTTAACCTCGGGGTTTACGATAAGGTCAACGTATCTCTGACGGTATCTTGTCTCACGGTCGGTAAGGCCGTGGAACTTTTCGGGAAGGGGCAGCAAAGACTTGGAGAGCAGAGTGATCTCCTGGGCGTGAACAGACATCTCACCTGTCTTGGTGGTAAATGCAAAGCCCTTGATACCGATGATATCACCGATATCCCACTTTTTGAACTCGGGGTACATTCCCTCGGGAATGTCGTCTCTCTTAACGTACACCTGGATTCTGCCGTCGTTGTCCTGAATATGACAGAAAGCAGCCTTACCCATAATACGGCGGCTCATCATTCTGCCTGCGATCATAACAGTCTGACCCTCAAGCTCTGCAAAATTCTCCTTGATAGTCTTGCTGGTATGGGTAAAATCAAACTTTGTTATCTCGAAGGGATCATTGCCTGCCTCACGGAGTGCTGCAAGCTTGTCTCTTCTGATCTGCAGGATCTCGGAGAGATCCTGTGTTTCAATATTATTGTTCTGTTCCATTGTTGTATCCTTAAATATATTACTTGGAAATCTTTAAAATCTCGAGGTGCGCAACTCCGCCGGGAGTATCAAACTCAACGGTATCTCCTACCTTTGAACCCATAAGAGCCTTGCCAATCGGAGAAAGATCGGAAACCTTATTCTCCAGGGGATTGGCCTCGGTAGAACCTACGATAGAGTATTCAACGTCTTCATCAAACTCTACATCGTGTACAAGCACGGTATTACCTACGTTTACAACGTCGGTCTTGATATCGGTATCGCTGATAACTTTAACGTGCTTAAGCATCTCCTCCAGCTCTATAATTCTGGACTCGGTCTTGCCCTGCTCGGTCTTTGCCTCATCATACTCACTGTTCTCGGATAAGTCACCGAAGGAAAGCGCTACACGGATTGCCTCCACGTTATCCTTACGCTTAACTGTCTTTAAGTATTCTAACTCATCCTGTAATTTTTTAAGACCTTCGGGGGTCACTACAATAGGTTCTGCCATTGTTATATCTCCTTTAATTAAATATCATTTTCAAAGCTTTGAACAGCAACTGTAAGCTGTGTGTCCTCTGAGTCTGTAAGCTTATACAAACTTATATCCTTGACATCGTCAGCCATATCAACGTCAATATGGGGCTCAACTCCCACCCCGTCGTAATTGTCAGAGAAGGGAGGGCTGTACATACGATAGGTTATGCGCAAAGCCGAGCCGTTTATAAGAGGCAGTATCGTCTGCATACTTCCCTTACCGTAAGAGGTCTTGCCTACAAGAGTAGCAAGCTCGTAATCCTTGAGTGCCGAAGCAAAAAGCTCAGCGGCACTGGCGGAATTCTCATTTATCAGAACTACTACAGGAGCATCGAAGCACTCAGCATCCGATTCTCTTACGCTTTCAAGACCCTCACCTGAGAAAATCCGGATGATAGGTCCCTCAGGTAACAGAAAATCAAGTATTTCCACTACACTTTCAAGGTCACCGCCCGGATTGTTTCTTACGTCAAACACAAATCTGGCGGCTCCCTCTTCCTGAAGTCTTGCAATTTCAGACTTGAACTGTGAGGGTGTATTGGCATCAAACTCTTCAAGGCGTATAATTCCTGTTATACCATCAGAATACATATGTCCCTGAGCATTCTGTTGAGTTACCTTACGTCGGATTATAGAAAAGTCCAACATTTCGTCCCCTCTTTTTACAGAAAAGACCGCTTCTGTTCCCTCTTTTCCTGCCATTGCGGAAATTGATTCAGAATAGGACATATCGGTTGCATCGTTGCCACCGATAGTTGAGATGAGATCACCTACGGCTATACCCGCTTCCTCAGCAGGTGAGTCCGGCAGCACGTTGACTACCTCAAGCATTCTATATTCGTCATTATATACTACAGAAATTCCGACGCCCACGTTTTCACCGTTATTATCGGCGGTAAATTCCTCAACGCGCTCAGCATCCATATACTCACCGTATCTGTCTCCGGAGCCGTATATGTAACCCTGAATCAGAGCCTCCTCAAGTATCTCATCGTCAAGCTCCCCGAAATAATAGTTACGGTAAGCATTATCAACGGCCTTGAGCATTTCCATATCATTGATACTTACTTCATCGCCGAGCTGTCTGCGTACAAAATTATAGGTAACGCCAAATGTGGTAAGAACGGCGATAAGTGCCGATATCAGCATAGCTGATATCAGCACCAAGATCGAAAATCTTTTTTTCATAAACAGATCTGCCCGGTATTATTACGGTCCAACATAGTTCAAGGGATTTTGAACCTTACCATTTATACGTACCTCAAAATGGAGATGGTTACCACTGGAGGATCCTGTTGTTCCCATCTCAGAAATCTGCTGACCCTGCTTTACTACATCACCGGCAGATACAAGAAGACGTCTGTTATGAGCATAAAGTGTAGCATAACCGCTGCCGTGATCGATAAGACAGTAGTAGCCGTAACTGTAATGGTAGGTGGATACAAGCACTTCCCCATCAGCCGCTGCACGGATAGGTGTTCCGGAGGGGGCGGGAATATCAATACCTAAGTGGTAATCATATCTGCCCCAAAGTGTTCTGGGACCAAAATAAGATGATATTCTGGAATAACCGGGAACCGGCCAAATAAGCTTGCCGCCATATTTTGGAGTATAGTTGCTATTACCGGAGGATCCGCTGCTATTATTGTTGTTATTCTTGTTTGCTTCAGCCTCAGCCTTTGCTCTTGCTTCAGCCTCAGCCTGTTCCTTTGCTCTCTGGGCAAGAAGTGCGGCGATATCATTGTTAGCCTGTTCCTCAGCAGCCTTCGCCTTTTCGTAATCGGCTATGAGAGCGTCCTGATCCGCCTGAAGCTTTTCAATATACGCAAGAGTCTCATCTATCTGACCCTGAAGATCCTCTTCCTTGACAACAAGAGCATTTTTAGTCTCCTCCTGAGCCTTCTTGGTTTCCTCCAGTGCCGCACGCTCCACCTCTAATGATTCAAGTGAAGCCTGAAGCTCATGCATAAGTGTACGGTCGAAATCAAGCATACTGCCTACTCGCTCTACCGTCATAAGGAAATCGGTAAAGCTCTCGGACTCAAGAACCATTTCAATATAGCTAGCATTGCCTTCTTCGTAGGTAAAACGCAAACGCTCAACCATTATTTCATACTTATCCTCAATCTCCTGCTCAAGGTCAGCAATCTCCTGAGTTTTCTGCTCAATCTTGAGAGTATATTCCTCGATAAGCTGCTTTGTAGCATCGATCTCATTCTGTGTGGAAAGCACGAGAGAATCAAGATATTCCTTCTGTTTTTCCTGTTCTGCTTCATTTGTTTTTGAAGCCTCAAGCTTCTTCTTAAGTTCAGCCTGCTCGTTCTGAAGGGTATCAATCTTGTCCTCCAGAGCTTTTTCTGCTTCCTTACTTGTATCGATAGCATGTACGTTATTGGCAAAAGGAACTATCACAATTACCATCACGAAAGCCATAACACAAGCGGTTATTGCTTTAAATAGATTTGTTTTATTCATAAAAATCCTCCTTAAGCCTTAAGATGCTTACTGAGCGAGATGGAGGTACCGATAATACCGGTGATAACACCGACGATGGCAAAGCCTGCAAGAATATAGGTCTGCAGATCTGCAAAAGGCACTATAGATACCATACCGTAATTTAAGCTTACTGTATTATATACCGCACCGTATATGAAATATTCTATACCGAAAGCCAGTGCCGATGAAAAAATACCGATAACAACACCTTCTATCACGAAGGGCGTAGTAATAAACCATCTGGTCGCACCAACGTAACGCATAATGGATATTTCCTGTCTGCGGGAATATACTGCCAGTTTAATGGTATTGATGATGACAAATACGCTGACAAGGAAGAGTATCGCCAAGAACCACATAAAGATAAAGATTATACTGTTCTTAAGACTTTCAATACTCTTTGCAAGATCCGCACGGCACTGAACCTTATGCACACCCTCGATCTGCTCAAGCTCCATCTGAAGTGCGGGAACCTTGTTATTATCCTCATACTGAACGATAATGGTGTCAGGATAAGGGTTTACACCACTCTGGTCCATCTGATCAAAAAGATCGGTGAACTCAGAATACTTCTGTCTCTCCTCGATAAGGACCTCTTCTTTTGTAACAAGCTTTACGGATTCCTCGTTTACGTTATCCATAAGACGGACACGTATCTCAATTTTCTCAACCTGTTCTCTGGTAAGCTCGGTATCGCAATATACGACCACCTCGTTGAGTGAGCCTAACTGATCAAGGTTATAGTCAATATTATACACAAGGAGAGCAAAGCTTCCCATAACGGTAAGACAGGACATAAGCACCGCAACAGATGCTACAGTCATCATTCCGTTACGGAAAAGACTCTTGAACGCCTGGGAAATAAGATAACCCAGACTGTATCTGCTTCTCTGCTTCTTACTCATCGAACATACCTCCTACCTTGTCATCAACGACCTTTCCGTCCTTGATGGTAATAACCCTCTGCTGGAAGTAGTCAACAAAGTTCTTTTCGTGGGTAACCACAATAACGGTCTTACCGTGCTTATGTATCTTGATAAGCAGGTTCATTATCTCAAGACTGAGCTTAGGGTCAATATTACCTGTAGGCTCGTCTGCAATGATAATGCTGGGGTTGTTTGCAAGTGCACGGGCAAGTGCAACTCGCTGCTGCTCACCGCCTGAAAGCTGAGAGGGGAAGGATTTTGCTTTATCCTGAAGATTTACGATGCTGAGAATGGTGGGCACACGAAGGTTGATGTCCTTTGTGGGAACGCCGATAGCACGCATAGCAAACGCAACGTTTTCAAAAACTGTTTTGTTGGGGAAAAGTCTGAAGTCCTGGAAAACGATACCGAGATTACGTCTGTAATAAGGTATCTTGCGGTTACGTATTTTCTTGAGATCATAACCGTCAACAATAAGAGAGCCGGCGGAAATCTTTTCCTCACGGAAGAGAGTCTTGAGCATAGTGGATTTACCTGCACCCGACTCGCCTACTATAAATACGAACTCCCCGTCGTTGATAGTAAGACTTACGTCATCCAAAGCAAGGGTACCGTTAGGGTACTTCTTGCAAACATTCTTGAATTCAATCATATTTTAGCCTCCTTTTTGGCTGGCAAAATCAGAACTTGACCGGCTTGGATGTGAGATACTTCTTAACCATGAGAGCTACCTTAAAAGTGATAGCATGCTCGAACTCACGAAGATCAAGACCTGTAAGTTTGCGGATCTTTTCAAGTCTGTATACGAGTGTATTTCTATGTACAAACAGCTTACGCGAGGTCTCGGATACGTTGAGGTTGTTTTCAAAGAAACACTGAATGGTCATCAGCGTTTCGCTGTCAAGGGACTCAAGAGAGCCCTTCTTGAACACCTCCTGCAGGAACATCTCGCAGAGCGTTGTGGGCAGCTGATAAATAAGTCTGCCGATACCGAGATTCTCGTAGCTGATAATATTCTTTTCTGTGTCGAACACCTTACCTACCTCAAGGGCAACCTGCGCCTCCTTATAGGAACGGGCAAGATCCTTGATGTTATCCACCGCAGTACCTATACCGATCGAAACACGAGTATAAAATTCTGTGGAGAAGGTGTCAGCCATTGTGTGAGCGATCTTCTCGACCTCACGGGTGTCATAGTTAGATTTAACCTCGCGGACAAGAACAATATCGTTCTCTCCCACGCTGATAACATAATCCTTAGACTTATCGGGAAACATATTCTGCACCATATCAAAGGGTACAACATCAATCTTTCCGAAGAACTTAATGAGATAGACTATCCTGTACACGTCTGTGCTGAAATGAAGCTCCTTGGATTTTATGTAAATATCACTGGGAAGAATGTTATCGAGAATTATATTCTTGATAAAAGAACTCTTGTCATACTTCTCATCATATAGACTCTTAATGTTGTTAAGAGTAATAGCAAGCACAAGAGAATTTTTCTCCGCCGCTTCATCGATCCCTTCAACAAATACGATATATTCCGACTTTACAGCACTTCCGATAGGACGGTAGGTGTAACCCTCATAACGGATCATCTCACCTGCATAAGAAAGCTCCTCACGAACACCCTGACGGGTCTCGCCAATACCGGAAAGCTCGCTTGATGCGATAACTATACCGTTTTCGTCTATAATACCGATAACGCGGTCGATGGCTTCCTTCATCTGCTGAATTATACCTTGAAACAGTCTGTTGGACATATAAAGACTTCCTCCGAAATCATAATTTGTATATGTTATTTTGTGAAAAATCACGATACCCAAAACCCAACTGAAGGCCGAGAAGTCTTTGCCGGTAGCCAACATTCACAGTTTTCGCTTCGGAATACTGTATAATTATACTACAAATTGTTCAATATGTCAAATAAACCGAGCATTTTTTATAGAATATTAACAATTAGATAGTGATGTCATTTTAAACAAAGGAAAATTAATCAGAGGGAATGCGGTTCAGCATTCCCTCAATCATCCTTGTTTTCTCTTGAATAAACACAACTGTTTTCTATCTTTTCAACCCCTACGCTTGCCACGTCAAGATAATTGAAAAGCGAGAACTGATGCTCCATAGCGTCAAGACAGCAGTATATTTTATACTGTATCTCGTTCTGTTCTTCGGGGTCGGGGTTTGCGTAATCTATGACGAATACGCTGGTATAATAATCCTCTGTCAAAGTCTTACGTACAAGATATATTTTGTTTATATCTTCATTGTCTATTGAAGCGATATAGTCAAGTATATACTCTAACGTTTCCTCCGGCAGCTTCTCGGGCGAGAGCTTATCGCGTCGGGTAAGGGTATCAAGCTCGGAATATTTATCAACGTAGGACTGCCCGAACTCGACCGCTCTTTTGCGGTAGATTTCAAGCTCCTTTTCGTTACCTGTAAGACAGCAGTATTGTCCTATAACATCAAGACCGCCTTCGATTCCGTTACTGTTCTTCTCCATAGCGTAATACACGTGTTCCAAACCTTCATCCTCGTAACGGTGAAGCATAAAAATTCCCTTAATATAATGAGCGAAAGCGGTAGCTGAACCGTCATAAACATCTATGACCTTATCGCATACCTTCTCTGCCATAGATAACATACCTATATCCCGCAGATCGCGAACGACAGACTGATACGTCTCCACAGCCACGGGTTTTCCCTCTGCTATCCAATCGTCAATTCTGCTCTTCGGCTTTACGTATATGATATCCCGAGCTTCGTCATAAGAAACGGTTCTCTCGTCGTATACAAGGTTCTCTACGTACTCCAGCGCCTTTGACTTTTCCTTGACAAAGTCTTCCGTATCAGAACCCTCTATGATATCGGCATCCGACATACCCATTGCATCAAGTCTCATCTTAGTAGTTGGATGGGTAGAGCTTCTGGAAAGAATCTCCCTGTCGGTAAGCTCCCGCCAAACATTCTTTCTGTTCTTTATATATTCCCTGAATCTTTCTATATTCTTCGTAACGAGAAGCTTATCCGGTTCCTCGGGCATATATATGCTTTCAAAATCAGCACCGTCAAGCTCCCAGCAATACAGAGCGTGATAATTAAGCTTTAGCAACGCAGAGGCGGCAAGGGATCTGTCACCTTTTTCTGTCATTATGCGGTCAGCCTCCGACTCGGCAATAAGGGTGTGAGCGTACTGATACAACTGATACTCAAAACAGAATACGCTATCGGGATATAAATACATAGAAGAAGTAAGCCAGGAAAGATAATGACGTGTTCCGCCGTTTGTTATCCATACGAAGTAATCTCTCTCCTTCACATCAGAAAGCTCGTTTTTCTCCATATGAGCAAACTCGTGAAGCATAAGATTATAAATCTCATCTCTTGAACAGACCGACAAAAGTATCATACCTATCTGTACCGATATGATACTTCCAAAACGGCCTATACCCGCGTTACAGTCGGACAAAAGACTTATACGTATCTCCTCCTTACACCCAAGCTCCTTCGCCGCCGCTCTTACCGTTTCGTACAGCAGAGGGAATTCCTCGTCGGTAACGTAGGTGGGATACTCTTCAAATATTACTTTAGGCGGAGCAAAGCGGATACGGGAAAAGGCACAGAGCCAGAGAAGTGCGGATATAAAGCTGAAGAAAACGCCTGAATCGTCTCCGTCAAGGGCAATACCTCCGCATATGCCGAGTAATGCACCTAAAAGCACAAAAACAAGAGAATACAGGAAGGTAGCTGTCCTTATCTTCTTTAAAAGCAAAGCCTTCTCGCGGGAGGTCTCCTCGTCGTGCTCGCGATGGGACAGGATAAATGCCTGTGATTCTTCCACGCTTCGTTTATCAAGCTTGTTCAAGTAGGCTCTTTTTAAAACCACGTTGAGAATTAAAAACAGAGCCGTCAAAGTTATAGCCAACGCAAAGCCCCAATATGCGTAAATATCCGAGACGATGTTCCGTAGGGTTATACCTATAAGCACACAGAAAAATCCCATCACAAGGGAAAGAATGAAAATAAAACATCCTCGGACATTATGTACCTTCTGCTCCTTTGGCTTAAGCTCTGAACGAGTATTGATATTGATTTTTTCGTTATTTTTACCCGCTCTTACCCCGAAAACAAAGCAGAGTATGAGTGTCAATATTTCCACACCGCCGAAGCAAGCGAATATAACTTTATCGGTACGGGTAAAATCGGATATCTCCCGTCCTCCCGTCAAGGCAACGGTGATAAATATCCATACGAACATAAGGACTACAAGTATTATAGTTATCAATAGATTACTTACAGGCTGTTTTTTCATTTCTGTTCCTCTTTAAATTTGGTAATATAATTATATCATACTGAAAACTCATTTTCAATACAAAAGAAGCTTTTCGACCTTAATGGTCAAAAAGCTTCCTTAACTTTGCACTTTGCATTTTGCACTTTGCACTTATTTAACTCGTTTAAATACTATTCCCTTCCAGCCGTTGTCGGACATAATGTCGCAGATGCCGAAGCCGTTATTTTCCATACAGTCGATAACCTGCTCTGCATACTCGTCGATAACACCCGACACAGCAACGGTAGCACCTATTTTGGTCACTCTGCCAAGATCGGGAGCCATACGCATAATGATATCAGACACGATATTGGCACTGACAAAGTCATAGAGACCGCCTGACATATCTACGTCCTTCAAAAGGTCGGATACACCGCAGGTAACGTTATGTACGTCATTCTTCTCTGCGTTTTCCTTTGCCACGCGGACTGCTACGGGGTCAATATCATATGCGCAGATATCCTTTGCACCAAGCTTTGATTCGCAGATAGCAAGAATACCGCTGCCCGTTCCCACGTCGAGCACGTGGTCGCCGGGCTGCATATGCTTTTCGATAAGAGTAGCACAGAGACGGGTGGTCTCGTGGGTTCCCGAGCCAAATGCAAGACCGGGATCCATCTTTACGACAAGCTCGTCAGCCTTAACTTCATATTCTTCCCACATAGGAACGATCATAAGACGGTTACCTATTTTAAGAGGCTTGTAGAAACGCTTCCAGTTATTCTCCCAGTCCTCGTCACCTACACCGATAAGCTCGATGTCGCAATCAAGTCCGAGAGCATTGAAACGTTCCTTGATAAAGAGAAGATAATCGTTATAGTTATTGCGCTCGTCAATGTACATACTTACCTTGGAATGGGTCTTGTCAGCCTTGAGTATGCTCTCGTCGATAAGATCGCCGTAAATGGTGTTAAGTCCTGTTTCGATGTCACTGTAGTCCTCTATCATAAGCCTGTGATCAAGCATACTCATAATAGCTACTACATCGTCAAGCTGTGCACTTCTGCAGGTTACGCGTAACTGTGTCCAGTTCATAATCTATCCTCTTATTTCTTCTTTTTGTCGAAAAATTTCTTCTTTTTCTGATAATGCTTTTCACCGCAGGCTCCCGCAAATTCCCGAAGGAGCTCCTTCTGCTTTGAGTCAAGGTTGCGGGGTACTTCGATGGCAACGGTAAACTCGATATCACCCTTATTCTTGGGATTATGCACCGAGGGCATACCCTTTCCGCGCAGACGGAAGGTAGTGCCGTTCTGAGTTCCTTCGGGAATAACGAACTCTGCATCCTCCTCAAGGGTAGGAACTTTTATGGTTGCACCTAACGCCGCCTCTGTAAAGGTGATCGGAACCTCACAGTAGAGATTGTTGCCGCCGCGCTCAAATATGCGGTGAGGACGAACGTTGATATATATGATAAGATCGCCGGTGGGACCGCCGTTTCTGCCGTCATCGCCAAGACCGCGAAGTGATATACGCTGACCGTCTGCAATACCCTGAGGAACGGATACCTCTATGGTCTTGGAAACTCTTACGTAACCCTTTCCGTTACAGTTGGTGCAGGGAGTCTTGATTATCTTACCCGTTCCGCGGCAAGCATCACATACCCTTGATGACTGCATCACACCAAAGGGTGTACGCTGTGTGACGTTAACCTGACCCGTACCGTGACAAGTGGAACAGGTCTCGGCAGATGTTCCCTTCTGGGCACCCGAGCCGTTACAGTCGGAACACTTCTCTATCTTCTTAAAAGTGACGTCCTTCTTGCATCCGAAGGCTGATTCCTCAAAGGAAATAGTCAGCTCTACCTCGATATCCTGCCCTCTCTGAGGTGCATTACGGCTGCGTCTGCTTGAAGTACCTCCGCCGAAAAAGCTACCGAAAATGTCACCGATATCGCCAAAGTCAAAGCCTCCGAAGCCGCCGCCGAAACCGCCGCCGCCCATATTGGGATCAACTCCTGCGTGGCCGTACTGGTCATAACGCGCCTTCTTGTCAGCATCCGAAAGCACCGAATACGCTTCGTTTACCTCCTTGAAGTTGGCTTCCGCTTCAGCATCCCCGGGATGAAGGTCGGGGTGATATTTCTTTGCCATTTTGCGGTATGCCTTCTTTATTTCGTCCTCGCTTGCTCCTTTTTGTATACCGAGGACCTCGTAATAATCTCTCTTGTCTGCCATCTATATAACCGTGTAAATGCACACCCTGTCTTTCAAGGGTGTGCATTTCCTTTCAAAATTAGGTCTTATCTTCGTAATCTGCGTCGTAGTAAGTGCCATTGTCTGCACCACCGTCAAAGCCGCCCTGTGCACCGTTGAAGCCACTGGAATCACCCTGAGGAGCCTGCTGAGCGTAGAGCTTCTCGGAAACCTTGTAGAATGCCTGCTCAAGAGCTTCCGTATCAGCCTTGATAGCATCGGTATTGTCACCCTTAAGTGTTTCCTTGAGCTTTTCAACAGCCGCGGTAACGGGAGCCTTATCATCATCGGAGAGCTTATCGCCGATCTCGCTGAGAGTCTTCTCGGACTGGAATACCATAGACTCAGCTCTGTTTCTGATCTCTACCTTTTCCTTAGCCTTCTTATCCTCTTCAGCAAACTTCTCTGCTTCCTTGACAGCCTTCTCGATATCCTCCTGAGACATATTGGTGGAGGAGGTGATAGTAATGTGCTGTTCCTTACCTGTGCCCTTATCCTGCGCTGTTACGTTTACGATACCGTTAGCGTCGATATCAAAGGTAACCTCGATCTGGGGTACGCCGCGGGGAGCGGGAGCGATTCCGTCAAGATTGAACTGACCGAGAGAGGTGTTGCCGCTTGCCATCTCTCTTTCACCCTGAAGAACGTGAACCGTAACTGCGGTCTGACCGTCAGCTGCAGTAGAATATATCTGGCTCTTCTTAGTGGGGATGGTGGTGTTACGCTCGATGATCTTGTTGAACACACCGCCGAGGGTCTCGATACCCAGAGAAAGGGGTGTTACGTCGAGAAGGAGAAGGTCCTTTACGTCGCCGCCGAGAACGCCTGCCTGAACTGCCGCGCCGAGAGCTACGCACTCGTCGGGGTTGATACCCTTGAAGGGTTCCTTACCGATGAAGTTCTTAACTGCCTCCTGTACTGCGGGGATACGGCTGGAGCCGCCAACCAAGAGTACCTTGTCTATCTGGGATGCTGCAAGTCCTGCATCCTTGAGAACGCGTCTTGTGGGCTCCATAGTAGCCTCAACGAGGTCTGCTGTGATCTCGTTGAACTTTGCTCTGGTAAGAGTACCGTCAAAGTGCTTGGGGCCTGTAGCATCTGCTGTAATGAAGGGGAGATTGATGTTGGAGGAAGCCATACCGGAAAGCTCGATCTTTGCCTTCTCTGCCGCTTCCTTAAGTCTCTGGAGAGCCATCTTGTCATTGCGGAGATCCAGACCGCCGTTTTCAGCGGCAAAAGTCTGTGCGATCCAGTCGATAACTCTCTTATCGAAATCGTCACCGCCGAGACGGTTGTTACCTGCGGTTGCAAGAACCTCAAATACGCCGTCGCTGATCTCTAAGAGAGATACGTCAAAGGTACCGCCGCCAAGGTCGAAGATAAGAATCTTCTGATCCTGCTCCTTGTCCATACCGTATGCAAGAGCAGCCGCGGTAGGCTCGTTGATAATTCTCATTACCTCAAGACCTGCGATCTTACCTGCGTCCTTGGTAGCCTGACGCTGAGCATCGGAGAAGTATGCAGGAACTGTGATAACAGCCTGAGTTACAGGGCTGCCGAGATATGCCTCAGCATCAGCCTTCAGCTTCTGAAGGATCATTGCGGATATCTCCTGAGGAGTATACGCCTTGCCGTCAATGTTTACCTTGTAGTTTGTACCCATCTCACGCTTGATGGACATAATGGTCTTGTCGGGGTTGGTGATAGCCTGACGCTTAGCAACCTGACCTATCATTCTTTCGTTATCCTTTGTAAATGCTACAACGGAAGGAGTTGTTCTTGCTCCTTCGGGGTTGGGTATTACGATAGGCTCGCCGCCCTCGAATACTGCAACACAAGAGTTTGTTGTACCTAAGTCAATACCAATAATTTTTCCCATTTTATTTTCCTCCTAAATTAGGTAATGTTTATATTTAATGCAGAATGCAGAGTGCATAATGCAGAATTATGGAGGATTTTTGTCCCAAAGGACAAAAATCTTCATCAATTATACATTATACATTTTACATTATACATTTAGTTAGCTACTTTACACATTGTATATCTGATAACCTTATCTCCCTTGATGTATCCCTTCTGGAATATCTCAGCGATAACGTTTTCACCGAGAGAATCATCCTCGCAGTGCATTACTGCGTTGTGGAAGTTGGGATCAAAGGGAGTACCCGGCTCTGCTGCGATCTCCTCAACACCCATCTTTTCAAGAGTTGCCTTGAACTGGTTGAGGGTAAGTGCAACACCCTCGGACACCTTGTCGTTGTCCTTAAATGCAGCGGCTCTCTCAAGATTGTCGATAACGGGGAGTATCTCCTTTATCGCATCAACGTAAGCATCGCGGTAGCAGGACTCCTTTTCCTCTTTTGCACGGCGGCGGAAGTTTTCATACTCTGCCACAACACGAAGGTATTTATCCTCCTGCTCTGCTATCTTATTGTTAAGCTCTTCTATTTCTTTTTTATGCTTTTTGCAGTCCTTTTTTTCCTTCTTTGGGGCTTCTTCTTTTATCTCCTCTGCGGGAGCTTCTTCCTTTACTTCTTCTTCGTTGATGATCTCTTCTGTCATTTCTTATCCTCGCTTTCCTTGTCGGGAAGTAATTTATCGTTATCCATCATCTGCTGGATGTTTCGGGAGAGATAATCCACGGTAGCTATAACCTTGGAATAATCCATACGGCAGGGTCCTATAACACCTATAGCACCTACTACCTTGTCTCCCTGTGTGATGGTTCTGAAGATCAGCGTGGAGTTGTTCATAACGTCCACAGAGTTCTCCGAACCGATATATACGTTTATCTCATCCTTTTTGGAATGAGAAACTATATCAAGTATATCGTCCTTCTTTTCTATAGCACCAAGAAGGCCTCTGAATCTGCCGATATCCGAAAACTCGGGATACTGAAGCAGTCTGTCTACACCCTGGAACTTAAGCTCGCCCGCTGCGTTCTGGTTGATAACGTCGTAAACGCCCTTGACTATGGGATTTATAAGTGCTGCGGCTTCAACGCCTACCGCTCTTTCCATCTCGGAAATAAGAGAAAGAGTTACCTGCTCAAGATCTACGTTACAGAGATATTTATTCAGCACCGCTTCAAGACGTTCAAGGGAATCGTCAGAAACCTCAAAGCCGTGGTTTATGACCTTGGTCTGCACGTTCTCGTCGCTTGTCATCATTACGAGTAAGAACTTACCCGCCCCCATACGCATCGTCTTGAACTGAGTGATCACCGTTGTGGGTGTATTGCCTTTAAAAGCAAGGGATGTGTAGTTTGTCATATTACCCATAAGCTTGGCGGCTGATTCAAGGATGTGATCAAGCTTTTCCTGCTTACTCTTGGTAAGTCTGTTAAGCTCGTCGATCTCCTTCATAGTCATCTCGTAACCCTTCATAAGAGAGTTTACGTAGAAGCGGTAACCGTATTCGCTGGGTACTCTGCCGGCTGATGTGTGAGGCTGCTCTAAGAGTCCCATATCCTCAAGCTCTGCCATCTCGTTACGGATGGTGGCAGATGATATTGATATAGGAAGGTTCTGTGTCAGATACTTTGAACCTACAGGCTCACCGCCGCTGATATGAGCGTCGATTATTGCCTGAAGTATCAGCTTTTTGCGTTCACTTAAGTCTTTAAACTCAAAACTCACGGTAACCCTCCCTTCGGTCGGAATGTAAAGTGCAAAATGCAAAGTGCAAAGTTAAGGAGGAATTTTGTCCTTGGACAAAATCCTTCTTTATATTAAAAATTCCGGCTGCATCTTGCTCAGTTTTAGCACTCAAGACCATTAAGTGCTAATCTATGATTATAATTTACCATTTATAAGCGATTATGTCAAGAGATATATAAGCAAATTTTGTTAATTATTTATTAAGAGTGCTAAACAGCCTTCCCCGCAGGGAAGGCTGTTTACGTTTCTGTATTCATAATTTTCCATCTGCGGATCATTCAGCTGATTCTACAGGTGCCCACTGTGCCGTGAGACGATATGCACCATCTTCGTCTATCACGCTTTCAGCGGTAACTATATAGGATTCCTCACCGTTTGTATAAAGCCAACCTTCAAAGATATATCCGTCCTTGGCAGGCACGGGAAGCTCGCCTAAAGGTTCACCCTTATCAACCACTCTGGATAATTCTTCGCATTCTCCGCCTTCGGGGTCAAAATATACCTTGCTTCCGTCGCTCCAACGCATAGTAACAGTTATATGATCGGAAATATCTAATACTGTGTCATTGTCAAGCTTGATATCACCGTACCACCAGCCGCCATTAATAAAGCCTTCCTTTTCTACATTAGCAACATTACCGAAGGTTGTACCGGGTGCAATATACTTAAAACCGACTGAACAACTGTCTGCGCCGTTATCATCAAAGGTTACACGGTAAAGTAAACCTGCCTCAAGGAACTGGGACAGCATCTGAGCAAGCTCTGCTCTGGTAGCATAGCCCTTGGGATCAAGTGTAGTTTCGTTCTTGCCCTGGATAATACCGTTTGCAACACAGAACTTCATACCGTCCATAGCCCAGTTTGAAACGCTGTTAGCATCTTCAAAGGTATCAAGTGATCCTTCAATATTTACCTCAGAACCAGTATGTACCATATAATTCTTAATAAAGGTAGCTAACTGTTCACGGGTAACAGGCTGACCTAAACCGAATAGATTTTCGCTTAAACCGCTTGTGATATTATACGCCTTAGCCCACGTGATAGCACGGGAATACCACTGATTCATTTTTACGTCCTTGAAGCCGGTATTACCGTCGTAAGAGTGAGGCTGGGGATATTCAAGAACCATCAACACTTGCAAAATCTGTTCACGGGTAACATTTTCAGCCGGAGCAAATTTATTATTGCCCATACCCGACATAATACCGTTTTCGTATACATACTCGATACCCGAGGTGTACCAGGCATCCTCTACAAGATCATTGAAGGGGAGTGTGGGATCTTCTGCTTTCACACACAACGCACCGCCGATCAACAGTGCACAGGATAGAATAAGTGCGGAGATTTTTTTCATAGTTTTCATAACATTTTTCCTTTCTGTTTTGATTTATTCATTAGGAGAATTCTCTGGTATCAGTATAGCAAGTTATTTCCGGAATTTTAGCAAATGGGATAAAATGCATCTTTTTTGGGATATTATGAAATACAAAACGAACAAAATATAAAATGTATATTCCTGAAGCCACCAAAATCCCAAATTCATCGTATTCTATCCCATTTTGAACGACATTCCCGTTTTAAGGTGTAGAATATATTGTAGATAAATATTGATAACAATTACGGTATATGATATAATCATTTATACCTAAATTCAATTTTTGGGGAGAATATTATGAACATAGTCGTATGTGATGACAACAAAACATTTGCGGAAACATTAGTTAAAAAGATAAACATACTGATACCGAGAAGCAGTAATTTCGGCAATATAGATTTTGACTGCAGTTACATATATCCCGCTGAAAAGCTATTAAAATATGCTGAAAACAAACGTATAGATATACTTTTTCTTGATATAACTATGCCTGATATAAACGGCTTGGAGGTAGCACAGCGGTTCTATGAAGATCATTCCGACACCTTGATAATCTTCGTAACAAGCTATGAAAACTATGTTTTCCACTCACTTAAATTCAATCCCTTCCGTTTTATCAGAAAGAATGCTCTTAAAGAAGAATTGGAAGAAGCAGTGATATCCGCTCTCGGCAAGCTGTTGTCAGCCGACGAGTATCTTACCATAACAAACAGAAATGACTGTACGAGGATAAATATACAGCGCATCCTGTATATGGAGAAGGAGAAGGACTCTAACTATATAAACATAGTAACGGTAGACGATACCTACAGGCACAGAGCGAATATAAACGAATTATCCGAACAGTTTAAGGGACATATGTTTGTCAAAATAAATGCCGGCACAATTGTCAATTTAAGGCATATAAGTGCCGTGCAGGAAGGAGAGCTTCTGATGTCAGATAATCAAAGACTGTTGGCTGCAAAAAAATACATACGAGATATCAAGGAAAGATATATCGAATTTATGAGAGGAACTGGTACTGTATAATGGGACTGTTGATAGAATTGGCGGCAAATCTATACGACTCGGCGATCGGTGTATGGTTTGTACTTAAGCTTTGTGGTGGTAATATAAAAGAAAGTAAATTCTTTTATCCTGCTATAGCAGTATTATTTGCCGCAACCAGTGTGTTTTCTTTTTTTACCAACTTTTCTGCAATACTTTCATTGGTAATATTCTTAATACTGTTTTTATACAGTCTGACAATTAAAACCGGCAAATTTATAAACAGAATAATGTCATCGCTGTTATTTAATATAGTGATGATAATCGGAAATACTTTTGTGATGTTTTCTCTCAGCAAAGTACTCTCCGCCGACATTCAAGATATCATTAATACATCTTATATGGGAAGATATTTACACATATTACTGTGTAAAGTAGTAATGACCGCCGTCTTGCTTATACTTGTAAGAATATTTACTATTAAAACGCATTTTTCCTTTTACGACCTGTTGTTATATCTGCTCTTTCCCTGTATCACCGTCGTGACCCTGTATACGTTCATACAGTTGGGGATAGATTTTGACACGTCAAGGTATTCAGCGCTTATAATATCGGTTATTTTAGCTTTAGCGATACTTAACGTCCTTGCGGTACTGTGGTTCCGAAGATCTGTGGATAACGTCTCTGCTCAGCTTGAGCTTGATATGCTGAAAAAGCGTAACGAGTTAGAGGAAGAACGATACCGTGAGCTTGGCAGGATGTACGAGCAGCTCCGTATAACCAGACACGATATAAGGGATCATCTGGTAAGTATCAACTGTCTTTTGGAGGAGCATAGATATGACGACGTTGAAAAATACATATCCGAAAAACAGGCAGAGTTAGAAAAGACCGAGCATATCTGCCACACCAACAACCGTGTAATAGATTATATAATAGACTCCTATATGACGGATAACAGAGATATATTCTTTATAGTATCGGGAGAGTACGCAGAGTGCGATTATATAGACCCGATGGATATATCGTCACTACTTGGAAATATGCTCAGCAACGCCGTCAGAGGTGCCGAGGGCAGTAAGCACAAGCAGATAGAGATATCCTTTGCGGTAAACGGGTATTATTTGAATATCATATGCAAAAATACCGTGCCTAAATCGGTATTAAAGACCAATCCAAAGCTTATATCTACTAAAGAGGATTCCAATCGTCACGGTTACGGTATCAAGAGTATGCAGTGCATAGTGGATAAGTACGACGGTATGATGCAGTTCTTTGAGGAAGGCAGAAAATTCTGCGTTCACGCTTCTCTGCCTATGGTGGATCTGAGTACGTTATAAAAAAGAAAAAACAGTTGCTTCACACTTTAAGCAACTGTTTTGTTGTTTATTGATATTGATTATTTTGCTGCCGCCTGAATAGTAAGAGTATCTCTCTGGCTCTTTATTACCTCTTCGGTACAGATGAGAAGGTCGGTCTTGCCGTCGATCTCGTCGATAAAGTCGGTAATATGGTTGTTTGCGGGAGTCTTACCCTCGATAAACTCCATTGCGGGAGCATAGTCAAGGTATGCCTCAACACCGTTCTTACCGTCCTCGGCAAAGCGGATCATACCCTTAGAGCCCCAGATAAGGAACTGCCAGTAGTAGGGGATTCCGTACTCAACGTGGCTGGGGGCTGCATAGCTTACGTCTGCCATAACTCCGCAGCCGCCGTCAAGCTCTACCATAAACTGCGCGCAATCCTTAAATGCGGGAGCCTCGGTAGCGTATGCGTTCCAGGTTCTTGCACCTGTTACCTTCTTTAAGGTCTTGCCTGTAAGGTACTCAACAAGGTCAACACCGTGGATGGAGATATCGTTGATAACTCCCTCGTGCTTGCCCTCCTCAAAGTACCACATAGGTCTGTTACCGTAGTCAAGAGAATGCTGACCGTTGAAGGAAACTGCGTGTATCTCGCCTAATTTTCCGCTGTCAATCATTTCCTTTGCGATAGCGGTATAAGGAGAGTAGCGGAGGCTGAGCATACAACCTACCTTAAGATTCTTTTCTTTAGCCAATCTTTCGATCTCGTCAAGCTGTTCAAGGGAGGTACAGATAGGCTTATCTGCCATTACGTGTTTACCCGCCTTGAGAGCCGCGATAGCAAGCTCTCCTCTTCTGCCGTAATAGTCACCGATGGCAACGATGTCGGCATCTGAGTTTAAAACATCCTCAAAGGTGGCGAAGTTAAAGTCAACACCGTGGTTGTCGGTAGCAGCCTTTCTTGCTGCCTCGTCCTCCTCCCAGGAGCCGACAAGCTCTATGCGGTCGCAATCCTTGACCTGATTGTAAAGAGCAAATATATGTCCGTGTCTGAATCCTGCAAAAGCTATTTTCTTCATTATTTAGTACCGCCTGTTACGTAGAATCTGTCCTCGATGCCTTCCTTGGGCTTGGAATTCGCTACACGCTCCATAAGCTCGTTATAGAACTCGTCGTGGGGGAAGCTCTTAAGATCTACCCACTTACTGCCGTTCCAAGCGGAGTGATACATCGCGTTAGACATAGTGAGCTCGTTTATAGCCTCGTAGCCGGGAGAGAGAAGCTCTGTTCTGCCTGTGAGAACTGCATCGGCAAAATCCTTGAATACGCCGGAGTAATCATCCTCTACTGCGGGAACCTCGACCTCTATACGGTTTCTGGGAGGCTCCTCGTCGTTGTGGTCGGCATTCCACTGACGCTCGGAGATCTCAAGCTTATCAAAGAATATCTTACCGTGTTCCATAACCACACGACCCATATCGCAGGAGATATCAAGTCTGTTGGTACCGGGAGTTTCGCCCGTACCGGTAAGATAAACACCTGTAGTTCCGTTGTCATACTTGAACATTGCGGAAACGTCATCGTCAACCTCGATATCGTAATACTTACCGAAGCTTACGTCTGCCATAAGTGAGTCGGGAGTACCGAACAGCCACTGCCAGAGGTCAAGCTGGTGGGGACACTGGTTTATAAGTGCGCCGCCGCCTTCGGTCGCCCAGGTAGAACGCCATCCTGCACTGTCGTGGTATGCCTGAGGACGGTACCACTGTGTAGCAAGCCAGGTAATACGCTTGATGTGACCCAGTTCACCCGAAGCCACGAGCTTCTTTAAGGTCTGATATACGGGGAGACCTCTTAAACAGAAGTTAACGGCTAAGAGCTTGCCTGACTTCTTCTGCGCCTCGATCATTTCGTTTACCTGCTTGGTATATACGCCAGCAGGCTTCTCGCAGAGAACGTGAAGTCCGTGTTCAAGTGCCTTTATTGCAAGCTCGGGATGCACATAGTGAGGTGTTGCGATAGTCACCGCGTCACAGAGACCGCTCTTGTAGAGGTCCTCTGCTTTCTCAAACTGAGGAACGTCGGGCATAAGCTCCTTTGCATACTCAAGCTTCTTGGGATTGATATCACAAACGGCGGTTATCTCCATATTCGGAACCTTACCCTCTGTGATAAAGTTGTAATGAGTATGACCCATATTGCCGAAGCCGACAATACCAATTCTTACTTTTTCCATTGTATATAGTTACCTTTCGTGGGATTTTATACTTAATTTATGATATCATAAAGGCATTTATTTGTCAATCGAAAATACTCAATTCTGTACCGTCATAAGTGATATTACAGCGCCTTATTCCCTTTTTTCGTATATAACGCAGTCTGCCCTTCCTCTTGTCCCAGACAAAGCTGCTCCTGTGACGGCGCAGACACTCGTTATCCTTATATATCCGAGCCTCGGTTATGACCGAAATAATTTCCTCATCCTCATAGGTCACACGGCAGTTGAGCATACCGCAAAGCTTTTTCCGCTTTGCATAGCTTATAAACGCCTCTGCCTGTCTCTGATAAAAACTATCTATTCTTTTTTTATCAAAAACAGGATAGCGTACCGAGGCACAGCCTATACGTCTTTCTCCGTCGGTAATATCTATTCTTTCAATTTTTTCTTTTGTTTCCAAAATATCACCCATTATATAATATGCAGTAAAAAAAGGCGGTATGTGTTACCGCCTTTTATCAAAACTCTTTTCTTCCTGCAAATCTCATAATGGTATTTACGTACTTTTTGGTTTCCTCATCGATCGAGGGAACCTTCTTTGTCATATTTTCCAAAAGATCTGCCATATCCTTTACGTGAGCTGCAATTCTCTGTTCGGGAGTAGGAAGTGCACTGCCTGTATCCTTGTTATATTTTAATGTAACACAGCTATTCTCGCCGTTGTTAAAATATATCCTTATTTTATAAGAGTTTGAGTTCACGTTAAATTCAGTAAAGTTGAATGTCTTGATATCCTCCTTCATATCATAGGTCGCCTGAATATCGGTGAGCTTAATGAAATGAAGCTTATCAAGCGTACTGTTGGTAGAAAGCTTACACATCTTATGCGCGCCCTCCCAAACCAGGCCGTAGTCCTTTGACGCCATTGTTAAAGCGCCCTTTGCCGCCTTTTTGCCAAAGTCTTTGAGCTTGTCCATAAATCCCATTGTTTTGTCCTCCTAAAATTAAATAATTATATTATTCGTTTTATTAGTGTAATCTGTGGGCCGCATCGGCAACAAAAGCGCCGCAGTTGGGAATACCTCCACGGCAAGCCATTCTGTTAGCGCATTTTTGACAACGTGTACGCGCTTTACTTTCCGCCTCCGCCTGCGCTCTCCACGCCTCTCTTTCGGCCTTGGCCTGTGCCCTTGCCTGCTGATCAGCCTGATCCTTCATATACTGTACCTGCATTGCCGCCTGATGCTCCATTGCCTCGTTATGTCTGCGTTCCTCTTCTATCTGTCTTTCGAGCAATTCGGTACGTCTTGCTTCCTCTTGCATACGCTGTGCTCGCTCAAGCTCCTCGCGTTCCTCGGATATGGCAAGATTAATTGCCTCCTTCAGGTCATCCGCACGCCCGGAGCCGAGATATGAAATAAGCTTGGGAAGATACTTCATATAGTCAATATGTATAACAGTGTTTTTCGTCAAAACATACTATTTCCAGACCTTCATTTATAAGCGCTTTCTTCTTTGCTTCACATTCCTCAAAGGTCTTTTGAAAGAGATCTTCCCGTGAGGCATAGTACTCTATATATTCCTTTGCAGCACGGATACCGTTGCTCTTCTCGGTGGGAAAATCAGCCATTGTGCTGTTAAAGGTTTCAAGGGAATCGTTATATTTTCGTAACTGGCCTTCATAGTTTCCCTTTTCAAGTTCATATTTCTTCTTAGCAGTAGAAAACTTGACGGCAAATAGTATGGTTACCAGAATGCCTACAGCGGCAATGGTCGAAAGAAAGCTCTTGTGTGTAATAAAAAACAGAAGCGTACATGCAGCCGTAGGTAATCCTATGTACATCAGAAGCTTTTTACTCTCCTGATAAGCCGCATATAATTTATTGACACTCTCCTCCTTGATCTTTGGGAACACAGGAAGATTCTTAAATACTTTCGGTACACCGTCAAGGGGTTTTGTTTCCCCGTTGAATTTATCGAGAGCAGAAGCAGTCTCATAATTCCATTTGTTGTCGATATAATCGTTTATTTCAATAAATCTGTTATACTTTTCATTTAAAGCTACCAATTCATTGATAAGCTCAGCCTTATTCATTACTTATACCTCCCCTTTAAAAAGCCATACCCATTCGATAAGTATGTTCTCATACTTTTTGTCGATCTCAGAATAACATTGAGATGAAGGCATAACCAATGAGTTGTCAGCCTTGATATACCGTTTTCCGATCTCATCAAGCTTGTCGGTAAGGGCTTTCTTATCCTTCAGTTTATAACTGTATATCCAACCCTTTTTGTCCTCGGGATCTGCAATTCCTGCCATAACAGCAAGTATGCCCACATACGTCAACGGAAGGTTGTCGAGTATCCCCGAATTCTGTATGTATTTAAGAAAGGGATTCTTTTCGGGATCAAGAATGTTTGGTGCTTTGGCAAATTCCAGATCCGATTCAAACAGAGCATCCGAAAAGATAAACGAGAACTTGAACAAAATGTTTTCGTCATAATTCTTGTTATGTTTCTTACAGAATGCTTTGAGATACCCGTGCAGATAGTTTACTCTCTGCTTTACGTCCGCTGCCGTATTGATAGCGTTCAAGCCTTCGTCACTTGTAAACCATTCAATATTTCGATTGATCGTTTCCATCCTTCTCTCCTTATAAAAATATCATTTTGTTGAATAGTATTCACCACTTTTGTACAATTATATCATAAAATAAAATAAATGTAAATAGTATTCAACATTTTTTTGGAGGTTTTTTATGTTTAAAATCAAGGCCGCCGACGGTACAAACAACCTTTGCGGGAAAAGAATAGCAGTCATAAGGAAAGAAAAGAAGCTTTCTCAACGCAAATTAGCCGCAAAAATGCAGTTATTGGGATTCGACGTGGACCATTATTTCATCCGCCGTGTGGAGAACGGCGAAAGATTTGTAACAGACATTGATCTTGTGATCTTTTCGAAAGCTCTTGAAGTTTCCATAGGTGATATACTGTCGGCGGAGGATGCTCAACTATAGGTTAAAATCGAGCTTCCGATAATATTTTAACAGACATATTTTCAGAAGTCTTATGCTGACAGCACAGTTGACAATTTTTTTGTTCTGTGTTACCCTATTGTCATAAGGGGGTGCATATTTATGAATAAAGATACCTCAAAAATAGTAGAAGAGCTTAAGCTGTCCGATGATTTCAATACCTTCTATAAGGAAAATTTCGATTATATGGCAACTAAACCTCTCTCGGTATTGCTGGATGATCTAATGAAAAAAAAGGACCTGAAAAAAGTTCAGGTCATTAAAAATTCGGAAATGGCAGAAACCTATGCATATCAGATATTTTCGGGATTACGGGTTCCGGAAAGAAACAAGCTGTTATGTATTGCCGTAGGTATGGGCTTAAACATAGATGAGGTCCAATCTCTGCTTAAGGCTGCGGGATATTCTGTACTTTATGTGAAAAAGCCCTTTGACAGTATTATCCTTTACGGTATTTGCAAAAAATTAAGCGTGGTTGAGATCAACGATATCTTATATGACTACGGCTTTGAAACAATAGGATAACAGAATGAAAAAATGTCCTTTTTGCAATGCAGTTCTCACAGATGAAGCTAATTTCTGTTTATACTGTATGACCTCTCTTGACAGAAAGCAGAAAACAACTGTCATAGAAATCAAGAAAAGAAAAGCTTTACCGATAATTTTGATCTTTACGGTTATATTGCTTATCTCGGTCTTTTCATTTATTATCATAACAGATGATAATAAAGAGAATACAGATACCCCGAAACAGACTTCAAGCGAAAAAGAAGATAGCCGCAATGACAGGGCGGTTTATCCCGAGGTCTCATATATTTACAGAGCTGCAGTTATCGGCGACGACTATTCCTCAGCCTATCTTCCCGACGAAAATGATATAATAATTACCGGAGTCGAAACAGCCGATATAACGGGTATATATTATATTCCGGATCATATCGACGGCAAAAGAGTTTTAGGAATAGATCCTTTGGCTTTTTCGGATGAAAGCATACGGGATTCGGTTATAAAGGTGATCCTTGCCGACGGAATAAAAAATATCCGTGAAAATGCCTTCGCATCCTGTATTAATATGAGCGATATATATTTTATGGGAGAGTCGATACATATTACCGCAGATGCTTTTTCTCGAGAGCGCAATGGGATTTTAAAAATACACTGCTCCGAAAGCTGTGACGACAGAAATTTCAGACTCTATAAAAATTCGGCACAGATGTATGATGCGGTGTATGAATATTGGGACGGCGGTGTTGTAAGCTGATGACAAGGAATGAATATATCAAGAATATACGAAAGCTATATTCTCTGTCAAAGCTTCTGTCCGACAAAAACGACTGTACCGTATTGCTTTTGAAGCATAAAACTCTTGATAAAAAATTAGTTCTTCGAAGCTTCGGCGAAAAGATAGCTGCATACGATGAGCTTTTAAGTGTAAATTGTGAAAATCTTCCTCTGATATACGATTCTATCACTCTTGATGACGGACAGATAGTTCTTGAGGAATATATCGAAGGTCTTACGGTCGATGAGATCATGCAAAGCGGAAGATACCGCTTCAAGGGAGCTGTAAGGGTCATCGGTGCTGTATGTAACGCTCTTTGTGTTTTGCACGGTTCTGACATAGTCCACCGTGATATAAAGCCGCAAAACATTATCGTTGATAAAAACGGACGAGTGGTGCTGTTAGATCTGAATGCTTCAAGAAGGATCAGCGACGCCTCCAAGGATACAGTTATAATGGGAACGGTAGGATATGCTTCTCCCGAACAGCTGGGAGTAACGCAAAGCGACAAAAGAACCGACATTTATGCCCTCGGAGTTTTAATGAATGTTATGCTTACAGGCGAGCATCCCTCGGTAAAAATAGCAAAAGGAAGATCGGGCAGGATCGTCCGAAAATGCACAAGCATAAATCCGAAAGACAGATATCAGTCGGTCAAAGAATTACTAAATGCTCTTTAATATAAAAGATCTGTCACAGTAAAATGTGACAGACCTTTTTTGTTTTATGTATATTGAAATACCTCTCCCGATTCAAAGTATTTTACCGTAAGATCGGGACATTTTTCCTTTAATACCCCTGCGATATATTTCATACCGTCGCGCTCGGAGGGGATATGACCCATTGCTATTATTGCTTTTTTGAAACCAAGCTGTGCGGCATCTCTTGCATATTCGCAATCAGCCCATTCGCAGACCTCACCGATAAGCATTATTTCGCTTTTATCATTACGTAATTCCCTTCCCACTCCTCCCGGGGAACCGAATTTTCCCGAAAGGACTTTACAGGGAGTGTCGATACTTCCTGCTATACGCAGGTGCTTTATATTAAGCTTTTCTTCCATATGAGCGGCAAGCTCTCGGGGAGTGATCTCATTCTTCAGATGATAACGTACAAGACCGTCGGCTTCGTATTCGTATTCACCGTCGAGTCCGATTGCCTCAAACATTCCTACCGATATCATATCCGGACGGGCAATATGGGGATGATCGTGATATCTGTACACGGTCATATCCGTAGACTCAAGAAGCTCTCTCTTTTTTATCTCAACGGGATCATCGGAATGCTTGTCCATATGATTATAATATAAGGGCTCGTGGACAACAAGAAGATCCGCACCCCAATCCTGTGCCTGCTTTATTACCTCTACCGTAGGAAACATCGTAACTGCCGCTTTTTTTACCTCTTTGTCAGCTTGCCCGCACTTAAGGGTATCACAGGTGTTCTCAAATCCAGACATATCCGCCATAGAAAAGAGGATATTCATTATTTCATATGCTTTCATAGTTTTCTCCAAGTGTTAATATACCATATAGATTATATCATATAATCAAAACATTTTCAATCCTAATAAAAATGAAAGAAACCGCAATGCGGTTTCTTCACTGTTTATATTTCTCCGCCTGGAGATTGAACATATAGGCATATTTACCGCCCAGCTTCATCAGCTCGTCGTGACTTCCCTGTTCAACTATCCTGCCGTCCTCGAACATATAGATACGGTCTGCCATTCTTGTGGTGGATAAGCGGTGAGATATAAATATCACCGTTTTATCCTTAGAATTTTCCTTGATGGAATGATTGAGCTCATATTCTGATATGGGATCGAGAGCAGATGATGGCTCGTCCATTATAATAAGATCACAGTCGCGGGCAAAGGCTCGGGCTATAGCTATCTTCTGGGCTTCGCCGCCCGAGAGGTTAACACCCTCTTCGTCAAATTCTCTTGTAAGATTGCTATGTATGCCGTTTGGCAGTTCCGATAACTTATCGTCAAAGGTAGCACGATGCAGGGCATCAAGTACACTCTGTTCCTTATCGGGAGTATATTCACCGCCGAGAACGTTTTCTGCCACGGTTGCTGCAAATACCTTATAATCCTGGAATATGGTGCCAAAATTATTACGGTATTCATCCAGTTTATAGTCTTTTATATTTCTACCGTTATATTCTATATGCCCCTTTGAGGGATCATACAAGCGCATAAGCAGCTTGATAAGCGTAGTCTTGCCTGCACCGTTGTAACCGACAATAGCTATTTTTTCGCCTCGCTTGATTTCAAGATCAACACACTTAAGAGTATTTTCTTCATTGCTTTCATAAGCAAAGTCAAGTCCCAAGACCTTAAGTGATTTGAATTTCGGAAGTTCTCTTTTGCCCGATGTGATCTTATTTTCATACTCTAAGAAGGTACGGTATTTCTCGATATACATAGAGCTTTCCACAAAGCCGGAAAATGCATCAATAAACTGTCTCATATTCCAGTACAGATTCCATACAGAATTAGTAACGGCAGCATAATCACCTATAGATATCTTATTACTCATTACCTTCCATACAAGCAGAAGTGTAATGCCCATATCCTGTATCGAATCAACGGATGTCCATTGACCGATATGTATAGCAACCCAACGCTTGGCGAATTTCCTGATTACACACGCTTCATCATCTACTGCAAGCTCATATTCGTCAAGAACCTTCTTAGCTACACGGCTGGTACGTATCTCCTTGGCATAATCGGCAAGATAGAAAACTCTGACAGAATATTCCTTACGGCGTTTGACGGGGTTGATATCTGTTTCCTGCTTAACGCCAAGCTTGGTTCCTAACATTTTGAATACAAGGCTCAAAGTTACACAGATAGCAATTATCAATACGACTAATGGATCTATGGTAGCAACTATACCGATGATGCCTGCCATAGAGATGATAAGGTATGCTATACTGCACAGCCTCTCTACCACCTGTGCAGCCTCGTTGTCCGAGGTGTTCATGGACCAGACAAAGGAATTATAAAATTCGGGATCGTCATAGCAGGATATATCCATCGACTGCGCCTTGCGGTACAGCTCGCTGTGCAGCTTGAACCTAAGTGTTTCCCTCAGCTTTGGGAACACAACATAACTAAGATAATAATCAATTACTGCAAGTACAAGCCCTGCTATAAGATAGGGGATAATAAGGGATAAAATATGACCCATAGTCACTCCTTCGGTCTCAAAGAGATCAAAAAGCCGCTTGGTAAAATAAACACCGTATACATTGAACAGAGCGTTTGTGACATTCTGAAGCATTATCAATATCGCATAAGCAGGAGTACAACGCATTACTGCACGCAAAATATACAGATTGTTTGATACGGTTCGACGTATCTTCTTGAAAATCGGGGTCTTTTCCTTTTTATTCTTCATCCTCTTTCCCCTCCTTTTCAATATAACTTTCCGCCTGTTTTGCGAACATCTCAGCGTATTTACCGCCCCTTGCGATAAGCTCGAAGTGAGATCCGTATTCAATTATCTCGCCCTTCTCCATCATAAGCACTTTATCCGCAAGAGTCGCAGAGGAAAGGCGGTGAGAGATAAATACAGCACTTCTGCCCTCGCACATTTTCAGCAGATTTTCATACATCTCATACTCTGCTATGGGATCAAGGGCAGAGGATGGCTCATCAAGAATAACTATGGGAGCGTTACGTGCAAAGACTCGGGCAACGCATATCTTCTGATATTCGCCGCCTGAAAGCACGGTGCCGTCCTCAGAGTATTCTCGGGTCAGTATGGTATCAATACCCTCGGGTAATTCCATAATGCGCTCATATACACCTGCTGCCTTCAAGGCTTCGATAACGGTATCATCATCTCTGTCATAACCTAAAAGAACGTTATTTCTTACCGACATAGCAAATATCCTGTAATCCTGGAATACTACCCCATACAGATCACGGTATGATTCGAGCTCTAAATTTTTGATATCGGCACCGTTACAGAATATTTTGCCCTCGGTGGTATCATAGAGACGCATCATCAGTTTCACAAGAGTAGATTTTCCTGCGCCGTTGGCTCCCACAAGAGCGATCTTTTCACCTTTATTTAAAGTGAAGCTGATATTTTTAAGAACATCCTGATCGGTATTATCATATCGGAAGCTTACATTATCAAACTTTATTTCCGGATCACCTGTCGGCTTTTCGGCATTTTCGGCAGTAGTGACCTTAGGCTCATATGCAAGGAATTCTCTCATATTGTCTAAGAACAAAGAATTTTCGCGCATTTTTATATATGTATCACTTACCCAGCTTATACAGCCGGATACTGTGGTGATAGAACCGCTGATAACTATACAGTCGCCGATAGATATACTACCTTTGACTATAAGACAATACGCTGCATATATGATAGCCGTAAAATATATCAGACAGTAATCGATAAGATACTCGGAAAAGAAATAATATGCTCCACGCTTAAAGCCGTCTTTTGATATCAAGGAGTGCATCCTTTTGAGTGCTTCCGATAGTTTACGTACCATTACCGTGCCGATAGAGCTCATATGAGTTTCCTTGGCATAATCTGCAAGATAGAACACGCGATTTACATAATCCTTGCTTCTGCCTATCTCCCTTGAATCCGCTTCATATTTGAAGTTCATCTTATTGGCGCACTTGCCGAATATAAGATTGGTAACAAGAGGAGCAAAGGACAGCAGTATTAAAACAGGTTCTATAGCTACTATTATCGCCGCATTGGTGATTATATGTACCATTCCGTCAAGAAACCAGCTTATGAGATACATAGCAAAATCATCCACCTTGCCCATTGCCTCGGGTATGGTCATGGTGAATTTCTCATAAAACTTGGTATCGTCATAGCAGGACAGATCCACGTTTGCCACCATCTCAAACAGCATATGATTCAGTTTCTTTGCTACCTTTAGTTTAAGTATGGGGGTCATTATTCTATTGAAGGCAGCACAAAATATATTAAAAACGATATAACTGCCGTATATACCGCACAATACAGCCGCAACCTTATTAAAAGCAATATCATTCTGCAGGGCGTTGAAGATATATCGGGTCAGCCATGTTCCCGTGAGGAAGGAAAATAACGCACCGATGACTGTAGACAATATATGATATATCAGCCTAAGCGGTGAACATTTCCAGACTATACCCAAGGCAAAGAACATATTCTGCCATGTTCTTTTAAAGGTCATCTGGTCCCTTTCGTCTTTTTTCTTTCTTTTCATCTTTTCTCCTCAAAATATAACATAATAAGCACATCCTTAACGGATGTGCTCGATCGTTTTTAAGAATACATCAAAAGCTATGCTCCCAAAGAGACGATAAGACATCCGTTAAAATCAAAAACTTCATTTTATTCGCCTCCTTTCACATAATTATCGACTAAATATCACATTAAAGCCGTTATTTTTATCAGTATAACATATATTTTCTAATATTGCAATAGAAATAACACATTTTATCCAATATTTTTTATCACTCCATCGGTTAAAATATAATAAAGGCGGTGAAAGCATGAACGAAAAAGATTTTGCATTGCGTGTTGCACAGTTAAGAGACAAAAAGGGGGTCTCTGCCCGTGACATGAGCTTGTCTATGGGACAGAACCCCGGATATATAAATAATATCGAATCGGGTAAATCTCTCCCATCTATGACGGGCTTCTTCTATATATGTGAATATCTTGGTATAACTCCTGAAGAATTTTTTGAATCTTCAACGGCAGATCCCACAAGACTGAATAATATAATAGATGACCTTAAACTGTTAAGCGATACCCAGCTCGATATCATCGCTGCATTGGTCAAGGATTTGGCTAAGAATAAATAAGCGGTAAGTTCACAGTAAACTATTTCTATGAATGTCCGATGTTAAGAAATTTCCTATGTATTAAAATAAAGGCTTTTGTCCTCGGACAAAAGCCTTTATTTATTCATTTTCGAATAAAGGTGTGCTGAAATATCTTTCTGCTGTATCGGGAAGTACGGTTACGACAGTCTTTCCCGGGCCCAGCTTCTTTGCAAGCTTTATTGCAGCCGCTACGTTTGTACCGCTTGAAATACCGCACATAATACCCTCGAGGCGGGCAAGATCCTTTGCAGTCTTTAATGCCTCCTCGTCGGTAACTATGTATATTTCATCATATATATCACAGTTGAGGTTATCGGGGATAAGACCGTCACCTATACCCATCTGGATATGAGTACCTATTGTACCGCCTGCAAGGATTGCCGCATTCTCAGGCTCTACCGCCCATATCTCGATATCAGGATTAAGTGCTTTCAGGGTCTCACCAATACCACTTATGGTACCGCCTGTACCTATACCCGAGCAGAAGCCGTGGATAGGCCCTGCAACCTGCTCAAGCAGCTCAAGACCCGTATGATGCTTATGCACCATAGGGTTAGCGGGATTGGTAAACTGTTGGGGAACGAAAACCTTTGGGTCCTCTTTTTCCATACGAAGTGCCGTATTGAGGCATTCTTCTATACAAGCACCGATATCTCCCGCATCGTGGATAAGGATAACCTCTGCTCCGTAGTGACGTACCAGCTTTCTTCTCTCCTCACTTACCGAGTCGGGCATAATAATTATAGTCTTGAAGCCCATTACCGCACCTACGAGGGCAAGACCGATACCCTGGTTTCCGCTGGTAGGCTCAACTATAATTGTATCCTTATTTATAACACCGCGGTCAAGTGCGTCAAGGATCATATTGTAAGCCGTTCTTGTTTTTATAGATCCGCCTACGTTAAGACCCTCGTATTTTACCAGTATTTCGGCAGAATCCGGTTCTGCCATATGGTTAAGCCTGATGACGGGGGTATGACCCAACGCCTCCAGAACGTTATTGTATATCATATTACTCCTCGAAGGCTACGACCTGACCGAGCTCGTCAGACTTAAATGCAGCCTCCATTACCTTCATTACTCTCATTACCTCATCGGATTTAACGATAAGCTCAGCCTTGCCGTCGATAACGTCACAGAAGTTACGGTAGAAATCGTAAACGTCTGCCGTGGGTCTCTCTATCTCGTACTCGTCAACGGTGATAGAATCACGGGGTGCCATAGTCTTGGTAAGACCTGCACCTGTCTGTACGGGAATCACGTCACTTTCGTGCCAATGCTTGCAGACTGTAACCTTTGCCTTCTCACGCCAGTCGGTGATAAGAGTAGTACCCTTGTCACCCTGCATATACATTCTGGGAAGTGCGATAAAGTTAAAGGTTCCTGTTTCGATATATGCCTGTGCGCCATCCTCAAAATAGATATAGAGCTTGTAACCGTCATCTACCTCAAAGTTGGTGGTGTGGATAAATTTGCAGTATACACCGGTGATCTTCTGCTTAAAGAGCTGAAGCGCCTGGTCGATAAGATGAACACCCCAGTCAAGCAGCATTCCGCCGCCGTGCTCCTTCTCGCCTCTCCAGTCACTGGGGATACCTCTGGAGCCGTGGATACGGGATTCGTAGTTAAATATCTTGCCTATTTCACCCGAATTATAAATCTGCTTCATAGCAAGAAAGTCTACGTCCCAACGTCTGTTCTGGTGAACGGAGAAAACGCAGTTGTTCTTCTCAGCGCACTCAACCATCTTAGCATATTCCTCACTTGACATAGCAACGGGCTTTTCGCAGATAACGTGCTTGCCTGCCTCAAGTGCTCTGGTAACTCTCTCAAAATGTCTGTCATTGGGAATAGCAACGGTGATTATATCTACTCTGTCGTCAGACAAAACGTCCTCATAGGTATCATATGCAAATATACCCCTTGAACGTGCAAGCTCAGATTTTGCAGGATCGATATCATATATACCGAGCAGGTTTACCACGCCCTTTTCAATTGCCTTTGCTGCGTGATAACCGCCGCCCATTCCGCCGTAGCCTACGACAACCAAGTTTTTCTTTTCCATAACAAATAACCTTTCGTGAAAAACGATTTTACAGTTGAAATTATTATATCATATAGAAAATTAAAGTCAACCATTATACGAAAATATCCTCCTTAAATTAAAGTTTTTCTTCACCGTCGGGTGACGATGTTGATTTACAGTTAAAGAATATGCGGTTTTACCGTACAGGGATTACCCCTGCAAAGAAAGAACCCATCGGCTTTGCCGATGGGTTCAAGATAATTATATGCTGTTATTAGCCAACTACTACGGTGTAATAAGCGTAGTCGTTTTCAACAGTCTGGAGTACGAATGTGTATGTACCGGAAGCAAGCTCACCTGTCCATACGCCGTCAACAGTCTGTGCGGGCTTGATGTTTACACAGTCAGGAGCTCTCTTGATCTGACCGGAGGTCTCATACTCGCCCTTAGCGTAACGGAGTACGTAGAAATCGGTAAGACCAGCGATGGAAACTGTGTTGCCGTCAACAGCTATCTCAGTCTTTAAGCCGAGATCGCAGTTTACAACTTCGCGTACAACAGTACCGTCGTTAAGTCTGATGTATACTGTGTAGATACCGTCTACTGCAGGTCTGTAGGTCCACTTGCCGTCTACGATCTTTGCAGATGTGGAGTAGAGGTGGTAAACCATGTTAGCCTTAACATCTCTGTACTCGGAAACATCGCCGGAAGCAATGAAGATATCCTTAACGAGATCGGAATCGATCGCGTTAACAGTGATAACGTTCTTTCTTACAGAAGCTGCAACAGAAGTTACAACGTACTTGATAACAGTGTTATCGGAGAATCTAACGAGGATTGTGTACTTACCTGTAGTACCAACATCGTAGGAGAATACGCCGTTTTCGTCGATTCTGTTAGAACCAGCCTTTGCACGGAAGATGTAGTCAGCCTTAACCTCTGCATAAGAGGTCTTTTCACCAGCGGAGATCCAAGCATCAACGAAGTTTTCGCCGATAAGACCTGTGATGGTGATTACTGTACCCTTAGCGGATACGGTTACGTCATATTCGGGAACTACGGGCTCTTCAAGAGCGGGAATCTCGCGGGTCTCAGTCGCGCCGCAGAGAGTACATGTTCTGGTCTCTTCGCCTGCAACGCCTATCTGAGGCTCAACGGTTACAACCCAATCGCCCCACTCGTGAGTGCACTCAACGGGAGGCTCAACGGGAGGAACGTAGTTGGGATCTTCTTCCCAGAGAGCTACGAGTACGCAGTCCTCGGAGATCGCATAGTAGCCGGTCTCATAGTCGCCTACTGTGAATGTGAAGTTGTACTTCTCGAGGTACCAACCGGTGAGGAGGTAGCCTTCAAGAGTAGCGGTGGGATAACCGGGAAGGATATCCTTGTAGTTATCGCCTGTGTCGATACCGTAAACGGTTTCGAAGCCTTCGTCCATAACACCGCCGTCGGGATCAAATGTCATTGTCCAAGCCTTGGTGGGAACGGGAGGTTCGGGATCAACGGGAGCTTCTTCCCAGAGAGCTACAAAGTAGCTGTCTTCTGCTACTGCATAGTAGCCGCCGCCGGTAACGTCACCGTCTGTAAGGGTGAAGTTGTACTTTTCAAGATACCAACCAACGAGAACGTAGCCCTCGAGAGTTGCCTGAGGAATGGTTTCGCCAAAGATGTCAGCGTAGAAGTCGCCAACGTTTACACCGTACTCGGTTGCCCAGCCTTCAGCCATAACGCCGCCGTCGGGATCGAAGTACATTGTGAAGTCCTTTTCAGCAGGAACATCGGGAACGATAGGAGCCTCTTCCCAGAGTGCAACCATGTAAGCATCCTCTGCAAGTGCATAGTAGCCGGTCTCATAGTCGCCCTGTGTGAAGGTGTAGTTCCAAGCCTCGAGGTACCAACCAACGAGGTTCCAGCCTTCCATAGTAGCGGTGGGGTAACCGGGCATAATGTCCTTATACTCGTCGCCGGTGTTGAAGTAGTAGTGATACTCAAAGCCTTCGTCAAGAATACCGCCGTCGGGATCGAATGTAAGAACCCAAGACTTATCATCGGGCTTTACAGGATCGGGAATGGGCTGAGGTTCGGGCTTATCGGGAACGGGAGGAGCTACGGGAGCCTCTTCCCAAAGTGCTACAAAGTAGCTGTCTTCTGCTACTGCATAGTAGCCGCCGCCGGTAACGTCACCGTCTGTAAGGGTGAAGTTATACTTCTCAAGGTACCAACCAACGAGAACGTAGCCCTCGAGAGTTGCCTGAGGAATGGTTTCACCAAAGATGTCAGCGTAGAAGTCGCCAACGTTTACACCGTACTCGGTAGGACCAACCATCTCACCACCGTCGGGATCGAAGTACATTGTGAAGTCCTTGCCGGAAGGATCGGGAGTAGGTTCGTCGGGAACTACGGGAGCTTCTTCCCAGAGAGCTACGAGAGTGCAGTCCTCGGAAAGTGCATAGTAGCCGGTCTCATAGTCACCTGTTGTGAAGGTGAAGTTATAAGCCTCGAGGTACCAGCCTGCGATAACGAAGCCTTCAAGAGTAGCGGTAGGATAACCGGGCATAATATCAACATAAGCATCACCGGTATTGAAGTAATACTTAGTCTTGAAGCCTTCATCCATAACACCGCCGTCAGGATCAAGAGTCATAGTCCAGCTCTTGTCAGCGGGCTTAACGTCTTCATCATCGGGAGTAGGATCGGGATCAACGGGAGGAGCTACGGGAGCTTCTTCCCAGAGAGCTACGAAGTAGCTGTCTTCTGCTACTGCATAGTAACCGCCGCCGGTAACGTCACCGTCGGTAAGTGTGAAGTTATACTTCTCAAGGTACCAGCCTACGAGAACGTAACCCTCAAGAGTAGCCTGAGGAATAGTGTCGCCAAAGATATCCTTGTAGAAGTCACCCATGTTGATGCCGTACTCGGTAGGACCAACCATCTCACCGCCGTCGGGATCGAAGTACATTGTCCAATCCTTAACAACGGGTTCAGGATCGGGTGTAGGATCGGGATCGGGTGTGGGGTCAACTACGGGAGCTTCTTCCCACATTGCTACGAATGTGATGTCCTCGGCAACTGCAAAGTATGCAGATTCAGACATGTCGAGAACGTAGTTGTACTTCTCGTTGTACCAACCAACAAGGTTGTAGCCTTCGAGAGTAGCCTGAGGCATTTCGCCAATTACATCAACATAGAAATCGCCTGTGTTGATCTGATAGGTGGTGGGACCAACCATCTCACCGCCATCGGGGTCGAATGTTATTGTCCATGCGCCTGCAGCAGAGTTCATGAACGCCATAGAGGGAACGATCATCATAACTACGAGAACGATAGCCAATAATCTCTTTGTGAGTTTCATTAGGTTTTCCTCCTTATAAAATTTTGAACTCATACAATTCGTATTATACATTATAGTTTATTCATTTGTCAATCATCTTCTGTTAATTATTCGGCAATAATTTATTTTTGTTTAGTTTATATATTTTTTTGTTCACATTTTGGGTAAATTGACAATAAACAGAATGTTAAATAAATATGTATGTATATTATTTATATTGACAAAAAGCATTAAATTGTGATATACTAACTAAGGTCTTTAAGAGCGGTACAGAGATGCCGACAAGATGTAATAGAATAACAGGGTTTTTGCTGTGCAAGAGCCGGCTTTGTTGTATAGTTATATCTTGTCGCAGGACAAGATATTTTTTTGTTAAGGTCAGTAAAGTCAAAAAGGAGGATTACCTATGCAGATCAAGTTAAAAAAAGCAAAATGTCTGATAGACGGTAATATTTCTTCCCGTGATATATATATTAATGAAGGAAAAGCTTCTTTTGTCCCTATGGACGAAGAGGTTCTTTGTGAATTTGATAATTGTATTTTTACTCCCGGTTTCTTGGATGTTCACGTACATCTGAGAGAGCCGGGTTTTTCTATGAAAGAAAGGGTCGCCACGGGAACACAGGCTGCAGCGAGGGGTGGATATACCGACGTATGCAGTATGCCGAACCTGAATCCCGTACCCGACACGCCCGAAACCCTTGGGCAGCAGCTTGATATAATAAACAAGGATGCTTTGATAGGAGTTCACCCCTACGGCTCCATTACTATGATGGAAGCGGGAGAGCAGTTAGCCGACCTTGAGGGTATGGCGGATAAGGTCTGCGGCTTTTCGGATGACGGAAGAGGAGTTCAGTCTGACGAAATGATGAGGGCGGCAATGCTGAAGGCAAAATCACTCGGCAAGATAATAGCAGCCCATTGCGAGGACAATTCCCTTCTCTTCGGAGGTTACATAAATTCCTGTGCTTACCAAAGAGCATACGGACACAAAGGCATTTCAAACGAAAGCGAATGGAAGCAGATAGAACGCGATCTTAAATTGGTGGAAGAAACAGGCTGCGATTACCACGTATGTCACATTTCAACCAAGGAAAGCGTTGATTTAATAAGGAAAGCAAAAGCGAAAGGCTTGCCCGTTACCTGTGAAACAGGACCGCATTACCTCGTACTGTGTGACGAGGATCTGTGTGAGGATGCAAGATTCAAGATGAATCCTCCCTTACGAAGCCGCGAGGATATGATGGCACTCAGACAAGGTATCATCGACGGTACTATAGATATGATAGCTACCGACCATGCACCTCACACCCTTGAAGAAAAATCACAGGGACTTGCAAAAAGTCCGATGGGAATAACGGGTATAGAAACGGCGTTCCCCATAATGTATACAGAGCTTGTCAAAACAGGCATAATAAGTATAGAAAAGCTGCTGGAGCTTATGATAACAAAGCCCAGAGAAAGATTCGGTATTCCGCCGAGTCCGGACAGCTTTACGGTACTGAGTACCGACCGAAAATACGTAATAGATCCAAACGACTTTCTCTCGATGGGTAAGAGTACACCCTTTGCAGGTAAGGAGGTCTACGGTGAATGTTTAATGACAGTATATAACAGGAGGATAGTATGGCAATCAAATATGACAGAAAGATAGTGACCGAGGACGGTCAGGAATATTATGGCTTCGGCTTCGGCTCTACCAAGGTAGAGGCAATGTGCGAGCTTCTTATGAATACCGCAATGGTAGGTTACCAGGAGGTTATTTCCGACCCCGGTTATACAGACGATATGGTGCTTATGACCTATCCCCTTATCGGTAACTACGGTATAGCCGAGGAGGATTTTGAGACCAAGGTCCCCACAATAGGAGGTCTTATCGTACGCGAGTACAACGACTCGCCCAGTAACTTCAGATACACCAAGACCCTCTCCGAGATCCTTGAGGAAAATGACATTCCTGCAATCGAAGGCGTTGATACCCGTATGCTGACCCGTAAGATAAGAGACAACGGAAGCTGCAAGGTTTATATCTGCGACGCAGACAAGCCTAAGGAAGAGGCGCTTGAGTATATGAGAACTCACGAGCTTCCCACCGATGCGGTAGCCCGTGTAAGCTGTAAAAAGAGATGGTACAGCCGTACCTTCAAGCCCAAGTACAACGTGGTAGTGGTTGACTGCGGTACAAAGTTAAGCGTTATCAAGGAGCTTAACGCAAGAGGATGTAACGTGACAGTTGTTCCCTACAATACCGAAGCAAGAATAATCGAGGGAATGAATCCCGACGGTATCCTTATATCCGACGGCCCCGGAAATCCTGCAGACGTTCCCGTGGTTATCGACCTTATCAAGGAATTGAAGGGCAAATATCCTATGTTCGGCATCTCCCTCGGCTTTGAGCTTATATGTATGGCATACGGTGCCCTCTGCTACAAGATGAAGTTCGGTCACGGAGGAGGCAGCCACCCGGTCCGCAACCTGACAAACAACCGTGTTGACGTTGTGAATCAGATCCACTCCTACACTATCGACCCCGAAAGCATTAAGGGTACAAGCCTTACGGTCACACATAAGAACGTTATCGAAGGCACTATCGCAGGTGTAGAAAATAAGGAAGATAAGATGTTTGCAGTTCAGTTTGAGGTAGACAATACCGTAAGACCAAAGGATTGCGAAAATCTCTACGATATGTTTGTTAATATGATGAAGGAGGCGAAGGAAAATGCCTAAGAGAACGGATATAAAAAAGATACTGGTAATCGGTTCAGGTCCTATAGTTATCGGACAGGCAGCCGAGTTTGACTATGCAGGCACACAGGCTTGTCTTGCGCTGAAGGAAGAAGGCTATGAGGTAATCCTCTGCAACTCCAATCCCGCCACCATTATGACAGACACCACCATCGCCGACAAGGTGTATATGGAGCCTCTGACCCTTGAATATATCGCAAAGATATTGAGATACGAAAGACCCGACGCTATCATTCCCGGCTTAGGCGGTCAGACAGGTCTTAACCTTGCTATGCAGCTTGCACGTAAGGGTATTCTTGACGAGTGCCGCGTTCAGCTGCTTGGTACCAAGTGCGAGTCTATCGAGCGTGCCGAGGACCGTGAGCTCTTTAAGCAGCTTTGTCTTGACCTTGGCGAGCCCGTACTTCCCTCTGACGTTGCCAATACCATCGAAGAGGGTAAGGTAATAGCCGAAAAGATAGGTTATCCCGTAGTTCTCCGTCCCGCATTTACTCTCGGCGGTACGGGAGGCGGCTTTGCAGACAACGAAGAAGAGCTTGTTTCCATTATGAAAAACGCTCTTGCCCTCTCTCCGGTTTCTCAGGTTCTCGTTGAAAAGTCCATCAAGGGCTACAAGGAAATAGAGTTCGAGGTTATGCGTGACTCCAACGACACCGCTATAACCGTTTGTTCTATGGAAAATATCGACCCTGTCGGTATCCATACCGGTGACTCTATAGTTGTTGCTCCCTGCCAGACCCTGACCAGCAAGGAATATCATATTCTGCGCGACTCTGCACTTAAGCTGATCCGCGCACTTGAGATAGAAGGCGGCTGTAACGTACAGTTTGCCCTTGACCCTCAGTCCTTTGAATACTACCTCATCGAGGTAAACCCCCGTGTTTCCCGTTCCTCCGCTCTTGCATCCAAGGCAAGCGGATATCCTATCGCACGCATCACCGCAAAGGTTGCCGTAGGTCTTAACCTTGACGAGATAATGCTCTCCACCACTCCCGCAAGCTTTGAGCCTGCACTTGACTACGTTGTAGCCAAGGTTGCCCGCTTCCCCTTTGACAAGTTTGCAACAGCCTCCAACAAGCTCTCCACACAGATGAAGGCAACGGGTGAGGTAATGAGTATCGGACGTACCCTTGAAGAGTGTCTCTTAAAGGCAGTTCGCTCCCTTGAGATAGGCGTATGCCATCTCCATATGGCAAAATTCGATGAAATGACAACCGACGAGCTTCTTGACTATATCAAGGACGGTACCGACGACCGTATATTTGCTATCGCTCAGCTTATCCGTCTCGGCGTTGACTTAGGTGTTATCTGCGACAAAACTCAGATAGATATGCTCTTCCTTGACAAGTATAAGAACATCATCGACTTTGAGCATTTACTCACCGCAAATCCCTTTGATTACGACACAATGTACGAGGCTAAGAGAATGGGCTTCTCGGATAAATTTATATCCAAGGTATGGAACTGCCCTGAGCCTGACGTATACAAGTTCAGAAAAGACAATAACCTCTTCCCCGTATATAAGATGATAGACACCTGCGCAGGTGAGTACGACGGTTACGTTTCCTATATGTACTCTACCTACGAGCAGGAAAATGAGTCTATAGTTACAGACAGAAAGAAGATCATAGTTTTAGGTTCCGGTCCTATCCGTATCGGACAGGGTGTTGAGTTTGACTACTCCACCGTTCACGCGGTACAGACCATTAAGAACTCAGGCTATGAGGCTATAATCATAAACAACAATCCCGAAACCGTTTCTACAGACTATACAGTCAGCGACAAGCTCTACTTTGAGCCTCTGACAGTTGAAGACGTTATGAACGTTATCGAGCTTGAAAAGCCCCTCGGTGTTGTTGCATCCCTTGGCGGTCAGACCGCTATCAACCTGGCTCAGCCTTTAATGAAGCACGGAGTTAAGCTCATCGGTACCGACTTTGAGGCTATTGAAAGAGCAGAAAACAGAGACTCCTTTGAAAAGATTCTTCACGAGCTTGATATCCCTCAGCCCAAGGGCCACGCGGTAACCGACCTTGAGGCAGGTGTGCGTGCAGCTGAAGAGATCGGCTACCCCGTGCTTGTTCGTCCCAGCTACGTGCTTGGCGGCCGTGCAATGCAGATCGTTGCAAACGAAGAGGCTCTGAGAACCTACCTCAACACCGCAATCAAGCTTGACTCTGATAACCCCGTACTCGTTGACAAGTACATCTTCGGTAAGGAGCTTGAGGTTGACGCAGTATGTGACGGCAAGGACGTTTTCGTTCCCGGTATTATGGAACACGTTGAGCGTACAGGTATCCACTCCGGTGACTCTATCTCTGTATATCCTACCTTCTCTGTAAGCCAGAAGGTTAAGGATACTATCCTTGATTATACAAAGAGACTCGGTCTTGGTATAGGCATCGTAGGTCTCTACAACATCCAGTTTATCGTTGATAAAAACGAGGATGTATATATCATTGAGGTAAACCCCCGTTCCTCAAGAACAGTTCCCTTCCTCTCTAAGGCTACAGGCTGGTCTCTTGCAGACATCGGTACCAAGGTAATGCTTGGTGAGACCTTAAAGGATCAGGGCATCGAAGTAGTATATCCCGAAGAGAAGAAGAGATGGTACGTTAAGGTTCCTGCATTCTCCTTCTCAAAGATCAGAGGTCTTGACGCATACCTCTCTCCTGAAATGAAATCCACCGGTGAGGCTATCGGTTATGATGATAAGCTGACAAGAGCGCTTTATAAAGCACTCCAGTCCTCTGGTATGAACGTAGTAAACTACGGTACAATATTCGTTTCCATTGCTGATTCGGACAAGGAAGAGGCGCTTCCTCTCATCCGCCGCTTCTACAATCTCGGCTTCAATATCGAGGCTACCGCGGGTACTGCAAACTTCCTAAAGGCTAACGGAATCCGTACTCACGTTATGAAGAAGATAAGCGAGGGCAGTGACGAGATACTTCGCTCTATCCGTCAGGGTCACGTAAACTATGTTATCTCTTCCCGTGATATCAACCGCGATTCCCACAGCTCGGACGGCTTTGAGATCCGCCGCTGTGCAGCCGAAAACAATGTAACTATGTTCACCGCACTTGATACGGTAAGAGTTCTCCTTGACGTACTTGAGGAAACAACTCTCTGTATCTCAACGATAGATTCTTAATATGACAAAAGGTATTTATACGATTTTAGAAAACAGAGCTCTCACCCCGGACGTATATCTTATGCGTCTGGCGGGTGACACCTCGGCTCTTACAAATCCCGGACAGTTTATAAATATTGCCCTTGACGGCTTTTATCTTCGCAGACCTATCTCGGTATGTGATTATAACGACAGGGAGATAACCATTATCTACAAGGTAGTGGGTCGCGGAACGGAGAAGATGAAGTCTATGACCGAAGGTCAGACCCTTGACGTACTCTGCGGCCTGGGTAACGGCTTTGATACAGCAAAATGCGGCGATAAGCCTGTAGTCGTAGGCGGCGGCGTTGGTGTTCCGCCTATGTACGGACTTGCCAAGGCTCTTATAGCACAGGGTAAGGAAGTTACTGCTATACTCGGCTTCAATACCGCAAGTGAGTTATTCTATAAGGAAGAATTTGAAGCACTCGGTTGCAAGGTCATCGTTACAACAGTTGACGGCTCCGAAGGTACAAAGGGATTTGTTACCAACGCTCTTCCGGAGATAGAATATACAGACTATTCTGCCTGCGGTCCCGAGCCTATGCTCAAGGCACTTTACAATGCTACAGACAAAAAAGGTCAGCTCTCCTTTGAGGAAAGAATGGGTTGCGGCTTTGGTGCCTGTATGGGCTGCAGCTGTAAGACCATATACGGCAATAAGCGTATCTGCAAGGAAGGACCCGTCCTTGTAAGCGATGAAATACTGTGGGAGAAATAGGAGGCTGCTATGAAAGATCTGAAAGTAAATCTGTCAGGTTGGGAGCTTGACAACCCTATCATTCCCGCCAGCGGCACCTTCGGTTTCGGCTATGAGTTTGCCGAGTTATATGACATAAACATTCTCGGCTCATTCTCCTTTAAGGGAACCACAAAGGATCCCCGCTTCGGTAATCCTACCCCCAGAATTGCAGAATGTAATATGGGTATGATCAACTCGGTCGGTCTTCAGAATCCCGGTGTTGAAAAGGTCATCTCCGAAGAGCTTCCCAAAATGAGGAAGGTATTTAACAAAAAGGTTGTGGCAAACGTCAGCGGTTTTTCGGTTGACGAATATGTCTATACCTGCGAGAAGATCGACAAAGAGCCTGACGTAGGCATAATCGAGGTAAACATAAGCTGTCCCAACGTTCATAACGGCGGTATGGCTTTCGGTACCTCCTGCGAAAATGCGGCTGCGGTAACAAAGGCCGTTAAGGCTGTCACCACAAAGCCTGTATATATTAAATTAAGCCCCAACGTAACTGATATCGTTTCCATCGCAAAGGCTTGCGAGGAGGCGGGAGCAGACGGTATCTCTATGATAAATACTCTTCTCGGTATGAGAGTGGATCTTCGCACAAAGAAGCCTGTTGTGGCAAACAAGATGGGCGGTTTTTCCGGCTCTGCGATACTTCCCGTGGCACTTCGTATGGTATATCAGGTATACGAGGCTGTCAATATTCCGATCATCGGTATGGGCGGTGTAAGCTGTGCCGAGGACGTAATCGAAATGATGCTCTGCGGAGCAACTGCGGTTCAGGTAGGTGCGGCAAACCTCGTTAACCCCTACGCTTGCCGTGATATTATCGAGGATCTTCCCCGTGTAATGGAAAAATATAAAATAGAAAAATTATCAGATATAATAGGAGGCGCACACTGATGGGACGCGACGTTATTATTGCCTGTGACTTTTCGTCAGAGGAAGCAACATTAAAGTTTCTTGACAACTTCAAGGAAGAAAAGCCCTATGTTAAGATAGGTATGGAGCTCTACTATGCGGCAGGTGCCGATATGGTAAGAAAATTAAAGGAAAGAGGTCACAAGATATTCCTCGATCTCAAGCTCCACGATATTCCCAACACAGTTAAAAAGTCTATGGCTGTTCTTTCCAGCCTTAACGTAGATATGTGTAACCTCCACGCAAGCGGCACCATCGCTATGATGGAGGCGGCTCTTGAGGGTCTGACCAGACCCGACGGCACACGCCCTCTGCTTATCGCAGTTACTCAGCTTACCTCCACAAGCCAGGAGAGAATGACAAACGATCTGCTTATTGACAAGCCTATCGACGAGGTAGTTATGCACTATGCTCACAACGCAAAGCTTGCAGGTCTTGACGGTGTTGTTTGCTCACCCCTTGAGGCTGGTAAGGTCAAGGAAAAGTGCGGCAAGGAATTTTTGACCGTTACTCCCGGTGTACGTTTTGCTGACGGTGACATCGGCGACCAGGTTCGTGTAACCACCCCTGCAAAAGCTAAAGAAATAGGCTCCGACTATATCGTTGTGGGCAGACCTATCACAGCAGCAGAGGACCCCGTTGCGGCATACAGAAGATGCGTTAAAGAATTTATAGACTAAGGAGAATATGATTATGAACAAAGCAGTTGCAAAAGGATTACTTTCCATAGGTGCAGTATTTCTTCGTCCGGACGAGCCCTTTACCTGGGCAAGCGGAATCAAGAGCCCTATTTATTGTGATAACAGATTAACACTTACAGCTCCCGAGGTAAGAACTCTTATAGAGTCCAGCCTTGCAGAAAAGGTTAAGGAATTATACCCCGAGTGCGAGGTTCTTATGGGTACGAGTACCGCAGGTATCGCTCACGCGGCTATCACCGCTCATATGCTTGATATGCCTATGGGTTACGTTCGTTCCGGTGCTAAGGATCACGGCAGACAAAATCAGATCGAGGGTAAGCTTCTGCCCGGTCAGAAGGTAGTTGTTATCGAGGACCTTATCTCCACAGGCGGAAGCGTTCTTGAAGTAGTTGACGTGCTTCGTGAGGCAGGTGCTGAGGTACTTGGCGTTGTTTCTATCTTCACCTACGGTATGCAGAAGGGTCTTGACCGTATGGCTGCGGCAAACGTAGTAAACACCAGCCTTACCGACTTTGACACCGTATGCGAGGTTGCAGCTGAGATCGGCTATATCAAGCCTGAGGATATCGAAAGACTTAAGAAATTCAGAGCTAACCCCTCTGACGAAAGCTGGATAAACAAATGAGACATTTAATTGATATTTTAGATTTAAGCGTTGATGAAATAGACGCGCTTCTTGACCGTGCGGATGATATTATCGCTAATCCCGAAAAGTATCAGGAGGTTTGTAAGCACAAGAAGCTGGCTACCCTTTTCTTTGAGCCCTCTACCCGTACAAGACTCTCCTTTGAGTCTGCTATGCTCTCTTTGGGCGGCTCAGTTCTCGGCTTTTCCGAGGCAAAGAGTTCTTCTGCCTCCAAGGGTGAAAGCGTATCCGATACTATACAGGTTGTTTCCGCATATTCCGATATTATTGCTATGCGCCATCCTAAAGAGGGTGCTCCTCTCGTTGCGTCCTTCCGAAGCGGTGTTCCGATAATCAACGCAGGTGACGGAGGTCACTTCCATCCCACACAGACTCTCACCGACCTTCTTACCATCCGCCGTGAAAAGGGCAGACTTAACGATCTGACCGTAGGCTTCTGCGGTGACCTTAAGTTCGGAAGAACGGTACATTCGCTTATATCCGCCCTTTCAAGATACACGGGAATCAAGATCGTGCTTATCTCTCCCGATGAGCTTAAGCTTCCTACCTATATGAAGACAGACGTTCTTGACAAGAACAATATGTCCTACCGTGAGACCACAGATCTTGTTGAGGCTATGAAAGAGCTTGATATCCTCTATATGACCCGTGTTCAGCAGGAGCGTTTCTTCAACGAGGCTGATTATATCCGTCTCAAGGACAGCTATATCCTTACCAAGGACAAGATGGAATCTGCTAAAGAGGATATGTGCATACTTCATCCTCTGCCCCGTGTAAACGAAATATCCACCGAGATAGACGACGATCCCCGTGCCTGCTACTTTAAGCAGGTAGCCTGCGGTAAATTTGTACGTATGGCACTTATTATGAAGCTGTTGGAGGTGGAAGTATGAATATAGATTCTATCAAGAACGGATACGTTATCGACCATATCAAGGCAGGTATGGCAATGGAGATATACCGTGTCTTAAAGCTGGGTAAGCTTGACTGCCCCGTTGCAATAATCAAGAACGCCGCAAGCGATAAGATGGGCAAGAAGGATATCATAAAGATAGATGCAATAATCGATCTTGACCTTAAGGCTCTCGGTTATATCGATCCGGATATTACAGTCAATTACATCAAGGACGGAGCTCTGGTGGAGAAAAAGCATCTTGAGCTTCCCGAACGCATAACCAATGTTATCAAATGCAAGAATCCCCGTTGCATCACCTCCTGTGAGCAGGAGCTTGACCACGTATTCAAGCTCACCGACCGTGAAAACAGGGTCTACCGTTGTATTTACTGCGAATCAAAAGCTAAATAGTTTTTTGACCCAGTCAAAAAACATCCTTAATTTTGCACTTTGCACTCTGCACTTTGCACTTGTTCAGAATCTGCGATTCGGAACATAAAAAGGACAGCCTTTGTTTACATTTGCGACATTGATTTTAAGCTGACTTTGTGATAGAATTACAAAGTAGTTAAAAGCGCCTTGTAACTGACGGACACAAGTGGAATAAACCACAGGGAAACAAGGTGTATATTATGTCGACCGTCTGGGCAGTCCTACTTTGATAGGACTGTCCATGTTTTTTTGCAGAAAAACAAAGGACAGTCAAAATAAAAGAGAAGAGAGAAAAGAGAAGAGATAAGAGAAAAGGTAACTTTTCGCTTTGCGAAAAGTAGTTTTGATTATAATTAAAGTGAGGATAGATATGAAAAAAATTGCGATCATTATGGGCAGCACAAGCGACCTGCCCGTTGTAGAAAAGGCAGTTGATACCTTAAAGGATTTCGGCGTGCCTTATGAAGTAAGAGTTATGAGTGCTCACCGTACTCCCGAGGCGGCAAGAGAGTTTGCGCTTAAGGCACGAGAGAACGGCTTTGGTGCTATGATATGTGCCGCAGGCATGGCAGCTCACCTTGCAGGTGCCTTTGCGGCAAACACTACACTTCCCGTTATCGGTATTCCTGTAAAGGGCTCTACCTTTGACGGACTTGACGCCCTGCTTTCCACCGTTCAGATGCCCTCGGGTATGCCTGTTGCAACCGTTGCAATAAACGGCGCGGCAAACGCGGCTCTGCTTGCAATTCAGATGCTTGCAATAACCGACGAGGACCTTGCGGCAAAGCTTGACGCACAGCGCAAGGCTAATACAGAGAAGATCTATGCGGCTGACGAAGAAGTAAGAAATAAATACTAATGAATTGACATCTCCGATGTCATGAATTGCGACACAGTCGCATAAATTGATGCTTCGCATCATGAATTGCACCTGTAGTGCATTAAGGTAGCTTTTCGGCAAGCCAAAAAGCAATTCAATTAAAATTGATTTTCGCTTCAGCGAAAATCTTCCTTAATGTGCATCAGCACAATTCATGGCAAAGCCAATTCATGTTGAAAACAATTCATGAAACCGTAGGTTTCAATTCATCCTGAATTTTAAAAATAATATTTGATAAATAAATCGAAAGGCTAAAATTATGGAAAAGAGTTTCAGCGAAAGCTATAAGGCATCCGGTGTTGACATTACAGCCGGCTATAAAGCAGTAGAATTAATGAAGAGTCATATCGCAAAGACTATGACCAGCGGTGTTGTAAGTGATATCGGCGGCTTCGGCGGTCTTTTTGAGCTTGACGTAAAGGGAATGGAGAGACCCGTTCTCGTATCCGGTACAGACGGTGTCGGTACCAAGCTAAAGCTTGCTTTCCTTATGGACAAGCACGATACGGTTGGTATCGACTGTGTTGCAATGTGTGTAAACGACGTTATCTGCGTCGGTGCAAAGCCCCTTTTCTTCCTTGACTATATCGCCTGCGGTAAGAACGTTCCCGAGAAGATAGCAAATATCGTTTCCGGTATTGCCGAGGGTTGTGTTCAGTCAGGAGCAGCACTTATCGGCGGTGAGACCGCAGAGATGCCGGGATTTTATCCCATCGACGAGTATGACCTTGCAGGCTTTACAGTAGGTGTGGTTGACCGTTCTAAAATCGTAGATAAGACTGCCGTTTGCGAGGGTGACGTTATCATCGCTCTTCCCTCCTCCGGTGTTCACTCCAACGGCTTCTCCCTTGTAAGAAAGGTATTTGACGTTGAAAAGAATGATATTAAGACACCCGTTGCAGAGCTTGGCGGTAAGTCTGTAGGTGAGACACTTCTCACTCCCACAAAAATATACGTTAAGCCTATGCTTGCTCTCTTTGATGAGGTCAAGGTAAAGGCAGTTTCCCATATCACGGGCGGCGGCTTCTATGAAAACATTCCGAGATCTCTTCCCAAGGGATTCGGTGCAAAGATCGAAAAGTCTGCAGTTCGTATTCTCCCCATCTTTGATCTTCTCGCAAAGACAGGTAATATCCCCGAGAGAGATATGTTCAATACCTTCAATATGGGCGTTGGTATGAGCGTTGTTGTAGCTAAAGAAGATGCTGACAAGGTACTTGAGATCCTGCGTGCAAACGGTGAGGACGCTTACATCATCGGTGAGACCTACAAGGGCGAGGAGCCTGTGGTAATATGTTAAAGCAGAGCTTTTTCGGCAGTCTTGCCGCAGGAGTTATGCTGACTATCGGTGCGGGAGTTTTCCTCTCCTGCGACAACAAGGTAGTGGGCGCAGTTGCCTTTTCGGTGGCGCTTATGGTCATCTGTATGCTGGGTATGTACCTATATACAGGTAAGATCGGTATGCTTGCCGAGGACTACAGCCCGGTAAATTTAGGCTGTGTTACGGTAGGTCTTATCGGAAACTACATAACAGCGACCTTAGGCGGTCTGGTTTTGGGTCTTGTTAAGCCTGCTCTTTATGAAAAGGCTGTAACGATGTGTGAAGCTAAATTAGAGCAGAAATGGTATATCGCAATTATCCTCGGTATCTTCTGCGGAATACTGATGTACACCGCAGTCAAGGGCTATGCCAACACCAAGCAGCCTATCATTTTAGTATTCTGTGTTGCGGTGTTTATCCTTTCCGGATATGAGCACTCTATCGCGGATATGGCGTACTTCGGTGTTGCAAGGATGTTCGGACTTAAAACAGTATGCTTTATCCTGCTTGTAGTCCTTGGTAACACTATCGGCGGTATGCTGATACCTCTCCTTATGAAAGGTGCAAAGAAAAATGAGAAAAACTAAAATTGCGGTTCTTGTATCCGGCGGAGGAACAAATCTTCAAGCCTTGATCGATGCACAGAACTCCGGAATAATAAAAAGCGGTAACATCGAGCTTGTTATCTCAAACAAGGAGGGTGCATATGCCCTTACCCGTGCCGCAAATGCAAATATAAAAACAGAGGTCATAAAAAAGACTACACAAGAGGAATTTGAAGCGAAGATAATCGCTCTTTTAGAGGAGAATGAAATTCAGCTTATCGTCCTTGCAGGCTTTATGTGTATTCTGAGTGAGAATTTCACTTCAAAATATCCCAAGCGCATAATCAACGTTCACCCCTCGCTTATTCCGTCATTCTGTGGAGCGGGCTTCTATGGACTAAAAGTTCACGAAGCGGCACTTGGCTACGGAGTTAAGGTAACGGGAGCTACCGTTCATTTTGTAAACGAGATCCCCGACGGCGGTGAGATAATTATGCAGAAGGCAGTATATATCGAAGAAGGAGACACCCCCGAAATACTGCAGAAGCGTGTAATGGAACAGGCGGAGTGGAAGATTCTCCCCGAAGCAGTTGAACGAGTAAGTAAAAAAATATCGGAGGAACAGTAAAATGGCATTATTTGATCTTAAGAAATTATTATCCGAAAACACCTATCCCGGCAGAGGTATCGTAGTGGGAAAATCTGCGGACGGAAAAAGTGCGATGATCGCATATTTCATTATGGGCAGAAGTGAAAACAGCCGTAACAGAATATTCGAGCGCTTTGAGGGCGGTATGAGAACAAAGGCTTTTGACGAGTCCAAGCTCTCCGACCCCAGCCTTATAATCTACAATCCCTACCTTAGTGCCAACGACGGCAAAACTGATATCATCACCAACGGTGATCAGACAAACACCATCTATGATTTTGTAAACGAGGGTAAGACATTCGCAGAGGCTCTGCGTACCCGTGAGTTTGAGCCTGACTGCCCCAACTATACCCCCAGAATTTCCGGAATCCTCGACTATGCCGATTCTGACTTTACATATAAGCTCTCTATTCTCAAGAGTGCAAACGGCCGTCCCGAGGTTTGTCAGCGTTTCTTCTATGAATACGCTCCCGAAGCAGGTATAGGCCACTTTATCCACACCTACAAGTGTGACGGCAATCCCATTCCCTCCTTCTACGGCGAGCCCGAGGAGGTAGAGGTACCCAACACCGCAAAGGAGCTTGCTGATCTTTGCTGGGAGAACTTAAACGAGGACAATAAGGTTTCTCTCTTTGTCCGTCAGATTCCCCTTGACGGCAGTGAACCTATCGAAATTATCATAAACAAAAATGTTTAAAGGAGTAACTGAAATGAAAGAATTTGAACTTAAATACGGTTGTAACCCCAATCAGAAGCCTGCAAAGATATTTATGCACGACGGCACAGAGCTTCCCATCAAGATCCTCTGCGGACGTCCCGGCTTTATCAACTTCCTTGACGCATTCAACTCCTGGCAGCTTGTAAAGGAGCTTAAAGAAGCTCTCGGTATGCCTGCAGTTACCTCCTTTAAGCACGTTTCCCCCACCTCTGCGGCTGTCGGTACTCCCCTTTCCGACAAGCTCAAGAAGGCTTGCTTCGTTGACGATATCGAAGGTCTGGATGATTCTCCTCTCGCTTGTGCTTACGCAAGAGCAAGAGGTACAGACCGTATGTGCTCCTTCGGTGACTGGGTAGCACTTTCCGACGTTTGTGACGTTACCACAGCTACAATGATAAAGAGAGAGGTATCCGACGGCGTTATCGCTCCCGGCTATGAGCCCGAGGCACTTGAAATTCTCAAATCCAAGAGAAACGGTAACTACAATATCGTTGAGATCGATCCCAATTACGTTCCCGCCGAGATCGAGCATAAGCAGGTTTACGGCATCACCTTTGAGCAGGGCAGAAATAACTTCAAGATCGACAATGAGCTTCTCTCCAATATTGTTACCGCAAACAAGGAGCTTCCCGATTCCGCAAAGCGTGACCTTATCATCTCTCTTATCACTCTTAAGTACACCCAGTCCAATTCCGTATGCTTTGCAGTAGACGGACAGGCTATCGGTGTAGGTGCAGGTCAGCAGTCCAGAGTTCACTGTACACGTCTTGCAGGCTCTAAGGCTGACACCTGGTTCCTTCGTCAGTATGACAAGGTGCTTAACCTCCCCTTCAAGGCAGATATCAAGCGTCCCGACCGTGACAACGTTATCGACGGTTATATCAACCGTAACGAGGAGGACGTTTGCGCAGACGGTAACTGGCAGAAGTACTTTACCGAGCAGCCCGAGCCTCTGACCGATGCCGAGATCAGAGCATATCTTGACACCATTGACGGCGTAGCTCTCGGCTCTGATGCATTCTTCCCCTTCAGCGACAATATCGAGCGCGCAAAGAAGTCCGGTGTTAAGTACATCGCAGAGCCCGGCGGATCTATCCGTGACGATATCGTTATCGAGTGCTGCGACAAGTACGGTATGGCAATGGCATTTACCGGAATGCGTTTATTCCATCATTAAAACCTTCGGGCATGAATTGAAGCCTATGGCTTCATGAATTGGTTTCACCATAAATTGATGCTTTGCATCATGAATTGCACCTATGGTGCATTAAGGAAGCTTTTCGGCTCACCGAAAAGCAATTCAATTAAAATGATTTTTGCCAAAGCAAAAATCTTCCTTAATGTATCCGAAGGATACAATTCATGACCGTAGGTCAATTCATGTCACTGACAATTCATGACATCGAAGATGTCAATTCATCACAACAAAACAAAGAGGTATAATATGAACATTATTGTAGTTGGCGGCGGCGGCCGCGAGCATGCGATCATAAAGAAATTAAAAGAAAATAAAGATATAGAAAAAATATATGCTCTCCCCGGTAACGCAGGTATGGCACATGATGCCGAGCTTGTGGCTATCGGAGCAAAGGACATAGACAATATAGTTAAATTCGCCACAGACAATAAGATCGACTTTGCCATTGTAGCACCCGACGATCCTCTGGTGCTCGGCTGTGTTGATGCTCTTGAAGCAGTAGGTATTCCCTGCTTTGGTCCCAACAAGGCGGCGGCTATAATCGAGGGCTCAAAGGTGTTCTCAAAGAACCTTATGAAGAAATACGGCATTCCCACCGCAGCTTACGAGGTATTTACAGATGCACAGGCGGCTCTTGAATACGTAAAGACCTGTCCCATTCCTACAGTTATCAAGGCTGATGGGCTTGCTCTGGGTAAGGGAGTTGTTATCGCAATGACCCGTGAGGAGGCAGTTGACGCAGTTAAGGCTGCGATGGAGGATAAGGTATTCGGCGACAGCGGAAGCTCTATCGTAATCGAGGAGTTCCTTGAAGGTCCCGAGGTATCTGTACTTTCCTTCGTTGACGGCAAGACCGTTGTTCCTATGGTTTCCTCTATGGACCACAAGAGAGCTCTTGATGGTGACCGGGGTCTTAATACAGGCGGTATGGGTACTATCGCTCCCAATCCCTACTATACAGATGCAGTAGCTAAAGAGTGTATGGAAAAGATCTTCCTTCCCACAGTTGACGCTATGGCAAAGGAAGGCAGAGCATTTAAGGGATGTCTGTACTTCGGTCTTATGATCACCAAGGACGGTCCTAAGGTAATCGAGTATAACTGCCGCTTCGGTGACCCCGAAACACAGGTGGTTCTCCCCCTTCTTGACTGTGACCTTCTCTCTGTAATGAAGGCTTGCCGTGAGGGTACTCTTACCTGTGATATGATAAGGATAAAGGATGCATCCGCTTGCTGTGTTGTTATGGCAAGTAAGGGTTATCCCGGCAAGTACGACACAGGCTTTGAGATCACACTTCCCGCACCCGAGGCCGACCGTGAGGTTTACGTGGCAGGCGCCAAGTTTGCTGACGGTAAGGTAGTTACAGGCGGCGGACGAGTGCTGGGTGTAGTTGCTATCGGCGACACACTTGAAGCTGCCGTCAAGGAAGCTTACAAATATTCCGACAAGGTACATTTTGAAAACGCATATCGCAGAAGCGATATAGGTAAACGTGCACTCGATGCATTAAAATAAGGTGACATTATGGTATTCAGAATTTACGTAGAAAAGAAAACAGGTCTTGACAACGAGGCAAGAGCCCTTCTCTCGGATGCAAAATCTCTGCTGGGTATCGAAGGACTTGCAAAGGTCAGACTTTTTAACAGATATGACTGTGAGGGTATCGAAAAACAGCTTTTTGATTACTCTGTAAACACAGTATTTTCCGAGCCTCAGCTTGACGATACATACGCAGAGCTTCCCGCAGCAGACGGTGTGGTGTTTGCCACCGAGTATCTGCCCGGTCAGTATGACCAGCGTGCAGATTCTGCCGCACAGTGTATCCAGATCATCTCTCAGGGTGAAAGACCCCTTATCCGTACCGCAAGAGTTTATATCCTTGAGGGTACACTCTCCGATGAGGACGTAGCAAAGATCAAGAAGTACGTTATCAACCCCGTTGAGGCCCGTGAGGCTACCCTTGAGCTTCCCGAAACTCTCAAGGTAAACTATGACATCCCCACCGAGGTTGCCACGGTTGACGGCTTTATCGATATGTGCGACAAGTCTCTTTCTGAGCTTATGGCTACTCTCGGTCTTGCAATGGACTTAGACGACATCCGTTTCTGCCGTGACTATTTCAGAACCGAGGGCCGTAACCCCACTATCACCGAGATCAGAATGATCGATACATACTGGTCTGACCACTGCAGACACACCACGTTTTTGACCGAAATTGACAACGTGACCTTTGAGGACAAGCTCCTTGAGGAAGCATACAACGATTATATCAATACCCGTAAAGAGCTTGGCAGAACTAAGCCCGTATGTCTTATGGATATCGCTACCCTTGCGGTAAGATACCTTAAGAAGGAAGGCAAGCTCGACAAGCTTGACGAATCCGAGGAGATCAATGCTTGTACAGTCAAAATTGATGTAGAGCATGACGGCAAGACTGAAAAGTGGCTGCTTCTCTTCAAGAACGAAACACACAACCATCCTACCGAGATCGAGCCCTTCGGCGGTGCCGCTACCTGTATCGGCGGTGCTATCCGTGACCCCCTGTCAGGTCGTAGCTACGTTTACGCGGCTATGCGTGTAACAGGTGCGGCAGACCCCACCAAGCCCATCTCCGAGACTATGGAGGGCAAGCTTCCCCAGCGTAAGCTTGTAACCACAGCGGCTGCAGGCTACTCCTCCTACGGTAACCAGATCGGTCTTGCTACAGGTCAGGTTGACGAAATTTATCACGACGGATATGCTGCAAAGCGTATGGAGATCGGTGCGGTCATCGCAGCTGCTCCCGCTGAAAACGTTCGCCGTGAGAGACCCGAGGACGGCGATATCGTAATACTCCTCGGCGGCAGAACAGGCCGTGACGGCTGCGGCGGTGCTACAGGCTCCTCAAAATCCCACAATCTTCAGTCTCTTGAATCCTGCGGAGCAGAGGTTCAGAAGGGTAACGCACCCGAGGAAAGAAAGCTCCAGAGACTCTTCAGAAACAAAGAGGCTTCTCAGCTTATCAAGCGTTGTAACGACTTCGGTGCAGGCGGTGTATCCGTTGCTATCGGAGAATTAGCCGACGGTCTTGTAATTGATCTCAATGCTGTTCCCAAGAAGTACGACGGTCTTGACGGTACAGAGCTTGCTATCTCCGAGTCTCAGGAAAGAATGGCAGTTGTCGTTGAGGCAAAGGACGTTGAGCGCTTCTGTGAGCTTGCAGACAAGGAAAATCTTGAAGCAACAGTTGTTGCAAAGGTGCAGGCTGATCCCAGACTTGTAATGCATTGGAACGGCAAGGCTATCGTTGACCTCAGCCGTGAATTCCTTAACAGTAACGGTGCTCCCAAGCACATTAATATCGCTCCCGCAAAGCCCGAGTGCTATGCAAAAAAGGTTGAAGGCAGCTTTACCGATAACTACAAGGCTGTTGCATCCGACCTTAACACCTGTTCTAAGCGCGGTCTTTCCGAGCGCTTTGACTCCACCATCGGTGCAGGTACAGTTCTTATGCCCTTCGGCGGTAAGTATCAGCTTACCCCCATCCAGGCTATGGTAAACAAGATCTCCACCGAAACAGGTGATACCTCAACTGTATCTCTTATGTCTTGGGGCTACAACCCCTTTATTACCGAAAAATCCCCCTACCACGGTGCTTACCTTGCGGTAGTTGAGTCTGTTTGTAAGCTTATCGCAACAGGTGCTTCCTTTGAGGATGTATATCTGACCTTCCAGGAATACTTTGAAAAGCCCGGTACCGACGCAAAGCGTTGGGGTAAACCTCTTGCAGCACTGCTGGGTGCATTTAAGGCACAGAAGAACCTCGGCATCGGCTCTATCGGCGGTAAGGACTCTATGTCCGGAAGCTTTGAAAAGCTTGATGTTCCTCCCACCCTTGTTTCTTTCGCTGTTACTACAGACGATATAAAGAATATTATCTCTCCCGAGTTTAAGGCAGCGTGTCACCGTGTGGCTATCCTTCGTACCGAGTATGACGAAAACCACCTCCCCAAGACCGAGTGCCTCATCGCTAACTTTAATAAGGTTGCTGAGCTTGTTCGCCGGGGCAAGGTTGCAGCTGCTTATACTCCCACTCTCGGCGGTATCGCTGAGGCAGTATACAAGATGGCTATCGGTAACGGTATCGGCTTTAAGTATGACGACGCTATGACTGTTGAGGACATCTTCGGCTACAACTACGGCGCATTCATTCTTGAAATGACAGACGACACCGATATCGGTGAGACCCTCGGCTACACCGTAGAGGATGGTTCTATCTCCCTCGGTGACGAAAAGGTTTGCCTGTGCGGTCTTAACAAGCTCTACGAGGGCAAGTTGGAGGACGTATATCATTGTAATATCGCATTTAACGAAGAAAAGCCCGAAAACTACAGATTCAATGCAGAATCCTATCCTCAGGTAAGAACAAAGGTAACCAAGCCCAAGGTGCTTATCCCCGTATTCCCCGGTACAAACTGTGAGTTTGATACCGCAAAGGCGGCACAGCGTGCAGGTCTTGACACTGAGATCATCGTTATAAAGAACCTTACATCCCAGGGTATTGCCGACAGCGTTGATTACTTTGCAAAGCAGACCGCTAATGCTCAGATAATCGCTATCCCCGGAGGTTTCTCCGGCGGTGACGAGCCTGACGGAAGCGGTAAGTTCATTACCGCATTCTTCCGTAACAAGGCGGTAAAGGACGCAGTTCACGAAATGCTTAACTGCCGTGACGGTCTGATGCTTGGTATCTGTAACGGCTTCCAGGCTCTTATAAAATTAGGTCTCGTTCCCTACGGTGAGATCATCGACACAGATGAGAGCTGTCCCACACTTACCTTCAATACCATCGCACGTCACCAGTCAAAGCTTGTTCGTACAGCTATTGCATCCAACAAGTCTCCCTGGCTTATGGGTACAAAGGCAGGCGAGGTATATACAGTACCGATCTCCCACGGCGAGGGCCGATTCCTTGGCTCTGAGGAGCTTATAGCTAAGCTTGCAGCCAACGGTCAGATCGCAACCCAGTACTGTGACCTTGAGGGTAACGCAACATACGATATCGCATTTAACCCCAACAACTCCGCTCACGCAATCGAGGGTATAACCTCTCCCGACGGACGTGTCCTTGGTAAGATGGGTCACAGCGAGCGTATCGGCACAGGTCTCTACAAGAACGTTGAGGGTACTTATGAAATGAACCTCTTCAATTCCGCTTACAAATATTTTAATAACTAATATATAAGGAGAACAACGAACATGTACAAGTCTGATATAGAAATTGCACAGTCCGTAGAAATGAAGCCTATTACCGAGATAGCAAAGGTAGCAGGCGTTGCTGATGAATATCTTGAGCAGTACGGTAAGTACAAGGCAAAGGTTGATCTTTCCCTCTTAAATGACGAAACCAAAAAGGACGGCAAGCTCATCCTTGTTACTGCAATCACTCCCACCCCTGCAGGTGAGGGTAAGACAACCACTACAATCGGTCTTGCTGACGGTCTTAAGCGTATAGGTAAGAACGTTCTTGTAGCTCTCCGCGAGCCCTCCCTCGGTCCCGTTTTCGGTGTCAAGGGCGGTGCGGCAGGCGGCGGCTGGGCACAGGTAGTTCCCATGGAGGACATCAACCTCCACTTTACAGGTGACTTCCACGCAATAGGTGCAGCCAACAACCTCCTTGCAGCTATGCTTGACAACCACATCTATCAGGGAAATGCTCTCAATATCGATCCCCGCCGCATCACCTGGAAGCGCTGCGTCGATATGAACGACCGTCAGCTCCGCTTCGTTACCGATGGTCTGGGTGGACGTGTAAACGGTGTTCCCCGCGAGGACGGCTACGATATCACCGTTGCAAGTGAAATTATGGCAGTTCTATGTCTGAGTAAATCTATATCCGACCTTAAAGAAAGACTCTCCAAGATCATAGTTGGTTATACCTATGACGAAAAGCCCGTGACCTGCGGTCAGCTTAATGCTCAGGGTGCAATGACTGCACTTCTTAAGGACGCTCTCAAACCTAACCTTGTTCAGACCCTTGAGGGTACTCCCGCATTTGTTCACGGCGGTCCCTTTGCCAACATCGCTCACGGCTGTAACTCTGTTACCGCTACCCGTATGGCGATGAAGCTCTCTGATTATACAGTAACAGAGGCTGGCTTCGGTGCTGATCTGGGTGCTGAAAAGTTCCTTGATATCAAGTGCCGCTTTGCAGGTCTTACACCTTCTGCTGTCGTTATCGTTGCAACGGTCCGTGCCCTTAAGATGCACGGCGGTCTTGCAAAGACAGAGCTTAATAACGAAAACCTCGAAGCACTTGAAAAAGGTCTTCCTAACCTTCTTCGTCACGTTTCCAACATCAAGAACGTATACAAGCTTCCCTCCGTGGTTGCGGTTAACCGCTTCCCCACCGATACCGATGCGGAAATCGACTTGGTTATCAAGAAGTGTAAGGAGCTTGGTGTTAACGTGGTTCTTTCCACCGTATGGGCAGAAGGCGGCAAGGGCGGTGAGGCTCTTGCAGAAGAGGTCGTTCGTCTTTGTGAAGAGGAAAAGGGTGACTTTACCTTCAGCTATGAGGACGGAGATTCTCTTGAAGAAAAGATCGAAAAGGTAGTAAAGAAGGTATACGGCGGTGACGGTATCAATATACTGCCCGCAGCAAAGAAGCAGCTTGACAAGCTCACAGAGCTTGGATTTGGTTCCTGCCCCGTTTGTATCGCAAAGACACAGTATTCCTTCTCTGACGATATGACAAAGCTTGGTGCTCCCACCGACTTTAAGGTAACCGTAAAGAACGTTAAGATCAGCGCAGGAGCAGGCTTTGTGGTAGTTCTGACAGGTGACATTATGACAATGCCCGGACTTCCCAAGGTTCCCGCAGCAGAAAAGATCGACGTTGACGAAAATGGAAAAATCAGCGGACTTTTCTAATTCATAATGCGTAATTAAATGAGGCTTTTCGCCCTAATAGGACGAAAAGCTTCTTTTTTCTGTATTGAAAAATCATATTTACTGTGATATAATGATATTGTTAATTTATGACAGAGAGGAAGCGAGACTGTTGAAAAAAATATTTAGCAGGACCCTTGCGGTTTTATTATCACTTATTATACTTTTACAGGCAGTACCGATAGTCGCAGATGACGGTATTGCAGAGCTTGAATGTAGCTTTTCCGAGGGCGTACTTACCGTAAGCGGTAAGGGTACCATGCAAAATTGGAATTCCGAATATGACATCCCTTGGTATGATTATAAGGACAGCATACTCAAGGTTGTCATCAATGATGGAATAACGTCTGTGGGCAACGGTGCATTTCAACATTGTTACTCTCTTACAGAGGTAACACTACCCGAAGGAATAACGTCTGTGGGCAACAGTGCATTTCAACATTGTCACTCTCTTACAGAGGTAACACTACCCGAAGGAATTAAGGTCATAGGTGACCGCGCCTTCTGTTATTGTTATGCTCTTGAAAAGATCAACCTGCCTTCAAGCCTTAAAAAGCTGAATATTCATTGTTTTGCGGAATGTGATAGCTTAAAAGAAATTACTCTTCCCGAGGGATTAGAAGAAATAGGTCCCGGTGCTTTTTCAAGCGCAGAGCTTACAAGTATATACATCCCTGATTCGGTCACGGTTATCGGAAATGAGGCTTTCCGTGACTGTAGAGAGCTTGGCTCGGTCAGAATAAGTGAGAATGTAACAACACTCGGAGAAAGTGTTTTTACCGGTTGCGCTTCACTTACCAATCTCTCAATACCCGACAAGGTCGAAAGTATCGGTAAGCAATGCTTCAGTGGTTGCAACAAATTGTCCGATGTTAATTTCGGCAAAGCTGTAACAGAGATCGGTCAAGGAGCGTTTTCCGGTTGTAACACCCTTACGGAGATCGTGCTTCCCGATACCGTCACCGTTATCGGCAATAGAGCCTTCCGTGATTGTGGCTCACTCAAGAATATCAAATTATCCGACAGCGTATCAGTGATAAGCGACAGTGCTTTTGAATACTGCATTAATCTGACAGATATAACCTTCGGTAACGGTATCAAGGAAATAGGAGAATATGCTTTTGCATATACCGATTCTTTAAAGAACATCGACTTACCCGAAGGCTTCACCACGCTTGAAGGATACGCTTTTTCACGAAGCGGTATAGAAAGAATATCTTTTCCCGATTCTGCTACGGATATTCAGCCATATGCATTATGTAGCTGCTTTAATCTTATTGAGATCTCGTTCCCAAATGGTATTACCGAAATACCCGACGGTATGTTTAGTCATTGCTCATCCTTAACTACACTGACAATCCCGGACAGCGTCTCTGTTATCGGAGACTCTGCCTTTGAACATTGCAATGCTTTATCAGAAATCGATTTTGGTTTGGGTGTTAAGGAAATCGGAGCGTCTGCTTTTGCTTATACCGATTCATTAAAGCATATCACCTTACCCGAGGGTTTTACCACGATAAAAAGCGATGCTTTTTCGCGAAGTGGTATAGAATCGGTTATTTTGCCTGATACAGCAACCGATATCTATATGTACGCTTTCTCAGGTTGTTTCAATCTAAAAGAAATTACATTATCCGAAAATATGACAGAAATCCCTGCGTGTATGTTTGTGGATTGCTCATCATTAACTACCCTGTCTATTCCCGTTAATGTAAAGGTGATCGGAGGTAATGCCTTTTATTTGTGTACCTCGCTTCAGTCCATAGAACTGCCGACAGGATTGGTTCAGATCGGCTCCGATGCTTTTTACGGATGCAGTAATTTAGAAGCATTAACAGCCTATGAAAACGTAGAAAATATTGTTGGTGATTGGGTATTCCGTGATTGTCCGATGCTTACCGTATATACACTTCCGAATTCCTACGTATGGGAATACTGTTTATCCAACAACGTACCCGTGCAGCCTATTTTTGATTCATCCTCGGTGACCTTGACCGTTATGGATGAAGGAAATACATTAACAGATGGCTATACGGTCAACTGGTACAACAAGGGCAGCGATACTATTATCGGACAGGGTAATACTCTTTATAATGTATCCGATGATGCCGAATATGAATATGAAATTATATTAGATGAAGAATTATCCTATATATACAAACAGCCCGAAAGAACTATATTAGATCCGGACAAGCCCGAGTGTACCCTTGAAAAGCACAAGGATATCAGCTTGACAGGCTTTGTGAAAAGCACGGAAGGTATTGCTGTTAAGGGTGCCGTTATATCCTTTACACAGACCTATAACGGTAAATATGTTTTGACAACAGATACCGTATCTGACAGCAGCGGCAGATATTCTATAGTTATAAAAGATCTGCCTGCCTCCGTTACCGTAAAGCAGGACGGTTATTATGACCGCAACCTTACGCTTGATGGTATTACAGCGGAGTCAGCCGACTTTATTCTCTCACCTCTGCCCGACAGCAAAATTTCCTTTACCCTATCCAAGCGTACTGCTGCGGCAAAGGACGAGAAGCCAACCGTAACACCCGTTACAAGTATTGAAGGATTAAACCTCGCAATTAAAAACGTCACACAAAATAAACACATAACCGATTTCAGCTTCCAGTATCCCTACGTGATCGTAACCGATGCAGATCCCGGCGATATTCTTGAGATCACTCTGAACGCAAGTGATGACTCAATGCGTTCTGAGCCTGTAAGAGTAACTCTGGATGAAAACAAATGCGGGCATTTTGATGCAATACTGACCGAAAACGGCAGATTCAGAGTATCGGAAATCAAAGCAGATACCGAAGCTTTAGCTATGGTATTTGACAGTAACGGCAGGTTTGTGTATTCGGAAAGTGCAAGCGGCTCTTATACAAGCAGACCGCTTAAGGACGGTTATTATTCGGTAATATTTATAGAGAATACCCCTTTGCTGAAAAGCGTTGCCGATATAAACTCTTTGAGTGAATACGGACTTTCGGAGGGTGAGCATTATACACTTAATTCAGTTGAGATCGTAAACGGATCAATAAGTATTATTAACACCGTGACAGTTCCCGAGTTTGATGAAACTGACCTGTTTATAACAAATCCGGACAATACTCACGCAACTCTCTCTAAAAACGATATTATTATCGGAGAATACGTAAGATTACGAATAGAATACGAAATATCCCCCGATTATCCGACAAAATCGGAAAGTGTTTTCATAGATCTTAACGGTCTTGGTTTATTGGACGGCGGTGTTTATCTTGACGGTGCGCCCTGTCCCTATTCGGTCAATGAAGGTACCGTTTCGGTCAATACAAATAAAAACAAGGGTATATTATATCTTTATCTGACAGGAAACAGAGCAGGAGAATATACACTCAATGCAAGGCTGTCTGCCGAAACACAAAACGGTATCTTATACCAGCCTATAGCAAGTGCTGAGCTGACCGTATCTGTATCCAAGATATATATTCCCGAAAAAACAGGTTCTGCAACCGTTTCTGTATCAGGCTTAAGCGTTTCCTACGCAGAGGTAGAGGTTTTTGATAACGGTATATCTGCGGGCAAAACGCGGGCAAACGCTCTCGGTGAATGGAAAACTCAAATAGAATTAAATAAAACCTACTCCCGTTCCAATCACGAAATTTATGCACTTATAACCGCAGAGGAGCTGTCGTATACAGGCTATACCGAGTCAAAATGGATAACATACCTTGACGGCTACGTCGACATCTCAAGGATAACTATGATAAACACAGGCGACAACGGAGAAAACGTATCTGTATTTGACTTCAACAGCCCCGGAAATACCCCTCACTACAGATGCTGGCCGGGCAGATTCCCTACGTTTACATTTAAGGTAGAAACAACAGGTGATCCCGAAAACATATCCGAGCTTTACGTTTATACCACAGGCTCAAACGGAGAAACGGTATACGTTGAGTGTACATATGATGATAGCACAAGGCTCTGGATAGGCACACACGATTATAACACATCTGCGGATATGCCCTTAACTGTCGGTGCTATGTATGACGATACGTTTGTAGGCTATAGCGGCGATATTGATATGGATATCGTGCAGGATATTGAGGATGAATACATTGATGAATATAATGCTCTTGTTGCCGAGCTGACAGCAGGTATCAACGTTGATATATCAAAATATGAGGAAATGGATATCAATGAGCTGTCAGGCTCTATAACCTCAATGGCAGATGAAGGCGAAGGGTTGTTAGACGAGTATGATTATATCAAAAATACCTCTACCGAGGATTCGGGTATAAAAATAAGCGCGGACGAGGATTCGGCAACCATATCTTCAGAGGATTTTACGGCAGACGTAGAATTAAAGCAAAATGACAGTTCACCTGCCGATCTGATAAATTCAGGCTATGAGGCAAAGCCTACAAGCAAAGGAACTGACGTATACGTCCGCCAGGATAACGATAACGTTAAAGTAGTTCTGCCGGACAAGAATATGGAGATCGCGGTTGACGTCACGCTTGACGAATCCATCCTTTCTCCCGAGGGCGAGACCGAATACGAAAAGATAATCGATCTGGCAGATAAAGCGGTCGATATATCAAATAACATCGTGGCGGCAGGAACTCATTTCTCTATGGCGATGAACGGCAAAGAGAGCTTTCTTGTAAACAGGCTCAAACGGCTTACCGAGCTTGATGCAAACAATACTGCGGCTATGAACGTTTATTTAGACAAAATAAACGAACTGAGAGCTGCAGGCGCACCTGAAAGCGAAATACAAAAATTTATGGATATACGTACACACCATAACGTACGTCAGTCTAGAATTACAAATGCGTTAAACGCCCGTACCTCACAGCTTGCGGTACTCCGAAATCTTGACAACGCAGGAAGATTCCTCGGCGGTGTGGGATTGATATTTGATATTGCCACCGTCAGGGAATATGCTTCGCAAATTGAAGCGTTGAGAAAATCCTTACCTACGAGCTGTCCCAAGGATGCAGCCGAGCTTGAGCAAATAAAAAAAGATATCAATAAGCTTCTTGCTTCAATGATCGGTCACGTTGGCGGAAGTATGGCAATGAATATAATTGCCGTATCCGCATCCTTCTCGGGAGGTGCTGCGTTTGCACCTGTAACAGGAGGAGGCTCGATATATGCTGCTGCCGCCGTCGTAGGTGCTATGATCGCCGTTACGACTGCCGCTGATCTTGCCTTTGCAAAGCATATAGAAGAAGCTTACGGTAATCTTCGTGAAAGGATAGATCTCCTTGACTGTAACGGTGACGGTATGGGAGACGGCTTCAATCCGGGCGGAAGCGGTGGTTCGGGCGGAAGCGGAGGCTCCGGCGGAAGCGGTGGCTCCGGCGGTGGTCACGGCGGAAACGGAGGAAGCAGGAAAACAACTTCTTTTAATGCTAATCCCATCATCGACCCTTCGGGTTACGTATACGAGGCAGTTCCCTCAAACCGTGTAGAGGGTGTCGGTGCTGCCGCATATTACGTTGAAAACGGTGAAGAAATCCTTTGGAATGCCGAGGACTACGGTCAACAAAATCCCTTATATACCGATAAAAACGGTATGTTTGCCTGGGACGTTCCCTTCGGTGAATGGCTGGTCAAATTTTCAAAGGAAGGTTATTATGATACCGACACAAGAAATGACCCTCAAGCAAACGAAAACGGTTATCTTCCCGTTCCTCCGCCTCAGTTAGAGGTCAATACCGCTATCATATCAAAGGCAGCGCCGACAGTTAAAGCGGTCAACGTATATTCTGATGAAATACAAATAATATTCTCTCAGTATATGCAGATAGATTCTGTCAATACAGACAATATCACCGTCTCCTCTGACGGTAATATGATAAAGGGTATCATATCTGCGGTGAATACAGAGTACAACTATGATAAAACGGCAGAATATGCATCTGTATTCTGTTTCAAGCCTGACACTTCGCTCGCAGATGACACAACGATAGAGATAATTAACGTTAAAAACTATAACGGCGCTGAAATAGAACACAGCTTTACCGTAACCAAGCCTGTTTCAGTGAAGCCCGAATCCCTTTCCGTAAGCGAAAGCGTGACCGTTCTGTATAATTCAAAACAAACACTTGAGATACAGATACTCCCACGTGAAGCGGGTGCAAATAAAGTTTTGACTCTTACCAACACTTCACCCAGTATAGTAGGTGTTGAAACTGATAAAATTACAACCGACGAAAACGGAAAAGCGACTGTAGATATAACGGGTAAACTGCCGGGTAACGGTGAGATCACAGTTTCCCTTGATGAAACAGACCTATCCGCTCCTACACTTGTAAGAATAACGTCAGAACAAGTTGAAAAGCAGACCTGTGAAAGCGTTAAAGCGAGCATCGTATCAAGCTCTGTAGTTAAAAAAGGAACTAAATTGACATTGACAACCGACACAGAAGGAGCCGAGATATATTATACCCTTGACGGAAGTTGCCCCTGTATTGTTGACAGTCCCTCACGTATCATATATACAGGTCCAATATCTATAGACGAGGATATGTTCATTATCGCATATGCGGTAAAGGACGGTTATGAGGACAGTTCAACAAAGGGATTCGTTTATACCGTTGAATGGGAAAATCCTTTTTCAGACGTTAAAAAGAACCATTGGTTCTACGAAAGTGTCGAAAACGTGGTGTCAAAGGGATATATGGTTGGTATGAGCGAAAACAAATTCTCGCCTAATTCTCTGCTTACACGTGAACAGTTCGTGCAGATACTCTTTGCTATGGAGGGTATGAACAAAGACGATTTCACAGGTAATACAGGCTTTAGTGATGCACCTGCCGGCAGATGGTATTCCCCTGCCGTAAAATGGGCAAAACAGGAAGGAATCTCCAACGGTATGGGTAACGGTAAATTCGGTATCGGCGGTAACATAACAAGAGAACAGCTTGCTATGTTTATGCAGAATTATGCCGGCTACAAAAATCACAATACCGAAGGCAGAGCCGATATATCCGTATACGAGGATGCCTCCAAGGTATCGGGTTGGGCAAAAGAATCAGTACAATGGGCCGTGTATGAAGGTATATTCCAAAGCACCTCCGACACCTCACTCAAGCTTGATCCGAAGGCGGTTGCAACAAGAGCCGTGGTGGCAAGAGTGGTATGCGTTTATGACGAACTGATCAATAATTGATATGTAAGAGGCTTTTCGCTCAAAAAGAGCGAAAAGCCTCTTTTTTTTACAGGAATTTACAAAGTTTTTGTCAAATTGTAACAAATATTGATACATCAACAATTATTCTTGACATAATATGACCAACAGTGATATAATTATTAATTAGTGAGAAAAAATAAACTTCAAAGGAGAATTTTAGAAATGAACCTCACAAAGAGAGTGCTTGCAGTAGTTATGATACTGGCAATGCTCATCCCAACACTTCCGACTATGCTAACGGCGGCTGACACCGCAACCGTTTTCTTCAATGCAAACGGCGGAAGCGGCGGTCCCGGCAAGGTGACAGCTACGGTCGGTACCACTTTAACTGTTCCATCCACCAATCCCACCAAGTCCGGAATGGTATTCCGCGGCTGGGCTATATCGGCAGAAAACGCCGCTATGGGTAACATCACCTATTCCGCAGGCTCTTCAGTTCAGGTCAAGGGCGACTTGACACTGTATGCAAGCTATGCGTACACCGTAGTGCTGAAATGCGGCAATGAAGGTGCAGGAACCTCCACAAAGACACTCTACAAGTTCCCCGGAAAGGAGCTTGCGCTCTATCACGATAAAGAATCCGTAAGGGCAAACTACGGTATGTATCCTAAGAATAATGACCAGAGATTCTTTATTCAGTGGAACACCAAGCAGGATTCAACCACCTCCAAGGGTACAGGTGTTTCCTACTGGGCTAACTACAATACCAACGCATCTGCCACACTTTATGCTATCTGGGGTTACCCCATCAGCTACCACGCCGACGGCGGTGTGTTCCCCAAGACCCAGACAGAGGTATTTAAAGCCTATGTTTGTGATTGTGATGACAACAACTATCAGAATCCCAAGACCCTTTACGGAAACTTTGATTTTCCCGAGGGATCCAATACCCCCACAAAGGACGGCTGCCGTCTCTATACAATGAGCGGTACCGTATTCTACGGACTTCTCTACCCCGATATGAGTTTCTTCACAACAGAGACTGCTCAGCAGAATCTTACCATACCTCCCACAGGCGGAAAGATGCCTTGGAGTTCCTTCCACACAACCACCAACGAGGACGGCAACTATGCCCCTGAGTTCTATGCTATCTGGGAACCCTCCGTTACCTACAAGGCAAACGGCGGTTCAGGCTCTGACGTGGTTGAATGGATAACCTGGGATTGGGGTCCCGTTCACGTATACAACAGCTACAGTGTACGCAGTAACAGCTTCTCCAAGTCCGGTGCGTCCTTCAAGTGCTGGAATACCGAGCCTGACGGCAGCGGTACTACATACTACCCGGGCTCTGTGATCAATCACAATTCCTCCGACCCCATCACTCTTTATGCTCAGTGGTCTGACGGCAGTCACGGTGCACGTGCAGAGAAGAAGTTTATGGTAAGCTTTGATGCCAATGGCGGTATATTCCCTCCTGCGGCAGTTTATAAGTATTACGGATCTGTTCTCAAGCTTCCCACCACAACTCCTACAAGACCCGGATTTAAGTTTATGGGCTGGTCTACAGATAAGCTCTCCGGTACCGTTCAGTACAAAGCGGGCGATAATTACGGTATAGATGCGGTAGAAAGACTCTATGCTGTATGGTCTACATGTACCTCTCACAGCTACACAAAGACTTCCTCAACTGCTTCCACCTGTACCGCACAGGGTAAGAACGTTTATACCTGTTCTATCTGTAAAGCAAGCTATGACGATTATCTTGACTACAGCCACAGCTGGGGCAACTGGGTGCCTAACTCTGACGGTACAGAAACCAGAACCTGTACAGTATGCGGTGTGACCGAGACAAGAGTAGCTCCCTGCGTTCACGTATATGACGAGGGCTGGGTGACAAAGGAAGCTACCTGTACCGCTTACGGAGTAAAGGTATTTACCTGTACGCTCTGCGGCTCTATGTATAACGAAAAGATAGAAATGCTTGAGCATTCCTTCACCAACTACGTATCCAACAACAACGCTACCTGTTCTCACGGCTCTACGTTTACGGCTCAGTGTGACTACGGCTGCGGAAAGACGGATACATATCTTGATGACTCGACCAAGCTTGAACACGTATTTACAAACTATATTCCGGATGACAACGCAACCTGTATGAACGGAGGTACTGCAACTGCAAGCTGTGACAACGGCTGCGGTGCTACAGATACAAAGGAATATGACGGTGCTACCATAGGTCATAAGTTCTCTTACTACAGCTACAACAACGACGCTACCTGCGGTAAGGACGGTACTATGACATCCTACTGTGAATACGGATGCGGTACCACCGATACCAAGATCAAGCCCAATTCCGCTACAGGTGAGCACGTATTCTACGATTATATCTCCAACAACGACGCTACCTGTACCGAGGACGGTACTATGACAGCAAAGTGTGAAAACGGCTGTGACGTAACCGACACCATCAAGGACGTGGGTACGAAGCTCGACCATGTTTTCACCACCTATACAGACGATAATAACCCCACCTGTACTCACGATGCTACAAAAACCGCATACTGTGAATACGGCTGCGGTACTACCGACAGTAAGTATATAGAAGGCACCAAGATAGACCACGTATTTACTACCTACACCTCTGACGGCAATGCTACCTGCCAAAAGGACGGTACAAAGACAGCAGAGTGTGATTTTGGCTGCGGTGCTACCGATACGATTACAGAGGAAAACTCCATAGTAGACCACTGGTACACCGACTATGTATACAACAAGGATGCTACCTGTACCGAAAACGGCACAGAAACCTCCTTCTGTAACTACGGCTGCGGTGAATCTATAACGATCGAAGCAGAAGATACTGCTCTGGGTCACAAGCTTGGCGAATGGGTAGAAACAAAGGCTCCTACAAGCGAAAGCTACGGTGAGGAGACCGCTTACTGTTCTGTCTGCGGTGAAGCTGAGATCCGTTATACTCCTATGATCGGTACTCCCGAGATCCTTGTCAACAACTATGACGTAAGCATCACAAACGCTGACAAGATCAGCTTTATCAGATACGCAAGCGGTGTTCATACTACCTCTTCTTCTATCAAGAATGCAGAGGACTGTGTAAATATCGATGCTTCCGTAATCAAGGCTAACACCACCGACGGTGTATACAACCGTCATATGCCTTCGGCAGGCTACTACACCTTCTGGATCAAGATGGTTGACGGCAAGCAGCATATCATCGAGGCAGACGTTACCAACATCAAGGCATCCGTTTCCTCCTATGGTGTTAAGGTAACCATCCACGATATCTATGATATCAAGGACGCATTCATCGCCAAGGGCGAGTACAACAGCTACAGCGAGCTTAAGAATGACTACATCGTTCGTCTTACCACCAATAAGATCGCGGGCAAGCACGATTATACATACACAGTTACCGACCCCGGTATGCATACTATCCTTGTAAGATACAATGACGGTAGCGAGCTGTTCTTCCACGAGGAGCTGACCGTTGACGTTCCTACCTTCTACGAAAACGGTCTTCAGGTAACTGTAGGTAACATCCCTGACGTAAGAATTATAAGAACTGCTACAGGTCAGTTCTCCACCTCCGGTGAGATAAAGAGAGCCGCCGACTGCCGTAACTTCAACAACAAGAACACTATTTACGATGCCGAGACCTACAAGATACAGTACCGTAACGAGGGTTGGATATCTATCGTAGTTGAGTATAACAACGGTTATCAGCACGTTCATCAGTACTACGTACAGCCCAAAGCACCTCAGTTTGCAGTTAACAGCACCACCGTTACGATCGGAGATCTAAATGATCTTTATATCGTAAGATATGCGGTAGGCAGCTATGATAACGCAGCTGACATAAAGCGTGCGCCCGGCTCTCAGTACATCAGACCCGAAGCGGCTGTAAACGGTGTTATCACCGTTGAAGGGCTTGCCTACAATACCACCTATACCTTCCTCGTTCAGTATAACGATGAAAGCTACAATTACTTCACCTTCACTACCGAGGAAGACCGACCTGCGGGAACATACATTATGACTATGGATCCCAACGGCGGTACGATGCCCGCAGGCTACGAGCTGAAATACTACTTCTATCCTATGGAGCGTTTCACAGACGTAATCGGAGGTTATCCTGTTCCCACAAGACCCGGCTATACCTTCTATGCCTGGGAAAGAGTTGACTATCCTATGGACCATACCTGGGAAGGCGACTTCGGAACACAGCCCTACACCTTTGACCACGACGTAACACTCAGAGCGATCTGGATCCCTAACTGATTTTCATTATAAACAGTATAAAGTAAAACCAAACCGCATCCTCGTAAAGCGAGGTGCGGTTTGGTTTTATGCAAAACATAATACATAAAAACTACACATTTTCGAAAAAAACTATTGACATTTTTAATCCTTAGTGCTAAAATTTATACAATATCTAAATGCAATGATCAGAAACTAGTAAATTCGGATAGAATCTGGAGAGAGCTGTCGGTTGGTGCGAGACAGAGAGGAAACCGTTTTGAATTCATTCTGTAGCAGTGCGCTGAACAAGAGTGATCTTAAGTAGGATGCAACGGTTGTCCCCGTTACAGGACTAAGGTATGTCAGTACCTGACAAGGCCGCTACCGTGAGATAGCGGTAAACTGAGGTGGTACCACGGGATAAGATTTCTCGTCCTCTGTATTCTTTAGGAATGCAGAGGACTTTTTGTTTATCTGCTGACCTTCAATTCTATTCAGAAAGGGTGTTTATAATGGCACAGAATTATTATCAAAAAGAAATTGAGACTATGTCCCGCGAGGATATGAAAAAGCTCCAGTCAGAAAAGCTGGTAAAACAGGTTAAGCACGTTTATGAAAACGTACCTTATTACAAAAATCTTATGGATGAAAAGGGTGTTACACCCGATGACATCAAATCTATAGACGATCTGCACAAGCTCCCCTTCCTTACAAAGGCGGATCTAAGAGATGCATATCCCTACGGACTTCTTGCAAAGCCTCTCAGCGACTGTGTTCGTATCCAGTCTACCTCGGGTACTACAGGCCGCCGTGTAGTTGCATTCTATACGCAGAAGGATATCGACCTCTGGGAGGATTGCTGTGCCAGAGCCATCGTCGCGGCAGGCGGAACGAACGAGGACGTTTGTCAGGTTGCATACGGTTACGGTCTTTTCACGGGAGGTCCCGGTCTTAACGGCGGTTCTCACAGAGTAGGCTGTCTGACGTTGCCTATGTCCTCGGGTAATACCGAGAGACAGATCCAATTTATGACCGATCTTAATGCAACCATACTCTGCTGTACTCCTTCATACGCCGCATACATAGGTGAAACTCTTAAAGAACAGGGTTACAAGCCCGAGGATATTCCTCTGAAAGCGGGTATATTCGGTGCAGAGCCTTGGACCGAGGAAATGAGACGCGGCATTGAAGAAACATTAGGCATTAAGGCTTACGATATATACGGTCTTACCGAGACTAGCGGCCCCGGCGTATCCTTTGAATGCAGCGAGCAGACAGGTATGCACGTAAACGAGGACCATTTCTATGCAGAGATAATCGACCCCGATACCGGTGAGGTACTTCCCGAAGGCTCTAAGGGTGAGCTGGTATTTACCTCTCTTGATAAAGAGGCGTTCCCACTTCTCAGATACCGCACCCGTGATATATGTGTTCTTTCCCGTAAGCAGTGCTCCTGCGGACGTACCCTTGTTAAGATGGCTAAACCTATGGGCAGAACGGACGATATGCTTATCATCCGCGGAGTAAACGTATTCCCCAGCCAGATCGAGACCGTGCTTCTTAAGGAAGGCTATGAGCCTAACTATCAGATAATAGTTGACCGTGTAAACAACAACGATACCTTTGAGGTTAAGGTTGAAATGACGCCCGAGCAGTTCACCGATAAGGTAAGCGAGATCCTCGGTATGGAAAAATCTCTTGCAGGTGCTCTTAAGGTTATGCTGGGTATCAACCCCGCAGTCAAGCTGGTTGCTCCCAAGACCATCGCCCGCAGCGAAGGCAAGGCTGTACGTGTAATAGACAAGAGAAAACTTATATAGGATTAAGAAGGGAGAAAAGAAATGGCAATCAAGCAGTTAACAGTATTTGTTGAAAACAGACAGGGTACTATGGTATCCATAACCGACACACTTTCAAAGCATAATGTAAACCTGAGAGCATTATCTATTGCTGAGACCGAGGATTTCGGAATTCTCCGTCTTATAGTAAACGACGAGGAGACCGCAGAAAAGGTGCTTCGTGAGGAAGGCTATCTTATCAAGATAACCGATATAGTAGGTGTCAAGATAGGTGATGCTCCCGGTAAGCTCTCGGCAGCTCTTAAAGTCCTTGACGATAACAAGATCAATATCGAATACCTCTACGCTTTTATGGCAAGAACCGAAAAGCACGCTTACGTTGTTCTCCGTGTTGAGGACAACGCAGCAGCAGAGTCCGCGCTTACACGTGCAGGCTTCCATCTTGTTACCGAGGCTGACGTAGCAAAGCTTTAAAAGGAATAAAATTATGCCGATGAATTTTCACCGCAAGCTCCCTATCCCTAAGGAGGTCAAGGAGGAGTTTGCACTTACAAAAGAAATGATAGACCAAAAGGCAAGGCGGGACGAGGAGATAAAAGCCGTTTTTGACGGAAGCTCTGATAAGTTTATACTTATCATAGGACCCTGCTCTGCCGACCACAGCGAGCCTGTGCTTGAATATATCTCAAGGCTGAAGCGTATAGAGGAACAGGTCAAGGATAAAATAGTCATTATACCCCGTATATATACCAACAAGCCCAGAACCACAGGCAAAGGCTATAAGGGAATGCTCCATCAGCCCGACCCCGAGGCAAAGCCGGATATGTACAAGGGGCTGGTTGCTATTCGTGAGCTTCATTTAGCGGCACTCCGCGACTACGGTTTTTCCTGTGCGGATGAAATGCTCTACCCCGAGAACTACCGATATCTTTCGGATCTGCTTTCCTACGTGGCGATAGGAGCGCGTTCTGTTGAAAACCAGCAGCACCGACTTACCGCAAGCGGTATCGAAGCTCCCGTAGGTATGAAGAATCCCACAGGCGGAGATATGACGGTTATGATGAACTCTATCGTTGCATCTCAGTCAAGCCACACATTCTTATACAGAGGTTGGGAGGTATCCACCGACGGAAACCCCTACGCACATGCGATTTTAAGGGGATACGTGGACTTTTCCGGCAGAAGTGTGTCCAACTACCACTATGAGGACCTTCTGCACGTAGAGGAGCTGTATGAGGGTTCGGGGCTGGTTAATCCATCGGTTATAGTGGATACCAACCATAACAACTCCGGCAAGCAGTATCTTGAACAGATAAGAATAGCCAAGGACATCGTTCACAGCCGCAATCAGAATGACACTATCAAGCGATTGGTAAAAGGTCTGATGATCGAAAGCTACATCGAGGACGGTGCCTGTAAGGCAGACGAGCATATCTTCGGTAAGTCTATCACCGACCCCTGTTTGGGTTGGGAAAAGACAGAGAGGCTTATACTGGATATAGCCGATAAATTGTAATATGTGTAAATAAAATCACCCAAGTGACAATGTTGCACTTGGGTGATTTTGTTTGTACAATTGTTTACGCCTTCTTCTTTGATACAGCCTTGATAACAAAGAGTGTTGCTATCATAAGTACAGCTGCTATCGGAAGTGCAATATACCATACGGGAACGAAGCCTGCGATGATATATGCCACGAAGGATACCGCCGCTACGGTGATAGCATAGGGCATCTGGGTAGATACGTGGTTGATATGGTCGCACTGTGCGCCTGCAGAGGACATAATGGTGGTATCGGATATAGGTGAGCAATGGTCACCGCAAACCGCACCTGCAAGGCAAGCGGACATACAGATGATACCGAGAGGATTTTCCATCGGGAATATAGCAAGCACGATGGGAATAAGAATACCGAAGGTACCCCAGGACGTACCTGTAGCAAATGCGATAAGACAAGCTACGATAAAGATGATAGCAGGCAGGAAGTTCTGAAGTGCGCTTGCAGAAGCCAATGCTCCGCTGACAAAGGTGTCAGAATCAAGCAGACCTGTCATATTCTTAAGAGAGGTTGCCATAGTAAGGATAAGGATCGCAGGAACCATAGCGATAAAGCCCTTGGGGATACATTCCATAGCTTCCTTGAAGGTTACAAGGCGGCGGGCTACGAAATAGATGATAATAAGTATAAGTGCTATAAAGCCGCCCCAAGGTAAGCCAACGGTCGCATCTGTGTTGGAGAACGCATCAACAAAGCCGAGGCTGGGATCATAATCGTCGGGATTGAATACCCACTCTGCACCCATACATCTACCAACGTAGAAGAGGGAGAACACGCAGATCGCGATAAGAAGAATGATGGGGATAACGAGGTCTGCTACCTTACCCTTGGAGGTTGCAGGCTCTTCATCATCAGCCTTAACGGTACCTGAAGTGAAGAGGTCACCCTTGAGAGCGTTATCCTCGTGGAGCTTCATAGGACCGTAATCAAACTTCATAAGTGTAATACCGATGATAAATACGAATGTAAGTAATGAATAGAAGTTATAGGGGATAGCTCTGCAGAAAAGACCTATACCCTGTCCGTCGGGAGCATAGCCAGCTACTGCTGCCGCCCAGGAGGAGATAGGAGCTATCATACAGATAGGAGCAGCGGTCGCATCGATAAGGTATGCAAGCTTAGAACGGGAGATATTTGCCTTATCGGTTACGGGACGCATAACCGCACCAACGGTCAGACAGTTGAAGTAGTCGTCGATGAAGATAAGCACACCGAAGAAGAAGGTTGCAAGAGAAGCACCTATCTTGGTCTTAACGTGCTTGGATGCCCAACGACCGAATGCCTGTGAGCCGCCTGCCTTGTTGAGCAGAGCAACGACGATACCGAGAAGCACAAGGAATATAAAGATACCTGCGCTGCCGGAAACCGCAGAGATAAAGCCGTCACTTGTAATAGATCCAACAGTCTTGATGGGATTGAAGCCTGTTGAAAGAAGACCGCCTACTACGATACCTATAAACAGGGAGGAATAAACCTCTTTAGTAATAAGCGCAAGACCGATAGCTATTACCGGTGGGAAGAGAGACCACAGTGTACCTACGGGGCTGGTTATGCTGCCTGTGAAAGCACAGACTACACCAAAAGCCACGACAATGGCAACTATGAGAATCTTGGGAATGATTTTCTTTGCCGTCATATTGACCTCCATAATAAAAGCACTCCTATAGGAGTGCAAAATTTACCCAATAAAAGATAGCGCTCCACAAATGTGACAGTATACGGCGTATTATCACCGCATCCCAGGGGTGCCCAGGGCACCGACGACAATCGCAGCTTGTTAAGCTCACGCTGTTTACATTCTGCCCGAATTGAAGCGATCCTGTTACATCCCTTCGGCCGCTGCCCCTTTTAATTGACACGCGGCACCTCTATCGTTGTATAGAATAACATATATGAAACAATTTGTCAATAATTGTTTCATAATTAAAGGGACTTTTTCAAGTCCCTTTAAGTTAAAACAGTATTATTAAGAACTGGGAGACCAGAACCACCGCGATAAGTGCGATAGGATAGGTTGCCGCATAAGCTGCCGCTACGTCCTCCGTGCCTGCAGTACCTATAAGAGTACCCAGTGCAGGAGTAGAAGTCATACCGCCGGTAAGTGCGCCTAAGTTGTTGAGAAGACTCAGCTTGAGAACGTACTTAGCAAAGATAAAGCCGATTATCAAAGGAACGATAGTCATTATAGCTCCGTATACAAAGTACATAGGATCAAAGTTGGCAACGAACTCTGCACCGCCGGGGATACCGGCACCTACAAGGAAGAGTACCAAGCCTATTTCACGAAGCATCTTAAGTGTAGATTCCTCAGGCATAAGGCTGATTTTGCCGATTCTGCCGAAGTGACCGAATACGAGAGCTGCCAACAGACAACCGCCTGTGCTTGTAAGAGAGAAGCATGTTCCGCTGAGACCCGCTGAGGTCATAGGAATCTTAACAGCACCTACCATAACACCAACAAGTGCTGCTATGGAAAAAGCCGCAAATCCGTAACCGTCGAGTTTAAAGGTACCCTTCTTCTTTTCTTTAACAACGCCACCGCTGACAGCAACGAGCTTCTGTCTTTCAACTTCCATATCAGCCTTCATAATCTTAGGCATAATCTGTACGAACAGAACAACACCGAGAACGCCGAATATATAAGCTATACCCTGACCTACCGATACGAGACTTACATATTCTTTTGCAACCGCTTCCTTTGCCGCCGAAAATGCAGGGGTAGATGTAAGTGCACCGGAGAGAAGTCCCGAGATCATAGCCGTGAAGCCCTCGGAAGTCTCAATGCTGCCACCGTATCCGAAAACGTGTCTACCGAGGAATATACATCCTACAGCCGCTAAACCGCCTGCAAGGATGATTATAAGACCGAGCAGTGCGTATGATTTGAAGTTTTTCTTCATATTACTGAAGAATTTTGGACCTGCGATGAAACCAACCGATGTAACGAAGAATATTAGTCCCAGCTTCTCAACAATGCTGAGTGCCTGATCGATGTACATAAGATTTTCTGCTTTACCTTCTACGATAAGTTGACTGGACAGCGGCTCAAAAAACAGAGCACCAAACAGAAGTGCTATAAAGAACACGCCCGCATCACCGAGAGATATGCCCTTAACGGTTATACGTCCGATAGCATAACCTGCAAACAGTACACCGAAGATACAGAATATAAGAAATGTAGTACCTGTAACAGGCAGTACACCGCCAAATAAACTCATTTTTCTATAAATCTCCTTTATGCGTTGACTTTTCTTGTATAGTCGGGAAGAAGCTTGGGAGATACGGTGTCGGTTGTGATACCTGCATCCTTAAGTTCATTCTCAAATTTTGCAATATGATCAAGGGTAAGTGTACCTACCTCGGTATTCTTTGCAGCAGAGGCTGCGTTTATACCTGCGTTTCTGCCGAATACGATGATGTCGAGAAGTGAGTTACCCATAAGTCTGTTCTTACCGTGGATACCGCCGACAGCCTCACCTGCAACAAAGAGGTTTGTAATATTGGTGGTCATACCGTTAACGTTTATATCAAGACCGCCGTTCTGGTAGTGGAGTGTGGGATAAACAAGGATAGGCTCTTTTCTTATATCTATACCGTACTTGCCGAACATACGCATCATAGCGGGAATACGTTTTTCTATTGTTCCCTCACCGCCGATCTTCTCGATCATAGGAGTATCAAGCCATACGCCGAGGCCGTTGCCTGTTTCAACACCGTTTCCTCGCTCGGAGCATTCACGGATAATAGAAGCCGCGGTTACGTCACGGGTCTCAAGGGGATGCATAAACACTTCGCCGTTTACGTTAACGAGCTTTGCACCGAGGGAACGAACCTTCTCGGTAACAAGCGCGCCGAAGATCTGCTCGGGGAATGCAGTACCTGTAGGATGGTACTGAAGGGTCTCTGCATAGAGAAGCTTTGCGCCTGCTCTGTAGCCAAGCACAAGGCCGTCTGCAGTCGCACCGTAGTGGTTTGAGGTGGGGAAGCCCTGATAGTGCATACGGCCTGCGCCGCCTGTTGCGATAACAACGGTCTTTGCCTTTGCAACGTAGAGCTCCTTTGTTTCCATATTCATAAGAACTGCACCGGCTGCATTACCCTTGTCGTCAAGGATAAGCTCGATTGCTGCGGTAAAGTCTACTACGGGGATCTGTCTGTTAAGAACCTCGTCGCGGAGGGTTCTCATAATTTCGGCACCGGAATAGTCCTTTGCCGCGTGCATACGCTTACGGGAGGTACCGCCGCCGTGGGTGGTAACCATAGTACCGTCCTCGGTTTTATCAAATTCAACACCAAGCTCGGAGAGCCACTGTATAGCCTCGGGAGCATCACAAACAAGCTTTGCAAGAAGCTCGCGCTTAGCGGCAAAGTGACCGCCGCCGAAGGCATCTACAAAGTGGATAGCGGGGGAATCGTTAGGCTTATCAGCCGCCTGAATACCGCCCTCTGCCATCATTGTGTTGGCATCACCCATACGGAGCTTGGTAACTATCATTACCTTTGCTCCTGCCTCGTGGGCTTCGATCGCCGCAGAGGTTCCTGCACCGCCGCCGCCGATAACTAAAACGTCAACGTCATAGTCGGGGGCATTAAGGTCAACAGAATCCGCAGTTATACGGCTGTGAGCCTGAAGGATCTCACCAAGCTCGGTAGGAACCTTGTCACCCTTGTTGGGACCAACGGTAAGGGTAACGAATTCATCAGCCTTGTAGTCGGGATGGAAGGTTGCAAGGAGGGTCTCCTTCTGCTCTGCTGTCATACGGACAGGCTCAAGAGCAATATTCTTTTCTCTTGCTTCTTCTACTAAAGCCAGAGATTTCTGAAAGCTTTCTGCGTACATTATCCTTACCTCCTTACTTTTCTATCTCACGGGTGTTATAGAGTTCCTTGAGTTCTTCAACGGGCTTCTGCATAAGAGCCTCAATAAGATCGTTAAACTCGCCGTCTTTGATCTCTTTTACTCTGTCCTCGAGGTGGCCACAGCCGGGAGCAAGATACTTACCGTTGATACGGCGGGCAAGCATTGCAACCTGGGGATGAGAGATACCTGCGGGACAGCGGGAGGAGCAAACACCGCACATTACGCAGTCAAAGCTTTCCTCGGCACAAGCCTCAAAGTCGCCGCGCTGAGCGTATGCGATATACTGCATTACGTTAAGCTCCTGTGTACAAGCCTTGGTGCAGGCGTTACAGCCTACGCAAGCGTAGATCTCGGGGTAGAGCTGCATCATAACCGCCTCGGTGGGCTTGATCTTATTCATATCGTAAACTTCCTTAACAAGGGGGAAGAAAGGCAGAGTTGCGATATACATATCGTTTTCAACCTTGGTCTGGCAAGCAAGACAAGCTTTAAGCTCACGGTCTCCCTTGATACGGTAGATGGTAGCACAGGCACCGCAGAAGCCGTTACGGCAACCGCATCCGCGTACCAGCTGATAGCCCGCATATTCCATTGCGGTCATTATCGTCAGATTCTCCGGAACGCTGTACTTCTTTCCGAAGAGAAATATATTTACCATATTTTCCATATTATCACTCCTTAATATTCATCCGGCAGCTCGTCAAGCTCGTCGCAACGGAATACCGGACCGTCCTTGCAGACGTACTTTGAACCAACGTTACATCTTCCGCACTTACCTACACCGCACTTCATACGAAGCTCAAGAGTGGTATAGATCTGGGTCTTGTCAAAGCCCATAGAGCAGAGTCCCTCAAGGGTAAACTTGATCATTATGGGAGGACCGCAGAGAACTGCTGTCTTGTTGGTATCAAAATTAAGCTCCTTAACGTAGTTGGGAACAAAGCCTACGTGACCGTTCCAGCCCTCCTGGGGATTATCTATGGTCAGGTGGACCTTAACGCCTGCGTCATTAGACCATTCCTCGATTATCTCCTTGTAGTCAAGGAGATCGTCCTTACTTCTTGAACCGTAAACGATATCGATATCGCCGTAACGGTCACGGTAATGACGGCAGTAGTTGATTACAGAACGAAGAGGTGCAAGACCTACACCGCCTGCGATAAAGAGCATATTCTTGCCTGCAAACACATCGTCCACAGGGAAAGGATTGCCGTAGGGACCGCGGATGGTGAGCTGCTGGCCTACCTCTGCCTGATGGAGCCACTCGGTAACACAGCCACACTTCTTAATGGAGAACTCCATATACTCGGTGTTTGTAGGAGATGAGGTTATGGAGAACATAGCCTCGCCCACACCCGGGATAGAGAGCATTGCACACTGTCCGGGGCGATGGTCAAACGCCTTCTTGCCGTCAGGAGTGACAACACGGAAGGTCTTGATATCGGGGGTGTCTATACGAACATCGGTAATGACGCCCACCTTGGGTATAAGGGTATCTTCACGCATATTCATTATTTATCCCCTCCGATCTTACGCATTACTTTTGCAATATTCATTGAAATAGGACATTTAGAAAGACATCTGCCGCAGCCTACACAGCTGAAAAGTCCGCCGTTATTTTCGGGATAATATACAAGCTTGTGCATAAATCTCTGACGGAAGCGTTCCTTCTGGGTCAGACGGTTGTTACCGTGAGCCATACGGGTAAACTCGGAATACATACAGGAATCCCAACATCTGTAACGGATAACACCGTTGCCTGTATCAAAATCCTTTATGTCATAGCACTGGCAGGTAGGACAAACAAAGGTACAGGTTCCGCAGCCGAGACAGGTCTGAGAAAACTCATCCCATACGGGGTTATTCCAAAGCTCCTCGGTCTTGCCGCCGCCAAAGCTGTCGGTAGTAAGGTCAGCCAAGGGGAGCTTCTTCATAATATCTGCGGTCTTTGCCTTCTGCTCGTTTACCGCTGTGTCATCACTTTCTTCTGTGAGCGCTTCGATTGAAGCAAGGAATTCTTCGCCCTTCTCGGTGTTAGCCTTGAAATAGATGTCGGTTGCGGTCTTCCAAGCGGATACGTCGCCCTCGGGGTTGATTGCATCTATACCGAAGGTGGTACAGAAGCAGGTCTCGCTGGGTCTGCTGCAAGCAAGAGAAACGATAACTGCGTGCTCACGGCGGGAAGCATAGTAGCTGTCCACAGGCTCGGAGAGAAATACTCTGTCAAGCACCTCAAAGCTCTTAACGTCACAAGCGCGTACACCGAAGATAACGAAATCCTCGGATTCTTTTCTTATATCTATGACTTCAATATTCTTGCCCTCGGTCTTAAACTCCATTAAGTCCTCGGTTTGGGGAAAGAAAAGGTCCTTGGGGCTTCTTACGGTATTGAGAGCGTTGCTCCATACTGTACCCTCTGCCCACTTGGAATACTTAGCAGAGCCGTCGCTCTGATCTACGGGGAGATAGAGGGTCTTATCCTCGGCTACTGCCGCAAAAAGCTTATTTATATTTTCAAGAGAAAGCTTACGCATTGTTGTCACCCCTCTCAAAAACCTCACCGGGCTCAAGGTCGCCCTCGGTATAATCCACAAGGGGAGCGCGGCTGCCTACCTCGGCACCTGCCTGGTACTCACCGTAGCACTCGTTTATATCCTTGATAAACTTACGGTTAAGAAGGTGAAGCGGTATGTTCTGAGGACATACGCGGGAGCATTCGCCACAGTCGGTACAACGTCCTGCAACGTGATATGCTCTTATAATATGGAACATTTGCTCCTCAAAGGAGTTTGCGGGTGCCTTGTTCTCTACACCCGAGTTAGGATTGTCAAACACGCACTTTTCGCAGGTGCAGGCGGGACAGGCATCACGGCAAGCGTTACAACGGATACAGCGGGAAAGCTCGTTCTGCCAGAAAGCAAAGCGTTCATCGGGTGTCATAGCCTCGAGACGTGCTACCTCGTCAAAACGTGCGGAGTCTATAACCTCTCCGTCCTCGCCCATAAGCTCGTCGTATGCTACGCACTTCTTACTCTTACAGTTGATACATCTCTCTGCTAAAACATCGGCATAATCTACCTTTACGGTGCCGTCGTAGAGAGTGTCAACGTACATCGCATCATCCTTATAATCAATAGAAATGATACCGTCTACCTTGTTTTTGAGCTTAACTACGTCAGCCATACCCTCACAGCCGATAGCTACCGCATATACCTTTTCACGGTCAAAACGATGCTCGGTGAGAAGCTGGTTGAAGCTGTATGTATCGCAGGGCTTTAAGAACACAAGAATCTTGCCCTCAAGCTTTTTTGTCTTTGCTACAAGATACTTGGAGAAATTAGCTCCGCAGAAATCGTTGTATACAAAATTATTCTTTATTTCTTCTTCGGTTGTAAAAACGGCGGGAGTGATATCGTAATCGAACTCACCCTTCTGCCAACCGAGAACTGCGGAAACTGTTCCGTTAGAAAGCAGTTCAACTGCCTTTGTGATCAGCTGATCGCGAGTTATCTTTTGCATCTCAGATCCTCCAATCTCTTATTTTCGCCAAGGGCTGTTACCTGTGCTACAAAGTCATTCATAGTAGCGGCAAACTTTGCGCCCTCTGCCGCAGATACCCATTCTACACGGGTACGCTCTCTCTCGATGCCCAGATAATCAAGCATGGAGAAGAGCATTGCCATACGGCGGCGTGTATAGTAGTTGCCCGAGGTGTAGTGGCAGTCACCGGGATGACAGCCGCAAAGGATAACACCGTCGGCACCGCGCTGGAACGCACGGAGAATAAACATAGGATTAACACGGCAGGAGCAGGGTACGCGGATTATCTTAACGTCTGCGGGATAGTTAAGACGGTTGTTACCTGCAAGGTCTGCGCCTGCATATGAACACCAGTTGCAGCAGAATGCAACGATTAAAGGCTTATATTCTTTCATTTGCATATTGCGTCTACCTCCGCCATGATCTGATTGTTTGCAAATCCGCGAAGATCCATTGCTCCGCTGGGACATGCAACTGTACAAGCACCGCAACCCTGACATACCGCAGGATTTACAGAAGCAACACGTCTTATCTGTGTGGTTCTGTCAGGCATACGGAATTCCTTATCGCTATAAGTAATAGCACCGTAAGGACATACTCTCTCACAGGAGGAGCAGCCGTTACACATCATTTCGTTTGCACTTGCAATACAGGGGTTACCTGTTAATTTATCCTTACAGAGAAGACCTATTACCTTGGAAGCTGCCGCTCCTGCCTGGGATACGGTCTCGGGAATGTCCTTAGGACCCTGACAAGCGCCGGAGAGGAACACACCTGCGGTGGGGCTCTCTACCGGACGGAGCTTGGGATGAGCTTCTGTAAAGAAGTCGTTTGTATCCATACTTGCGGTAAGCATAGTCGCAAGAGGTCTTGCGGACTTATCAGGCTCTATTGCCGCTGCAAGAACCACAAGATCGGCATCTATATGAAGCTGTTTGTTTGAAATAAGGTCGGATGCCTGTACCTTAAGCACGTCACCCTCGGGAACGATCTTGCCTACCATACCCTTGATATAGTTTACGCCGTATTCCTCAACCGCACGGCGGTAGAACTCGTCAAAGTTCTTACCGGGGGTACGAACGTCGATATAGAATACGTAAACCTCTGTATCGGGATACTTGTCACGGGTAAGCATTGCGTGCTTTGCGGTGTACATACAGCATATCTTAGAGCAGTATTCCTTGCCCTTCTCCGCACAGGCTGCACAACGGGAGCCTACGCACTGTACAAACACTATCTTATGGGGATGCTTACCGTCGGAGGGACGAAGGAGCTTGCCCTGTGTGGGGCCTGCCGCATTGGTCAGTCTCTCAAATTCAAGAGAGGTGATAACGTCCTTAGACTGATTGTAAGCGTATTCGTCAAATTTATCCATACTGATGGGGTTGAAGCCTGTTGCAACAACTATCGCACCGTACTTTTCTTCTATAAACTCGTCCTTCTGAGTATAGTCTATAGCACCTGCACCGCAGACCTTACTGCAAAGTCCGCACTTGCCCTTTTTGAGCATCGTACAAGCACCGGCATCAATGGTTGCAACCTTGGGAACTGCCTGTGCAAAGGGAATGTAAATGGCAGAGCGGTTGTCCATACCCATATTGAACTCGTTGGGATTCTTCTTCATAGGACACTTGTCAACGCAGTCGCCGCATCCTGTACACTTTGTCTCGTCAACAAATCTTGCCTTCTTTTTGATAGTAACGTCAAAGTTACCTACAAAGCCCTTAACGTCGGTCACCTCGCTGTAGGAGAAGATTCTGATCTTCTCGTGCTGGGCAACGTCAACCATCTTGGGTGTAAGGATACAAGCCGCACAGTCAAGTGTAGGGAAGGTCTTGTCAAGCTGTGCCATCTTACCGCCTATTGTAGGCTTGGTCTCAACTATATCTACGGGGAAGCCTGCATCTGCGATGTCAAGAGCAGTCTGGATACCTGCAATACCGCCGCCGATAACAAGGGCACGCTTGGTAACGGGGGACTCACCGGGGGTGAGGGGGGTATTGAGGTTGACCTTTGCAACTGCAGCCTTACCGAGAATTATTGCCTTCTCGGTACCCACGGGCATTTCCTTATGTACCCAGGAGCATTGCTCACGGATATTGGCTATCTCCACCATATAGGGGTTAAGACCTGCAGCAGCAGCCGTCTTACGGAAGGTAGCCTCGTGCATACGGGGTGAACAGGAGCAGATAACGAGTCCCGTAAGGTTATGCTCCTTTACGGCATCTATAATAAGATTCTGACCTGCCTGAGAGCACATATACTGATAATCGGTGGAATAGACGACACCGGGTTCAGCCTTCAATGCCTCGGCTACAGCCTTAACGTCAACAGTACCTGCGATGTTAGAGCCGCACCAGCATACAAAAACGCCAATTCTTTGCATATTCGTCCTTCCTCCTTACTTGGTATATTTTCTGAATGCGCTGACGAGAAGCTGCTGAGGGGTTTCATCGTCAAGAAGCGCAGGAATGTCGTTTGCTGTGAGGTGATTTTCACCCTGCTTTCTGATAACGGACAGACGGACAGCCTCAACGAGCTTTGCAGGCTCAACACCTCTGGGACAGCGGTCCACGCAGGCAAAGCAGGTAAGGCATTTATACAGGGAATCGGAATTGAGCAAAGGCTCAATATCGCCTGTATCCACCATATTTACAAACTGATGAGGATGGTATTCCATCTCATCGTATGCGGGGCAGGTAGCTGAGCACTTGCCGCACTTCATACATTTCTTGGGGTTTACTCCGGAACGGAGTATTATTTCTTCACGGAGGTTTTTCTTATTCATTTGCATCCTCCTTTATTCCAAGTGCCTCTGCCAGAAGTTCTGTAAAGTAAACTACGGGGATATCGGCACCGTTCTTTATAAGGTTATATTTACACAGAGGGCAAGCGGTAATGATCATCTCTGCTCCCTGCGCCTTTGCGTTTTCCACTACGGCATTGCTTCTCTTCTTTGCAAGCTCGGGGCTTTCTACCGCGATATAACCGCCGCAGCATTCGTTACGGTTAGCGTATACGACGGGAGTTGCACCTAAAGCCTTGATGAGATCCTCCATAATGGTAGGATTTTCGGGATCGTCCATACCCATAACGGTATTGGGACGAAGAAGCAGACATCCGTAATATGCGCCTATCTTCTTGCCCTTTAAGGGATTTACTACCTTTTCCTTTAAGGTATCAAATCCAACCTTGTCACGGAGCATTTCAAGATAATGCAGAACCTCGGTCTCGCCGTTGTAGTCGCTTTCCTCTGCCATATAGCGGTTTACCTTGTCAGCAAACGCCTTATCGGTCTGCATTGCGTGATTTGTCTGCTTTATAACATTGTGACAGGCGGAGCATACGCTGACGAGAGCCTGACCTTTTGCCTGTGTATCCTTTAAGGCACGTACAGAGGAGAGCTTTGTTGCAACCTCGTCACGGGAGGTGGTAAACACACCGCCGCAGCACTGCCAATTTTCTATTTCTTCGAGTTCTGCACCAAGAAGTTCGGCAGACCTTCTTGCATAGAAATCAAGATCCTTTGCCTTGTTCTTTAAGGTGCAACCGGGAAAATAACTGAATTTCATTCGGGACCTCCGATTAAACCATTTCTTCGGGATGGAATACTTCGTCAAATTTCTCTGCTGTGAGGAAACCTAATTCCACACAAGCTTCCTTTAGAGATATGTTATCCTTAAACGCCTTTTTTGCTGTCTTTGCCGCATTTTCATAACCGATATAGGGGTTAAGTGCGGTAACGAGCATAAGGGAGTTGTGGAGATTGTGGTGCATCTTTTCCTTGTTTGCCTTAATGCCTACGGCACAGTTATTGTTGAAGGACATTATAGCCTCTGCCATAAGACGTGCAGACTGAAGGAAATTATATATACATACCGGCATAAATACGTTAAGCTCAAAGTTGCCCTGGGATGCCGCCATAGAAACAGCCACATCGTTACCCATGACCTGAACCGCAACCATGGTAACAGCCTCACACTGAGTGGGGTTTACCTTGCCGGGCATAATAGATGAGCCGGGCTCGTTTTCGGGAATGAATATCTCGCCCAGACCGTCACGGGGACCGGAGGCAAGCCAACGAACGTCGTTTGCTATCTTCATCATATCTGCCGCTAAAGCCTTAATTGCACCGTGAGCAAATACCAACTCGTCCTTTGAGGTAAGAGCGTGGAACTTGTTGCCTGCCGTTATAAAGGGCTTACCCGTGATCTCTGCAACCTTAGCTGCAACCGTTGTGTCAAAGCCCTTGGGTGTGTTAAGACCCGTACCAACTGCAGTACCGCCGAGAGCAAGCTCGTAAAGAGGCTTAACAGCTAACTTGATAAGCTCAACGTCTCTTTCAAGACTGGATCTCCAACCGCTTATCTCCTGACTGAAGGTGATGGGAGTAGCATCCTGAAGATGGGTACGTCCGCTCTTAACGATGCCCTCGTTCTCTTTTTCAAGACGCTTGAAGGTAGCGATAAGAGTTTCAACAGCGGGGATAAGCTTATCCTCAAGGATAAGAACTGCCGCGATATGCATTGAAGTGGGGAAGGTGTCGTTTGAGGACTGGCTCATATTTACGTCATCGTTGGGATGAAGCAGCTTCTTGCCGAGTATCTCGTTACCGCGGTTAGCGATAACCTCATTTGAGTTCATATTCGACTGTGTACCGCTTCCCGTCTGCCATACGACGAGGGGGAAGTTATCCATAAGAGCTCCGCTTGCTACCTCGTCGCAAGCCTGCATAATAGCACCGAGCTTCTCGTCCGTCATCTTCTCGGGCTTGAGAAGATTGTTTGCCATAGCGGCTGCCTTCTTAAGTATGCCGAAGGCGTGTATAATTTCGCGGGGCATCGTTTCTATACCCACACCGATGGGGAAGTTTTGAGAGCTGCGCTGGGTCTGAGCTGCCCACAGCTTATCTGCGGGAACCTTGACCTCGCCCATAGAATCGTGTTCGATACGGTATTCCATAATATCTATTCCTTTCTGTTATCAGAAATTAACGCTTTTAATTATATTCTTGAGGCAGTCTGCCGAATGATGCAGAGCCTTGATCTCGTCATCGCTCATAGGAAGGATGACCTTGGAGTGAGCACCCTTCTGGCCTACTATGTTAAGCAGAGAGAGACATACGTCCTCGATACCGTACTCACCGTGAAGCATAGTTGATACGGTCATAGTGGTATCTATACCGCTGAGCAGACACTTACATACGTGGCATACGGAGATCGAAACTGCATAGAAGGTAGCTCCCTTACGCTGAATAACACTTGCGCCCGAATTACGCACGTAATCCTCTATATCCGCTTCCTTGAAGGCAGGATAAATAGTACGGCTGGTCAGATTCTTGACGGCATTGCCGAAGTCCTTTGCAGGTACGTTTGATACGTTTGCAAGAGACCAGGGTATAAAGCTGGAATCTCCATGCTCACCGAGGACATATGCGTGAACATTTTTCTGGCTTATAGAGTAATACTCCGCAATTCTCGCACGAAGTCTTGCCGTATCAAGGATAGTACCCGAACCGATAATACGCTCCTCGGGAATACCCGAATACTTATGAAACGCATATGTAAGAACATCAACGGGATTGCTGACTATTACATATGTAGCATCAGGAGCATACTTCACGATCTCCTTTGATACGCTCTTTATCATATCAACGTTGATCTGAGCAAGGTCGAGTCTTGACTGACCTGCCTTACGGGGAATGCCGGAGGTTATAACGACAATGTCAGAACCCTTGGCGTCACTGTAGGAGCCTGCGTGTACCGTCGCAGGATTGCAGAAGGGTATTCCCTGTCTGATATCCAGAGCTTCGCCCAGCGCCTTTTCACCGTTGATGTCGATCATAACGACCTCAGATGCTATACCCTGGGTTATCATAGTGTAGGCGATGGTTGAGCCTACGCTTCCGGAGCCGATAACAGTAATTTTGTTCATTTGAAAGTCCTCGTTTCATATATTTTGAATCTTAAATGTTTTTAACCTAAAGCCTGACCGAATCCGTATAATACAAGTATAAGTTACGGATAAGGCAAACTAACCTTTGTTAAATAAATAACCACTTTATTATATCACAGATACAAATATTAATCAACAGTTTGCAGCCTTTTTCACGCAAAAAATTCGACAAAAATTGTGAAAAATTTAACCAACTTTTCGTCATATGAGTATAATTGGACAAAAATGGGCGGATGCTGAGAAAATAACGGTGATTTTCAAGCACCTATTGACAACAACAAATTAAAGTTGTATAATTTTACCCGAAGAGTAAGAGACCCTGCGTGAAGTGATGTCGGAACGGGGAGTTGTCCGACGTACGAAAGGCGTTGCCTGCGGTACGGTCTCTGCATCCCGCTTCAATAAAAAATCGTATATCGTTTTATACCTTTTTTGCTACGGGATTCTTCAAATCGGGCACTTAACAAGTGGGTACCGATTAAGATCATTCTCGATTACGGCAGCGGCACCGTGCCGCGGAGCAAAGGAGGTATTTTTATTTTGAAAAAAGAAAACAAAATCAAGCTTTTCGGCAGCATTAAGGTATTATGTGCTTCAGCTATCCTATGTGCGCTTACCACGATTATCGCGTTTATCTGTAAGAGCTTCACCATAGCTCCGTTTCTCAGAATAAGCTTTGAAAACCTGCCTATAATCTTTTCGGGCTATGTTTTCGGACCTGTCGTAGGCTTTGCGGTAGGTGTCTGTGCCGATCTTATAAGCGGACTTGTGGTCTATGGCGGCGGCTGGCTCCCGGGGGTTACTTTAGGTGCGGGCTGTGTAGGACTTTTTGCAGGGTTTATGAGTATGCTTTTGCCTTTAAAAAAAGATTATATAAAGCTCGCATTTTCGGTTCTTATTCCACATATAATAGGTAATATGCTTATAAAATCAGCGACCTTTATGATCGCATACGGAACACCTGTAGTTCAGCTTTGGCTGCGTGTTCCTCTTTACACCGTGATAGCAATAATTGAGTATTTTCTGCTCCTTGTTATCACAAACAACTCTACCGTCAAAAGGATGATATCAAAATGACGTATACCGAAGCTATAGAATATATCCATTCAATATGCTGGCTTGGCAGCCGTCCCGGGCTGGAGCGAATAACCGAGCTGTGTAACAAAATGGATAACATTCAGGATAAAATGAAATTTATCCATATTGCAGGCACCAACGGTAAGGGCTCTGTGTCCTCTATGCTGACACGTATCCTCATAAATGCGGGATATAAGGTCGGCACCTTTACCTCCCCTTATGTTTACCGCTTCAATGAGCGTATGGCTGTAAACGGTGAGCCTATAAGTGACGATGACCTTGCACATATAATCGAGGTTATAAAACCTCTTGCCGATTCTATGGAGGATCCGCCTACAGAATTTGAGCTTATAACAGCCGCGGGATTCCTTTATTTCTACGAGCAGAAATGCGATATCGTGGTCCTTGAATGCGGTATGGGCGGCAGGCTTGATTCTACCAATATTATAAAGAAGCCTCTGCTTTCGGTCATAACAGGCATTGCCCTTGACCACACCGCTATTTTAGGTGATACTCTTGAAAAGATCGCCACCGAAAAGGCAGGAATAATAAAGGAAGGCTGTCCCGTTATCTACGGTATGATGCCCGATTCCTGTGCGAAAATAATTGAGGACACCTCTTCCCTTGCCCGCCCCTGCGATTACAGCAGATTAAGGGATATCAACCTCAGCCTTGACGGTGCATCCTTCTACGTAACAGGTTACAGAAAGCCCTTTAAATTAAAGCTTGTGGGCGGCTATCAGCCCCGTAACGCTATGCTTGCCGTAAGCTGTGCCGAAATATTAGGAATTGAGCGCGAAGCTATACACAAGGGTGTATGCGAGACCGTCTGGCCTGCAAGATTTGAGGTCTTGTCTGCCGAGCCTATCGTCATTTATGACGGCGGTCACAATCCTCAAGGGGTAGAGGCAGCGGTCAACACTGTAAAGGAGCTTTTTGAGGATAAAATAAATATCATAAGCGGAGTTATGGCGGATAAGGACTATGATTATATCTGTTCGCTCATAAAGCCGATAGTTCATACCGTCTATTGTGTAACTCCCGACAACAGCCGTTCCCTTTCTTCCAAAGACTATGCCGAGGCATTTAACAAACAGGGTGTCACGGCATACGCCTTTGACAGTATGGATTCTGCTATGGAAAAGGCATATTCCGACTCAAAAAAAGAAAACAGACCTCTGCTTGGTTTAGGAAGTCTGTATATGTACTGCGAGTTTGTGGATGCGCTTAAGAAAATAAGACTCTGACAACGGAGGACGTAACATGGAATACAAGGATTCCAATGAGCTTTCGGAAGAATGTAACATAAACATAGAAAACCTATACAATCACGCTGTATCATTGATGAACAGTGATGATTACAATGATTATAAAAAAGCTGCAGACATCTTCCACGAAATGTCGGATTGGAAGTATTCATCCGAATATGAGATACATGCAAGTGAACGCTACAAGTATTTTTCAGACAAAGAAGCAAACGAGCGTACACACCGCAATATTGTTGCAGAGATCGAATCTCTCGAATCAGTTGCAGCACATATCCAAACCAGGCGTAAAAACGTTGGCTGGCCAACCGGCCTGTGCCTTATCTTTGTGGGTATAATATGTGTCGTTCCCTTTATTATCAGACAGAACTTAGCCCACCCATTTATCCTATTTTCGGGAGTATTTCTTATCATCTTCGGCATCGGCTATTCCTTCAAGAAAGACGGTTCCAAGGAAACTCTGGAAAAGAATATTCAAAAGAAAGCCGAAATGGAAAAACGCATCGAATTTCTGAAAAAACAGTTGGAAAAAGAAAACAAAAAGAGAAGGTAAAAGCAATATGTTATTGAAAAAATCGACCTTGATTACGTTAACAGTATTCATATTGTTGTCATCAACAGTTTCCTTATTGCTCGGCTGTTCAAAGTACCCCGGCGATAAACCCGAAACAGAAAACAACTCCGATGACATTCAATCATATTATTCCCTTGGAATATCCGCCTTCAACGAAGGGGATTATGAAAATGCATATTACAATCTGAAAAAATGCGAGGGTTACGAAAATGCCGATGATCTGCTTAAGCATATTTATATCAGTTACAAAGAAACGGTATATACGTACTATGACGAAAACGGAAACGTAACGTCTACGATTGAATATCTGCGGGATGAAAACGGTAATACGTACGATTATATAAAAAACGAGGTTTCGCTCTACAGCTTCAAGTATGATTACATGTTTGATGATAACGGCAATATCATACTTGAAAAAGGATATGACAAAAACGGTGACTGTGCCGGTAAAGTAGAATACGAATATTACGAAAACAACCTCTTGAAGGCTTATATAATCTACAACGAAAATGAAGAAGTAACCAGCAAATATGAGTACTCATATGATGAAAACTTCAATATCACAAGTGAAGCACTTTTTGACGGTGAAGATGTCCTCGTTCAAAAGGAAGAATATGAGTACGATGAATCGGGTAACGTAACACATAAATACAACTACTTTCAATACGGCGAAAGTATATACGAAGATACCTATAAATATAACGAAGATAATGCTCTGGTACTTCGTATCACTTATGACGGAAACAGTGATATCAAATATTACAGAGAATATGAGCGTACATATGACAATAACGGCAGGATGCTGACCGAGCTTGCGTACAATGAAGAGGGACTTCTGTACGACGAATTCAGATTTGAATACGACGAAAAAGAAAATCTTACACTCCGGCAGCGGTATATGGGTGGCGAACCCGATGAAAAGACGGAAACCGAGTACGACGATATGGGAAATCCGATAAGCATTTCATACTACGACTACAACGGTGATCTCATGCAACAGCTTAAAATAGACCGTGATAAAAACGGTATGGAGTCACATACGGCTCATTATGACAAAAACGGAAATCTGTACTACGAAGAAAGCTGTAATGAACCGATTTTCGTCTACTCAAGACATCCTGACGACCTTTACCAAAACTATGCCAGAACCTATATTGAACAATAAAACAGAACACTTGCCCTGTCATATGGCAAGTGTTTCCTTTTTTAAAATGCAATGCTGAGGTATGCCTTTACTACTTGACCAATTATGATATAAGATATATAATAATATCAACAAATTTATCGAGGTCAAATTATGCTTGGATTAAAACGCGGTGAGGTTGCTTTGTATCCTCACCAAAAGGAATGGGAGACAGAAGCACAAAATACCATCTGCCGTCTTAAAGAAATTTTTGGGAATATTATAATTGATATCGCCCACATCGGCAGTACCTCTGTTCCTACGATAAAAGCAAAGCCGATCATTGATATTGCGGTGGCTGTTGACAGCTTTGACAGGGTGCTTACTTTGGAAGAGAATTTGCGGAAGGCAGGCTTTTATTATCTGCCGGACATACACAAGTGGCAGCTGCTTTTTGCCTCGGGCAGCTACTATGACGGCACGGGAGAATTGCAAACTCATTTTATCCACGTTGTGAAAACAGCAAACCCGGAATGGCGGGATTATATTAATTTCAGAGATTATCTTATCGCCAATCCCGAGATAGCAAAGGAATATGAAGCTCTGAAAGAATCTCTTGTTTCCATCCCCGATATGAACAGAGAAAAATATACAAGCTCAAAGCATAATTTTATAGTTGAAACTCTAAGAAAGACAAGGTGTAAATAATGTATAGATCAAAAATGATGATAGTTATGAGACGCGATCTGAAGATGAGAAAAGGTAAGATCGCCGCACAAGCGGGTCACGCTTGTACAGAGGCTCTGTTTATGGCATTAAAAAAAGAGGACCGTTTAAACGACCTTGTTATGACAGATGAGGGAATGATGCTCAACACCGAAGGCAAAGAGAATACTCCCCTGTCCGACTGGTTTAATTACGGATGCGCAAAGATATGCGTTTATGTTGACTCGGAGGAAGAACTGTTGAATATAGCAGCCACGGCAAAAGAAAAAAGCATCATAGCCGCTGTCATAACCGACGCGGGAATGACAGAATTTCACGGTGAACCTACCAAGACCTGTCTTGCCCTTGAACCTCTGCCCTCGGAGATTGCAGACGAACTGACAGGAAATTTACCCTTATATTGATTACGATAGTATATATAAATACCGCCCTCAAAACGGGGGCGGTATTTTATCGAAAAAATCATCTATATTACAATCAAGCAATTCTGCCAATTCGGGTAATAGGGTAATATCGGGATAACACTCTTCCCTTTCCCACTTTGATACCGCTTGCGGGGATACGCCGATCAGATCCGCAAAGGCTTCTTGTGTCAGACTCCGCTGCTTTCGGTAACTTCTTAACCTATGTGAAATATTAATTCTATTCATCTTTCAATCGGTAGATGCCGTTTTCCCTTTCCATAATACCAAAGCCTATCATTTCACGGCGAATGGTACAATGATCATAGGAATAAAGGTGTATTATAGTATTCACATCAGCCTCGGCATAGTCCCTGCCCTTTTCAAAGGCGGTCGCTATCTCTCGCAAAACTATCTCTCGCTTTTTTTGCTGTTTAGGCAAATTGATAAGCTTTCCGCATTTGAAGAAATTTGATATAACGCTTTTCTTATATCTTTCTTCCGGGTCAACGGCAGACTCAAACCTCACAAGCTCATACAATGGCTTTTCGAATATCTCACGGTTGATCGAATATATGATATAAAATTGCGAGCGGCTGCAATTAACTATACCCGCGCTCTCTAACTTTTTGAGATGGTAACACACCGTAGCAGGTGTCAGCCCAAGATCACAGGCTATTTTCTCAACGTAAGAATCCTCACCGAGCAGTATGTTCAGTATCTTCAACCTTGTGTCATCTGCCAAGAGCTTTAATATCTCAACTCTGTTCTCCATCACACCCCTCCAAACGAACATTGGGATAAATTCCGTTTTCCCTTCGCCAATCGCTCCACGTATTAAAGACATTTTCAAGTGCGCCTGTCTTTATTTTCAGTTCAAACACCTTGTCGCAGAGTCCCTTACTTTGTGCATATTCAAGCTCTGCTATATCCTTATTGTAGGTCTGTGTTCTTAAAAACACCTCACCTTGAAGTGCAGAGACCATACATTGCTTTTCTTCATCGCACATCATTTCATACTGAGAATAAATTTGAGGGTATTCTTCTTTGGTTATCCGCTCAAACACGATCTGTCTGACCTTGATAACGTCTCTTGCCTTATCATCGGATAAGGTCATATACATAAGCCCCGCTCTCAGACTCAGACCGTACATTCCCTGTTCCAATAACAATGCCTTGCGTTCGGTTTTGTTTTGATGGGGAACCGAGTTTAATCTTTGGGTACATTCATCATATAAGCTCTTTGCAAGCACACAGAGTGCTTCATAAATTTCGGTAGCGTTCATATTTTTCTCCTTTGTTATATGGGATCCCTTTAATGATATTATACACATCTAATCACTTGTCTGTCAATAGTGATTTGATATATTTCTAATCATTCTACCGATGGTAGAAAAATACGAACAATGTATGTTCAGACTACCGTATTTTTGAAATCCGCATACTCCCTGTCCTCTCCGAAAAATCCGTCATATTGAGCCAACAGCTTGTCCGCAAACACATCCGACATATATTCTTCTAAGGCATTACTGTCGATAAGTTCGGAAAAATAGGTCGGATTTCGCTTTGATATCTCAAAGCTTGGAGATTTTGAAACATTGCGCACGTCCTCTGCAAGCTTTATGACCTTTTTCAATGTTTCAAGACATTTAATTTTGTCCCCAATACGCATATAGCATTTTGCTTCCTTTTCCTGCGCCCATATTTTGTGGGTAGCATAGAAATCGGGACAGCCTTCATCGAACACAGAAAGCAATTTTAAATGTGCTCGTATATACTCGGTGGCTTTTTGATATTCACCCTTTATCATAAAGGAAGAGCTGAGCGAGTCGAGCACGCGCCCCATAGCCATCCAACACTTAAAAAGATTAGTCTGTCCTTCCTTGAGCTGTTTGTCATATTCACCTTTATTGTATAAAAGATCAACTCTGCCGACTATTATGTGATTGTAACTGTCAGAGCTTAATTTTCCAATAACCTCAAGTGCCTTGTCGTATTCACCTGTCTCGGTATATATCATTTGAAGCATATCCAATGCTCGGTCGATATGTTTTATGTCATTACAATTATCTATGACTTCATTGCACAGAACTATCGCTTTTTTGACAGCATCCTTCTTTTCTCCGACGTCCTTTGAAATACGGTTCACCATAGAAAGAGAAAAAGCAAGATACAGCTTAAGGTCGGGGCTGTTAGGGTATCGTTGCAGTCCTTCGCTTATTATTTCTATCTCCTTGTAGGTATCCATAGAATCATCAGCTGACTTGACGATCTTTTTAACGTCGTCCTCGTAGCTGTAACGGTAAAATCCGAAGATACGGTCAATAGAAACATTAAATAATTCTGCCATCCGAGGAAACAGGCTAACATCGGGAGCGCAAAGTCCGTTTTCCCATTTTGATACCGCTTGCTCAGATACGTTGAGCTTTGCTGCAAGCTGTTCCTGCGTAAGCTTATTTGCTTTTCTCAGCTCATATATATTTTCACCTATGTTCATTATACAACCTCTCAAAATATGTTTTGTGATCACGTTTTAATTATATCATAAACATCCTACTTTTCCATATACCAAAAGGATATTTCCAAGGTGCATTAAACAACCCAAGGTTGGAAAGCGGTAAGTAACAGTACCCAAACTGTTCTCTGTAGTGTAAAATAACACCTTAATCTATTACACACCACAACGCAAATCCTATATATGAAAGCACCGTGTTCAATTAATTGAACACGGTGAAATTATCAACGAAAATTGTCATCAATTTTAAATATTAAGCAGTTTCATAACATTGTATGCAGTTCTGTAAAGTGAGGGTTCGTTTATCAGTCTTGCCTCCTTAAAGGACAGAGCTTTTCGTTGAATCGAGAACACAGCACTGACACCCATATCGTAGCAGGCTTCCGATTCTTCTGCCGCACCGCAGAGAACTATGAGGGGAATATTCTTTGCCTTCGTACGGGAGGCTATACCCGATATCGCCTTTCCGTCCATACTTTGGGAATCGAACTTTCCCTCTCCGGTAAACACAAGATCGGCATCTTCAAGCTCTCGGTCAAAATTCTTAGTATCAAGCACAACGTCAATACCCGAACGAAGCTTGGAACCGAAAAATGCAACCATTCCGCCGCCGCAGCCGCCTGCCGCACCCGCACCGGGAAGTTCGGCAACGTCTGCTCCCAGGTCACGCTTTACCACCTCGGCGCAGTGCTTCATTGCCGAGTCAAGCACAGGAACAACATCAGCCCTTGCACCCTTCTGTGGCGCAAATACATAGGATGCTCCCTTTGGTCCGCAAAGAGGATTGTCTATATCACACATCGTTACGAATTCGCATTCTGCAATTCTGGGGTCAAGACCCGATGCATCAATGCGGTCAACGTGAGCAAGAGAAACACCTGACGGAACAAAGCTTCTGCCCCCTCTGTTATGAAATTTTACACCCAGCGCCGCCGCCATTCCGCAGCCCATATCGTTGGTGGAGCTGCCGCCGAGAGCGACGATGAATTTTCTAAAGCCCGCATCAAGAGCAGCCAAAATAAGCTGTCCGACACCGAAGGTAGTGGCAGTTTCGGGTTCAAGGCGGACCGCCATAGGCAGTCCCGCACAGGCGGCAAGCTCTATGACCGCAGTATCACCCAACACTCCGTAAAAGCTGTCAACGTTTTCAAACTGAGAACCCTTAACCTGTACGGGTACCTTCTCGGCACCCAGAGCATCTATAGTTCCCTCTCCGCCGTCGGCAATCGGCATAAGAACCGTCTCACAATCAGGACACACGTCCTTTACCGCACGGCTTATAGTCTCGGAAACCTTGCGGGCAGACAGGGTTCCTTTATATGAATCGGGAGCAATAATAATTTTTTTCATACTCATTATGTATAACTTCTCCAAAAGGGTAATATAATATAGTGTAATTGTACCACAGAAATCAACAATAATCAATAAAAAATAAAAAATACTTGACAAAGGATTTTAAGTGTGCTATAATATTCAAGCACTGAAAAAGACGCCGGAGTGGCGGAACTGGCAGACGCCCGGGACTTAAAATCCCGTGGGATTAGTTTCCCGTACCGGTTCGATCCCGGTTTCCGGCACCAAGCCGGTCAAACAAAGATCGGCTTAAATATCGCGGAGTAGAGCAGAGGCAGCTCGTCGGGCTCATAACCCGGAGGTCGCAGGTTCGATCCCTGTCTCCGCAACCAAAATGAAAAGGACACCAAACGGTGTCCTTTTCGTTTTGGTTATGAAAATAGAGTTTGTTTCTGTGACCGACGGGTTCCCGGAGGGGAACGAGCCGGCCGCCGGTGGCGGATGCAGGGAGGCGAGTGACTACCGTCGCAACGGTGTGCAAGGGAGCAACCGCGTTTACGCGGCTCTTGGCGAGTCGCAGTGGCAGCGGTCGACGATGACGAGCAAATTATATTTGCGAAGTCAGAGTCGGGTACCGCAACGGGACGCGGTTCGATTTCCAAGTGCGACTATGCGACGGTGGTGGGATTTGTTCGCACTGATTTCATTGAGGGCAGCCTTCCCTGCCTGTGCAACCAAAACGAAAATGCGCTTTGTTTCACAGCGACAACACTGTGCTTCATTTTTCATTGAAAAAGTCAAAACGATCTGTTATAATAAATTCAGACAGCAGGTCAAAAACCGTAACGATTTGTGATAATTAATGACGGGTGTTTTTATTTATTATCTGAAATTCAGCAAAAGTGTAACCAAACGCAATAAAAAGGTAGTTATATAAGTGAAGATAGTATCCCGAGACTATTATAAGGAGGGCCCGACATGAAAAAGAAAATTACCATAACAGCTATAATTCTGCTTATTGCCGTTCTGATCATTCCTATACCTATGCGGCTCAAGGACGGAGGTACGGTAAAATATCAAGCCGTTTTATACAGCATTTCCAACGTTCACCGTCTTGCACCTACCGAGGGCAACGTCAGCTACGAGGACGGGGTCATAATTGAAATGCTCGGAATTGAGGTATTCAACAACGTCAAGAAAGCTCCCTCAGCAGAGAATCCAGAGGACGGTTCACCACCTGCGTCAGAGCAGGAAGAAGAGCCTGTGCTTACGGTTTATGACTTTGAGGTCTCTTATGCAAACACACCAAAAACAAACAAGATATACCGCGACACCCTGAACCCTGAAAAGCTTCCCGATTCAAGCGTTCGTCATCTGCCGATATATAAGCTTGATAACCTCGAGGCACTTGAAAGGTTCAAAACGGATTTTGCGGATGAGTTTGTAATGGACAGCGGCTATGACGAGATTCCTTCCTTCAACGAAGTCACCAAAAAATATACCGAGAATTTTTTCGAGGGTAGCTGTCTCTTTCTGGTTTACGTTGATTCGCCCAACTCGACTCACCGTTTTGCCTTGGAGGGCATAAACATAGACGAAGAGTATTTCTGTATTCATATACAGGAGACCACGGGGGCTGAAGCTGTGGACGATGCGTTGTCGGGATGGTTTATTACCGTTGCGGTATCAAGTGAATCTGCTAAAGACTGTACCGAATTTGATGCAGTTCTGAACCACGGCTTGGAGCCTGTTATCCCCACCGTACCGGTGTTAAGAGAGCCTCCTGAGCTGTATGTTGTCTCAAACGATACGGATATTGAAGCAATGAAGGGTACGTTATCCTGGACTTACAGCGACGAAAACGGGAAAGCGGTTACCTTAAACGCAGACAGCAGTCACCCCTTGGTACTTAAGGAGCATATGCCTATGTTGGCTCTTGTACCCACAACCTATTCAAGCATATATCCTTTAGGTGCGCGGCTTCAGTTCGGGGCTTCACCAAATGAGTTTATACCTGATACCGTGTCAGTCCATTGTTGGTCTGCAAAAAGCTGGGGTAATTCACAAGCAGAAAGCAAAAAGATCCCGGTGGATTTTGAAAACGGAAACATCTTTATCGAGCTTAAGGACGGGGATTATATTTACGAAGTGACAGCCAACTGGAACGGCTCAAAATCTGCCTACGGCTCGGTCTGCTACAGCTTTTATACCGTGAAAGCAAGTGCGGATGCGATGTTGGATTTTGAAACGATCGAATGAATGATATAATGACAGAAAGGCTGCCGGATGGCAGCCTTTCAAAATATCTGGAAACCGTTGTGAATCGATGTTTAGCTTTAATATTTCCTGTAAAAATCGATTTTCCAACACTTTTCCGACAGAGCCTTTTGCCACAAAGCTTTGTCGGATTTTTTATTGCAATTTCCAGCCCATTTTCGCCTAATTTTGGGTAGTGAAATAGGTGCGAAAAAGTATCCCATTAGGGTTGGTTTTACCCTTTCGGGATGCTTTTATTTGAGGTAAATCAGCTTAAAATCGTGTGCTTAATCCTCGCTTAAATCTCCGCCTCTGCAGAAATCAGCGAGCTCGAAATCAGATGAATGTTGTTTTTTTCCTTTTCCAAATATCTCATTGTACCAAGTTTCTTTTCCTTCTATAATTCTCACTTTATCCTCACACACAGGACAGGTATACCATGCCCAACCGTCAAACTCGGTCATTTCAGCCCCGCACGTTTTACATCTTGGAAATATACCTTCACCCAGCCCATATACAACATCGTCGTCTTCATCGTCATCTTCCACATTAGGTGAATAGTCCACGTCCGGTTCATTATCATCCGATATCTTTGATGCAAGATATGTAGCACCAACCGCAACGGCCGCTATACCAACGATTTTCCCTGCTTTAATTATCCATTCTTTAGCTTTATCTCTACGTGTTTGTCTACAATCAACACATAAGGTTGCATTTGGATCTGATAATAATTTTCCACAATCAGAGCAAACACCCTTTATATTGTTGAATGTTATATCGTTCTCGTACCCACACTTGCGACAGATGTGTCTCGTTGATTTTTTATCAAACCCATCCTGATTATTCAAATATGCTTCACACTCATCACAAAACCAAAACACACAATCATCTAAGAAATACTCTTCAGAGAAATGATATCCACAATCTTCGCATACCCAAATCCCCTTCTTTTTACTAAATGTCATTTTGCCTTTTTGACACGCTGGACAAAACATCCATTTCTTAATGTTCTTAATATAAAAATATGTAATCCGATCGTTTAAACTGATTTTCTTATTTTCCTTACCCATTTATAACTCTCCCTTATCCCTACAACCAATATAGTTTTATAACAACATATATAACCTTATAATTATTCAAGAATAAATAATATCTCCATATTCGCTAATAAAAGAATCGTGTTCTTGTTTGTAACGCTCCAATTCAGCTAACAGTTCGGATTTTCTCTCAAGATACCATTCTCTCCTGCTTTCATCATCCCAACGTAATCTACTTTCGACATCTAACAACAAATCCTCAAGTTCGGATATTTTTTCATTAATATCTGCCAATCTGTGACAAGCTTCTTTTTTAGTCATTTGCATTCTCCTTAATATCAAATAATTTATTAATTTTAACTTCTATACCGATTTTCTTTGCATATTCAGGATTTTTCTTTTGCTTTTCCAAAAGCCGCAGGGCTAATATTCGCTGTCTTACGTTCATTTTATCACCTCGTGATCTTCACTGAATTCTCTTTCTTTGTGTCTATATAATACCACCTATACAAACAAATCGAAATAACAAGATCAATAAAATAAGCAGGGTTATTTTCACTGATTCAGTAAAACAACAACAGCGTTCTATTACGGAACGCTGTTGTAACATATATTCTATTTTTTGTCGGGACGAACCTTCATCTTTTCGCACCATAGCTGCAAAGCTTCAATGGTCATTGAGATATGTTCCAGCTCCTCAGATATCTTATCGAAATCCTCAGCTTCATCCTCCTGAACCTCGCCATCCTCAAGTATCTCCATAAGTCTGATCTTATTATGATTTACATTTTTTAAAGACACCGCCATGCTGACCAGTATTTCATGAATACTGCCCTTAAAGGTTACTTCAGGTGCATCTATCTGCCCTATAGGACATTCATGGCAACAGTAGTGATTACGTAGTTCAGGTTGGTTATATCGTTTTGCCATAGCAACAACATCGGCAGGCTGAATCGGTGCAGTACCGTCCTCTATTTTTACAAGACGGTATTCGGGTATACCATCCATTCCAGGGAAATTCGGATCCCCGGGAATATACTTCACAGCACCTGCTCTGCTTAACCCAAGATTTTCACGTGTTAACTGATATATGTTTTTATTCTTCTTTACTGATACTTTTCCCATAGCAGTTACCTCTTTAATGATTATTAGTGTATACTACGTAATTCTTACAATTAGTTATTTATCAAACCTCTCATGCCCCCACCAGTCGGGAACGAGGTCTTTAAGTTTTACTGTTTTTTCGGTTTCGAGGTCAAGGAGAATTTCGATATCTCCGCTGTCCTTATCAAGCTGCATCATAAACTCACGACAAGCCCCGCAGGGTGAACCTACCTTGCCGTCAGGCATAACAGCGACCACCTTGTCGATCTGACTTTCACCGTTTGTTATCATATTTGCCATAGCGTTTCTCTCCGCGCACATTCCAAGACCGGAGGCTGTGTCTATACAGACACCAACGTAGATATTTCCCTGCTTTGTGAGAATTGCCGCCGCAACTCCGCCCGCCTCTATAAAGGGCGATATAACACGATCGTTCTGAATATTAATTGCCGCGTCGTATAATTTATTCCACATTGTATTTACCACCTGTTTTTTATTTCTTTTTCTTTGGTACGGGAAGCTCCGGATAGATAGCATTAAAAAGCTTGTTTAAAAGATCCTTATTATCAACATCCACCGACAACATCTCCTTTGCGCCTTCGTAAGGTAGCTCATAGGTTGCATCAGGCATAAGCAAAACTGCTTGTTTTGTAGGTTTAACAAGCAATCTGTTATCATATATGCCGCCTATGATCTTACCGCGATAGTATACGATATATTCGCCCATCATCGCTCTGTATGTAATTTCATTAAGCTCTGATAACTGTTCTAATATAAATTTCAAATATTCTTCACTTGAAGCCATATCTTACCCCAAAAAGCCTTATTTACACTAACTATATTTTATCGCGGAAGTAGTAAAAAGTCAATTATAGTCGATTAAGTTGCGGTATTTTATGTTCAGCGTTGTTTTTATAACACATTTATGATATAATATTTAAAAAATATTACAACAAAAAACAAATAACTATGGAGATAGTCATGATTTCTTTTGACGATTTGTTTCGAATTGACCCCGATGTGGAATATTTCCCCGAATATGACTGCAAGGGTGAATATAACGGAATATGTTTTCATAGAATAAAAGCGATTACATATAACGGTGCTATGTATAAAGGCAAGCCTACAAGAATATTTGCGCATATCGGCTTTCCTGAAAATACGCAAAAGCCTGTACCTGCCGTTGTTCTTGTTCACGGCGGAGGAGGGCATCCCGATGACGTATGGATAAAAAAGTGGAATGAACACGGATATGCCGCCATAGCTATGTCTACCGACGGATTTTTCCCTTGCCAACCTATGCCCCTTTGTGAAGGCCATGGAAGTGAATGTATGGTACACAAGCTGGTCCATCCTTTCCACAAGGAAGGATATATTGAGACCCCCGGCACCACACATATAGCTGATTCGGATATACCGATAAAGGATCAATGGATGTATCATGCTGTGGCTTCTGTTATTCTTGCCAACAACCTGCTTCACCGTGACGAAAGAGTAACCAGTGATCGGATCGGAATATGCGGTATTTCCTGGGGTGGAATTATTGCCGCTATAACCATAGGTTATGACCCTCGCTTTGCTTTTGCCATACCTATTTACGGCTCTGGTTATCTCGGTTGCGGACACTCGGGTCTTGATAAAATATTCAACGTTCCCGGTACGCAGAAATGGTATGCCGAAAAGAGATTTGACCGTGTTAAAATTCCCGTGATGTGGCTCTGCTGGAATGACGACTGCTGCTTTTCGGTCAACTCAAATTCTATGTCGTATCAGGATACCAAACAAGGCAATTCTAACACCTGTCTTTCTATGATCCATAATATGGGACACTCTCATTCCTGCGCTTATACGCCCAAGGAAAGCTATTGGTTTGCAGATGAGGTCCTCGCAGGAAATAGGATCCCCGAAGTTACGGCAGAATACGCAGGGAATACCGTAAAATATTCGTGCAGTGTAAAGACAAAATCAATTCGTCTTTTCTACATAACCGAAAAAATGACCTATACCAACCGTGAAAAACACGGCCTACGTAACACATTTATGGAACAAGACTGGCAGATCGTTGATCTTGATCCTGACAAGAACCAAGCCACACTCCCCGACAACGCAGTGGGTAAATATACTGAATTTACCTTAGAAAACGGCATAGTTTTAACTACACCGTATAATGAGTTTAAAAATCAAACACAATGCCGTCAGGAATAATTTCATGACGGCATTTATATTTTATCTTTTACAGTATACGGCAATAGCCTCTGCCGCGTATTCGGCAGTTCCGTCACCGTTTTTGTTGATGTTGTTCTTGAAACGCTCGTCACCCACATACATCTGACCAAGCCCTGCAAGAATCTCGTCCGTACAGTTATAGTAGTTTTCAGTGATGTGTGATTTCAGCTTGGAAACAAGCTTCTGTGCTTCTTCGGAATCGGTAGCAAAACGGTTTGATTTGCAAGCAGCAAACTCGGCAAATACAACCATCAGACCGTCATTTGCCTTTTCCCATTTTTCTTTTGTATAGTTCTTTGTTTTTTCGGAATGCTCGCGGTAAGCATCTGTATTTTCCCAACGTTTACGAGCTTCGTTTTCGTAATTATTGTTCATATAAACTCCTTCACTTCTTTACAGGTAAAAGTACTCTTGTCTGCTTTTTGTATTCGTCGTAGCCTTCCTTTTGAGACTGTCTGCCCTCTGCCATAGGAATGCTGACACAGATAAAGAGCAAGGTGTTCGCAAAGGCACCTGCTAAAAGATACCATGCTGAAGGGCTTGCATAAGCCACCGAAAGACCGACACCCCACCACATAAGGATCTCGCCAAGATAGTTTGGATGGCGGGAATATGCCCACAGACCGTGTCGGTTAAAAGCTCCGTCACGATGTCTCCTGAAGCTGTGCATCTGAATATCGGCTACACCCTGCATAATTGCTGCGCAAAACGAAAGGGTGAGAAAAAGCGTGCTTAATGCATTTCCCGAAACTCCCTCACGGATGGCATATACACCGGGCAGTATGCAACCATAAACCACAAGGGTAGGTACCATATGTATTCCCACAAAATTGATGATGGGATAGAACGCTCCCATCTTTTCCTTGAGCATGGTATAGCGCCAATCCTGATGATTGAGATCAGCAAAGGTATATGCCCAATTTACTGTCAGTCGTATCGCCCAGAAGGATACGACAAAGAGAAGCAGAAGGCCAAAGCCTGTCAGATCCTTTCCCACCGCAAAGGCTACAAGGATAACAGGCGGCTGAACGCTCCAATATGGATCATAGACCGATGCATTATTAAAAACAAGGCTGAATATAAAGGTAACAACCGTTGCCGCTACGTCTGCGATAAGCAAAGACAGCCACCAATCAAAGGTCAGCTTACTGTAAACGCATACTCCGACAGCTGCGGCTAATATGTAGACTAACGCGACGGCAACAAAGCTCGCCGTACGGTTTTGTTTGAGTTTTTTCATATGGAATTGTTATACCTTTCAGTGATTCTATTTAGTATTGTACCATAGATTTTGACTTTCCTCAATACCTTTACACAAATCATTTTACAACAAAAACATTACCTAAGAACAACAATAAACTTTAGCTAATTTTCAAAAGAAATGTTTGACACTCGGAGATTATAAAGCTATAATATATACAGCAACATAATGGAGAACAGTATGAATAATATTATAGAAATAACAGATTTTCAAGCTCCTGAGCTGGACGTGTATGCACGGCTGAGTGAGGTTCAGCTCTTGAACAGAGAATTTCCCGAAAAGGGGATGTTTATAGCGGAAAGCCCGAAGGTTATAGAACGGGCTCTTGATGCGGGATATGAGGCGGTGTCCTGTCTTATGGAGAAGAAGCATATCGAGGGCGAGGGCAAGTCTATTCTTGAACGGATAGGTGACATTCCCGTTTTTTGTGCGGAGTTTGATATTCTGACACAGCTTACCGGCTTCAAGCTTACCCGTGGTATGCTGTGTGCCATGAGAAGAAAAAAACTACCTACTGTCAGCGAAATCTGCAAAGACAAAAGCAGAATTGTCATACTTGACAAGGTTATGAATCCCACAAACGTGGGGGCTATAATCCGCTCGGCAGCTGCTCTCGGTATGGATGCGGTACTATTGACTCCCGGATGCTCGGATCCTCTGTACAGACGTGCAGCAAGGGTCAGTATGGGCACCGTATTTCAGATCGAATGGACGTTTTTGCCTGATGACAGTCTTGCCGAAATAAAAGGGCTGGGCTTTAAGACCGTAGCTATGGCATTGAAGGACAATTCCCTTTCCATTAATGACCCCGAACTGAATGCAGAAGAAAAGCTTGCGGTGGTGATGGGAACCGAAGGGGACGGACTCTCTGACCAAACCATATCCGACTGCGATTATACCGTAAAAATACCTATGTATCACGGGGTAGACTCTCTGAACGTTGCTGCCGCTTCCGCCGTGGCATTCTATGCTCTCGGCAGTAAGCAGAAACTAAGTTGAGATAACAGGAGAATTACCTATGGAATACAGAAAACTACCTCACGGAAGTGAAAATGAAAAATTCAGCGTGCTGGGTCTCGGACTTGGCGGTATCGGACAGACACCTGCCGATGAAATAGAGGCTATCATCCGCAAAGCCATAGATCACGGAATAAACTTCTTTGATATGTGTACCGCCGGTGCCACCTACGCACCCTTTGGCCGTGCCATTGCCGGCAGGCGTGAGCAGGTGTTTTTGCAGGTTCATTTCGGTGCGGTCTATGATGAAAAGGGCGAATACGGCTGGTGCCGTGATTTTGAGACGATCAAAAAGACCTTTCTCTGGGAGCTTGACACTCTCGGCACCGACTATGTGGACTTTGGATTTCTCCACTGTGTGGACGAGGACGAGGATTTTGACAAGCTGGTGGAGATAGGCGTTTGGGACTATCTGAAGGAGCTTAAGTCACAGGGTGTTGTCCGTCATATCGGATTTTCCTCCCATACTCCCTCTGTTGCCAACCGCATCATTGATACGGGGCTGGTTGATATGATGATGTTCTCCATAAACCCTGCATATGATTTTGAAAAGGGCGACGAGTACGGTATCGGCTCTGTCAAGGAACGCTTTGAACTGCTCAGCCGTTGCTCAAGAGAAGGTATTGGAATCTCTGTAATGAAGCCCTTTTTTGCAGGTCAGCTGCTTAGTGCAGAGCATTCCCCCTTTGGTGAAGCTCTGACTCACACTCAGTGTCTGCAGTATGCCATCGACCGTCCCGGAGTTCTTGTGGCTGTCCCCGGAGTACAGACGATGGAGCATCTTGATCAGGTGCTTAAATTCCTTGAAGCCACAAGTGAAGAAAAGGACTACTCTGTTATCGGCGGCTTTACTGCTGACAAGATATCCGGTACCTGTGTTTACTGTAACCACTGTCAGCCCTGCCCTGCCGGTATAGATATCGGTCTGGTGAACAAGTATTACGATCTGGCACTGGCAGGGGACGAGATCGCCGCGAACCATTATACCAAGCTATCGGTCAAGGCAGATGCTTGTCTTAAGTGTGGTCACTGTGAGGATCGTTGTCCCTTTGACGTAAAGCAGATGTCTAAAATGGCCGAGATAGACGGTTATTTTGGTGCGAAAAAATAAATCTTTAATAATCATATAAAATGCCCACACGCTTGTGTGGGCATTTCAGCGTGTCGATAAACCTATCGACACGCTGTCAGACTTCGAAAAAGAAAGGTAGGTTTTCGTCAAATCATCTCGTAGGCGTACTGAGTACGGTAGAGAGGATTTGGCGGAAAAGTGTGAAAGGACAGCATAAACCCGATGTTTATGCTGTCCTTGAGTACTTATCAATTTCAATAGGTGAAAACATTAATATATTACTGTTATTCAACAATTGGTGAAATGTTTTATAAATATATTTCTTTTACACGTCCGACCGACTTTTTCGACAGTCTGAAAT